>JANMWT010000512.1:0-4221 GCA_031394145.1 Alphaproteobacteria bacterium | reverse complement strand
AGCACCAGCACCAGCACCGGACCGTCGATCGCGAGGGTTTCACTGGCCATTGCCGCCGCAAGCCGGCTGACACCGACAGAAAAGCCTGTCGCCGGGGCGGGCTCGCCGCGGAAGCGCGCCACCAGGCCATCATACCGACCGCCGCCGCCCACCGAGCCGAAGCGCACCGGGTTGCCGTCGGCGTCGCGAAATTCGCGCAGCAGTTCGGCTTCGAAGACCGGGCCCGTATAGTATTCAAGGCCGCGCACGATGGCGGGGTCAAAGCTGACTTCCTCTTCTCCGACGCCAAGCGCCTTCAGCACGTCATCGATCGAACCCAACTCGGCGACGCCAGCGGCGCCCGCTGCGGTCGAGCCTGCAACATCGGCGAGACGACCAAGGGTTTCGGATCGCGTCGCGCCGCGCGCGGTCGCAAAGGCAATGAAGCGATCGATCTGCGCAGCGGCGAGGCCTGCACCCTTGGTGAAGTCGCCGGACTCATCCTTGCGGCCATTGCCCAGCAACAGGCTGACCCCTTCGACGCCGAACTTGTCGAACTTGTCGAGCGCCCGCAGCACGGCCTGGCGAACGGCCGCATCGGAGATCGACGCTGCCTCCATCATGCCGTCGAGCAGGAGGCGCGTATTGACCTTGACGATGTATTCGCCCGCCCCGGCGCCCGCCGCTTTCATCGCGGCGGCGGCGATGGCGATCATCTCCGCGTCGGCGGCGGGACCGGCAACGCCGACGCTGTCGGCGTCACACTGGATGAATTCGCGGAAGCGGAACGGACCCGGCTTTTCGTTGCGCCAGACCGGACCGGCCGAATAGCGGCGGAATGGCTTGGGGATGCGCTCCCAGTTCTCGGCGACGTAGCGGGCCAGCGGGGCCGTGTGGTCGTAGCGCAGGGCGATCCACTGGTCATCGTCATCCTGCAACGCAAAGACGCCGGCATTGGGCCGGTCGGTATCGGGCAGGAACTTGCCGAGCACATCGACATATTCGAACGGCCCGGTGTCGAGCGCGTCAAAACCCCAGCGCTGGTAGACGGCGCTGATGGCGTCCACCAGCCGGCGCTCGGCGGCGATGATCGCCGCCGCCTTGTCCGGAAAGCCCCGCGGCTTGCGGGCCTCCGGGCGACGGGCTTCGTCCTTGGCCATGCTGGCGTCCAACGGTCGAGTGGTCAGGCGGGGTGGGTAACCTATCGCTTCCGCGCCGGCAACATTGCGGACAGTCAGGCGCCAGGGTTTGGTTAAGGCTAGAGCCGATAAGCCCCGTCGGCATCGCAGCCTGGCCGGACCGCGCATGGCGCGCTGGTTTCAGACCGCCTGGACTGGCGGTCGGCATCGGCCGAAGCATCACACGTCGCCAGGCGGCGATCAGCGTCTCGATCCGATCGCCGATGCAGGCGGCGGGCGCACGATCCGGACCTAGTATTTCACGCCGCAGCCATACGAGCGGGTCAAAGCCGGGTTCGGCTCCGTCCCGTTTTTCAGCGCCGTGAGTGCGGCCGTGACGTAGTTGGTCGCCTTCGCGGTCTCAGCCGGATCGGTCGTCGGGATGCTGTCGATGGCTCCGGAATAGACGATCCTGCCCTCGGGCGAGATGATGAAGATGTCCGGCGTCGTCTTGGCGCCATAGAGGTGACCCAGCGACCCATCGCTATCGAGCAGCACATAGGTTGGGTGGGCGCCGCGGCTGGCGGTCAGTCGGTTCGCTTCGGCAGCCTTGACGAAGCCTTGCTTGCCCGGCGCCGAGGAGATCACCGAGATCCACACGGCCCCACTGGCGAGGGCGGCGTCCTGGGTCTTTTGCATGTTGCCGCTGCGATACTGGTTCGCCACATACGGGCACCCGTCATTGGTCCATTCAAGCACGACGGTCTTGCCCTTGAAATCGTCGAGCGACACAGGCTTGCCTGCCGAACTCATCTCGGTGAAGGCCGGCGCAGGCTGGCCCACCGTGGCGGCGTTGGCCGCGGCAGTCGAGGTGATCACCGCCGTCAGCGTCAGCGCCGCCGCAGCGAGCGTGCCGGCGAGAAGGATCACATGATCGCGGGTGAACAGGCTCAAGATGCATCCCCCTTCGGCAATTGAGCGGTCCGCGCCGCCGCCGCGTCCTTGACCGCTTTTACCACCAGGCCCGGCGAGAGCACCTGTGGCAGCACGACAGCCGGGCCGCCGGTTGCTGGGTATACAAGATAGAGCGGAACCCCGGCGCGGTCATACTCAGCCAGCGCTTCGGCGATGACGCCGTCGCGGTTTGTCCAGTCGGCGACCAGAAAGACGACGTTGAGGTCGGCGAAGGCCTTCTTCACAGAATCGCTTTGCAGCGCGAGCCGCTTGTTGACCTGGCAGGTCGCGCACCAACGCGCGGTGAAGTCGACGAAGATCACCTTTTTCTCGGCTCGGAGCTCGCTGACCAGTTGCGGCGACCATGGCTTGGTGGCGGCTTCGGCCGATGCGCCGGCCTGGGCGGCCTCAGCTGGAGCGGTCAGTCCGGCGGAAAGAACCGCCGGAGCGATGAAAGCGGCGAGGATGACGATACCGGCGATGGCCCGGCCGATCAGGCCCTTGCCGATCTTGTCGGCGAGCCAGATGCCGAAGGCCAGCACGGCGGCGGCGCCGACAACTAGGATGACGCCGTCAGAGCCAGCTTGCCCAGCGAGGATCCAGAGCAGCCAGATCGCAGTCAGGAACATCGGGAAGGCCAGAACCTGTCTGAAGGTCGCCATCCACTTGCCCGGCTTGGGCAAGAGCCGGGCCAGCGCCGGGGTGAAACTGAGCAGCAGGAAGGGCGAGGCCAGGCCAAGACCGATCACCAGGAACACCCCCAGCACCACCAGCGGCGGCTGGGACAGGGCAACGCCAACCGCCGGCGCCATGAACGGGCCAACACAAGGCGCGCCAACGAAGGCCGCCAGCAGGCCGGTGAAGAAGGCGCCCGAGGCGCCGCCCTTGTCGGCGACGTCGCCGCCCAGACCCATCAGCGAGGCGCCGATTTCAAAGACGCCAAGGAGATTGAGACCAACCGCGAACATCAGCAGCGAGAATACAGCGACCAGCGGCGGATATTGCAGCTGGAAGCCCAATCCTGCCTGCTCGCCAGCCGCGCGCAGGGCGACGAGGATTGCGCCGATGGCGAGGAAGCAGAGCACCACGCCGGCGGTATAGAAAAGGCCATGGGCCCGCGCTTCTTTCGGGTCGTGCGCGGTGTTCATCAGCCCGGCCGCCTTGATCGAGAGCACCGGCAGCACGCACGGCATCAGGTTCAGCACCAGTCCGCCGAGAAAGGCCGCACCGAGAATGCCGAGCAACGCAACCGCGCCAAGTGTGCTGCTGCCGGGGCCGATCGGCTTGCCCGAAACGCCTGCCGGAAACTCACCCGGGGTCGCCTTGATCTCCCATGCCTTGCGGCTGCCGTCCTTTGCCTCGATCACCACCGCCCCGTCGAGCGGCGCATCTCCCTTGGGGGCAAACTCCGACGCCTGAAGCTCGATCGAGATCCCCGCCTCGCCATGCTGGGCTTTCTGCTTGGCTGCGTTCTCGATCTGCGAGCCGTTAGGATAGAAGCGAGCCGAGGTCGCTGTCCTGGTCGCCGCAACCATGTCGGCGTCGACAACACCCAGTTTGAAGCCGGTCGGCGTGCGCTGCACCGTCATCGCGCCGGCCGCCGGTTTGGGCGTCGCCGCAAGCGAGCCGGCGATCAGCGCGCCTGCAGCTTCATCGGTGCGCAGCGCAGGTTCGATCGGAAGCTGAAGGCTGAGCTTCGCCTGTTCCGGAACGCAGACGTCCGAGCAGATCAGCCAGCGCGCTTGACCGTTCAACTCGAGCTTGTCGCCGGGCTTGTAGGTCGAAGGCAGCTTCACTTCAAAGGGCAGGACGACCTGATGCTCGTAACCGTAATTCATCAAGGTCGCGACCGGGATGGCGTGCGGCGCGGGCCAGGAAAAGGGACCGGCGGTTACGCCCGTCGGCAACGACCAGTCGATCTCCGGCGATTCGCCGCTGTCGCCCGCATTCTTCCAGTAGACGTGCCAGCCATCCTGAAGGTCGAGCTTGAGCGCGCCGAGAAACTGGTCGCCGGGGACGACGCCCGCACGTTCGGCGATGATCTCGGCCGTGGCATGTCCGGTTTTCACCGGCTCGGCGATCGCAACCCCCGTCGCCGGCAGCAGGGCCAGCACCGGGACCAGCACCAGCACCAGGACGAGCGGCCGGACGAGCGTCTGGGCCAGAAGGG
>JANMWT010000213.1:0-7552 GCA_031394145.1 Alphaproteobacteria bacterium | reverse complement strand
TCAGCCGGATCATGCGCCGGCAATTGCATGCCATGACCACTGTCGATAAGGCTGGCTTTGGGACAGCCGCCGCGAGCCATGATGACACGCATCCGCCTGAAGCTCGCGCTGGCCGCGATGATCGCCGGCGCGGCCCTGCTTGCGGTCGATCCCGCCTTCGCCCACGCGATCGGCGGCAAGGATGCAGCCTTCGTCGCGGCGACCACCGGGCCCGACCCGTTCCCGTTCCTCTATCTTGGCGCCAAACACATGGTGACGGGATACGATCACCTGCTGTTTCTCGCAGGGGTGATCTTCTTTCTCTACCGACTGAAGGACGTGTTGCTTTACGTCTCGCTGTTCTCGCTCGGTCATTCGACGACGCTGCTCTTGGGCGTTTTGTTCAACTGGCATGTCTCCTCGCATCTGGTCGATGCGGTGATCGGACTTTCGGTCTGCTACAAGGCCTTCGAGAACCTCGGCGGCTTTCGAAGTCTGGGCGTTGAGCTTGATACGCGCCTTGCGGTTGGCGCATTCGGTCTGGTTCACGGGCTCGGCCTCGCGACCAAGCTCCAGACGCTTCACCTCAGGCCCAACGGGCTGATCGCCAATCTGGTCTCGTTCAACATCGGCGTTGAACTGGGGCAGCTGATTGCCCTCAGCGTGATCCTCGGCCTGATCACGCTCTGGCGCCTGTCTCCGACCTTTGGTCGGTTTGCGCTTGCCGCGAACGCCTTGATCCTGCTCGCAGGCGTCGTGCTGACCGGCGAGCAGATTGCCGGTTACTTTTTTACAGGAGGCGCCTGATGACCGATGAGACCCCACCATCAGCGCTACGGCCAGCGCAACGATCAACGCCAGGGCCAGGGCCAGGGCAACAGCCAGCGCAGCTGACGGTAAGTCCAAAAACACTGATCAGCGTGAGCTTGGGCGCGATCGTGGTCGGCGCGCTGATCGTCCTGGGCGCCATCCTGCCGGCGGAATTCAATCACGATCCGCTTGGCATCGGCAAGCTCAGCGGCATCGGGCGGATCTGGGCGCCCGCCGAGCACAAGCTGGATGTCAATTCGAGTTCGGTCCCGCTTGCCCGTGAATATGCAACCACGTTCCGCTCGGATGTGATTGAGATCCCGCTCACTGGTTTCCTCGGCGGGGCCCACGGCTCGGAGCTCGAATACAAGTTCCGCATGAAGAAGGACGCGACGCTGATTTTTGCGTGGGAAGTGATCGGCGCGGATAAAGCCACCGACGTCCGGTTTGATTTCCACGGCCACACGACGCCAGCGGCGGGCAGCAAGGAGCTCATGCAGGTCGCCAGCTACAAGGAAGCCTATGGCCTGAAGCAGCAAGGCGCCCTCACCGCCCCGTTCGACGGCATCGAGGGCTGGCAGTTCTCCAACTCGGGCGACAAGGACGTCGTGGTTCGGATCAGGGCCAGCGGCTTTTATGATCTCATTCCACCTGGCGACATCGGCAATGAGGCGGGCATCATCGCCAATGTCCCCGCCGCGCAAGCGCGCCCGGGCTTCAAACGCCCCGATCGTTGAGCTTCGCGTCGATCGGAGACCATCCCCTGACGCCCCACTGACGCCCCACTGACGTCCCACTGACGTCCCACTGACGTCCGATTGACGCCCGATTGACGCCCGATTGACGATGGGCGCTCGCCGCAGCGCGTCGCAACTCGTCGCAACTCGTCGCAACCGGGGGGCCATCGCTCCACGGTCGCCCGCCCTGCCCTGAAAACCCCCGGCTTTTTTGAGACCCGAGACCTCATCGCGCCGGTTCGGGTGAAACCCTGTCCATGCACAGCGACAAGCTTCCCGTGAGTATCTTAGAATCAAGTCGCGATTCGTTTTTTCACCCGGGCTACGACAGGTTCATGCCCAAAGATCATGACGTCACAGCGGCAACCGCGCCCCCTCACAATCTCGCCGCCGAAATGGGCGTGCTGGGCGCGATCCTGTTCGACAACAACGCGCATCAGCGCGTCTCCGATGTGCTCAAGGCAGGTGATTTCTGCAACCCGGCCAACCAGGCGATCTATTCGGTCGTCGATCGCATGATCTCGAGCGGCCGTGTCGCCGATGGCGTGACCTTGCGCGAACATTTCGAGCGCGACGGCCAGCTCGCCGAGATCGGCGGCGCACGCTATCTCGCCGACCTTCTCGATTCAGCCGCCTTCGGTCCTGAGATCCATGACTACGCCAAGGTGGTGCACGATCTTGCCCTGAGACGTGAGCTGATCCAGATCGGCGCCGAGATCGTGCAGAAGGCGACCTCCTCGGAAATCGATGAGCCGGGCGAACTGCAGATCCAGGACGCCGAGAAGAGGCTGTTCACGCTGGCCGAACGCGGCGCTGGCGTCCAGGGCTTCCAGACCTTCAACACAGCGCTTGCAAGCTCGATCGAGATGGCGACCAACGCCTTTTCCCGCGACGGCAAGATCGCGGGCGTGCCCACCGGCCTGGCGGAGCTCGACCGCAAGCTCGGAGGCCTGCACAAATCCGACCTGGTCATCCTCGCGGCGCGCCCGTCGATGGGCAAAACTGCGCTGGCCGTCAACATCGCCTATCACGCCGCCAAGCGTTGCCGCCGCTCGATCGGCCCGAGCGGCGCGATGCGGACCGACGATGGCGCGGTGGTTGGCTTCTTCTCGCTCGAGATGTCGGCCGACCAGCTCGCCACCCGCGTCCTGGCGGACATTTCCGGCGTGCCGTCCGATGCGATCCGCCGCGGAGAGATCAATCCGCGCGATTATGAGCGTATCCGCGACGCCGCCAAGGAGATGGAAGGGCTGCCGCTCTACATCGACGACATGGGCGCCATCTCGATCTCGCAGCTGGCGGCCCGAGCCAGGAGGCTGCAGCGCACCCACGGCCTTGATCTCCTGATCATCGATTATCTGCAACTGATCACGGCTTCGGGCGGCAATCGCAATGACAACCGGGTTCAGGAAGTCACCCAGATTACCAAGTCGCTGAAAGCGCTCGCCAAGGAGCTGCAGATCCCGGTGCTGGCGCTCTCGCAGCTCTCGCGTCAAGTCGAGAACCGCGACGACAAGCGGCCGCAACTCTCGGACCTGCGGGAATCCGGCTCGATCGAGCAGGACTCGGACGTGGTGATGTTCATCTATCGCGAGGCTTATTACCTCGAGCGTCAGGAACCGAACGAGGATGATCCAAAGCACGCCGAATGGCAGGATGCGATGAACACCAAACTGCGCAGCGCCGAGATCATCGTCTCGAAACAGCGCCACGGGCCGATCGGCAAGGTCGAAGTCGGCTTCGATTCCAACCGCGTGCGTTTCTTCGACAAGGCGCAGACCGGCTATGTCGAGCCCCGGAGCTTTACCCCCTCGCGGCAGGGCGCGCCCGAGACGCGCAACAAATTCCTCTCCGACGATCGCGAATAGCGCGGTCCGGCCGGTGACCTCGCCCTCGGTTCAGATCGACTTGTCGGCGCTGGTTGAAAACTGGCGGATGCTGGGCCGCCGTGCGGCGCCGGCCGAGGCGGCGGCGGTCGTCAAGGCCGACGCCTACGGCCTGGGCGCAGCGCGGGTCGCCCAAGCGCTGGCCAAGGCCGGATGCCGGCGGTTTTACGTCGCCTGGCCGAGTGAAGGCGTCGAGGTGCGCAAGGCGTTAGGCCCTGGCCCGAGCATTGCCGTGTTCCATGGGCCAGCGCGGGATGCACTGGCCTTGTTTGGCGCGGCGAAGCTTGAACCCGTGCTCAATTCGATTGACCAGATCCGGCTCTGGATCGCCGCTGGCGCGGGCCCTGCTGCGCTCCACGTCGATACCGGAATGAGCCGGCTTGGCCTGTCCGAAGCCGACTGGCGCGCGGCTGCCATCGCCTGGCCCGCTCCGAGCCTCCTGGTCAGCCACCTTGCGTGCGCCGATGAAGCTGGGGGCGCGATCAAGAACCAGACCCAGCTCGACGCCCTTGGCCGCGCCGGCGCCTTCTGGCCGACGAGCCGGCGAAGCCTGTCCGCCACCGCCGGCGTCTATCTGGGGCCGCGCTATGCCCTGGACGAGATCCGCCCTGGCATCGGCCTTTATGGCGGCGGACCCGTGCCTACCGATGGCGATGCGCCTCAGGCTGTCGTCACGCTTCGCGCGCCGATCCTGCAGGTGCGCGACATCGATGCCGGCGAGACCATCGGCTATGGCGCGACCTTCACGGCGAGCCGGCGCCATACCCTCGCCACGGTTGGGATTGGCTATGCCGACGGTTTCTTGCGCGCCGCCTCGAATAGAGGCTATGGCGTGATCCGGGGCGTCCGCCGACCCATTCTCGGCCGCGTCTCGATGGACCTGATCGTTTTGGACGTGACCGGCGTTTCCGCCATGGTCGGAGATGAAGTTGAGCTGATGGGCGCCAATCTTCCCCTTCGCGATCAGGCCGAGGCGATGGGGACCATCGATTATGAACTCCTGACCCGCCTTGGTCGCCGCATCCGGCGCAACTATGTGGGTGGCGCATGACCTCGGACGCCGCCCCGCAACGACGCCTTCCAAATCCCTTCCAGCTCATCGGCCACACCGTCATCGCAGCGTTTCGCGAGATCGGGCGGATTGCGGTGTTCTGGGGACAGGTGCTGATCGCCTGCGTGACGCCGACGATCTATGTCCGCGAATTCCTGCGCCAGTGCCTGAAGATCGGCTTCTATTCGATGCCGGTCGTCGGCCTCACCGCCGTCTTTATCGGCGCTGCGCTGGCGCTCAACATCTATACCGGCGGATCGCGCTTCAATGCCGAGCAATTCGTGCCCAACATCGTGGTGTTGGGGATCAGCCGCGAACTTGGGCCGACGCTTGCAGGCCTGATGCTGGCAGGCCGGGTCTCGGCGGGTATCGCTGCAGAAATCGGCGCCATGCGCGTGACCGAACAGATCGATGCATTGCTCACGCTTTCGGCAAAACCAGAGCGCTATCTTTATGCGCCGCGGGTTCTTGCCGCGATCATCACCCTGCCCGTGCTCGTCCTCGTCACCGACATCATCGGCGTGATGGGGGGATATCTGGTCAGTGTCGGCTCGCTCAACTTCAATGGCGCAACCTACCTGCGCAACACCTGGGCCTTCGTCACCAATGACGACATTCTTTCAGGCCTGATCAAGGCGGCGGTGTTCGGGGCCATCATTGCGCTGATGGGCTGTTATCAGGGCGATCGCTCCAAGGGCGGGGCGGGCGGGGTTGGCCGCGCAGCGACGCTTGCCGTGGTCGGAGCCGCCGTGCTGATCCTCGCCTCCAATTATGTGATGACGTCGATCTTCGTGAGGGTCGGCCTTTGAGCGCATCTCCTCATTTCGGCGAGACGCCCATCCTCGAACTGCGCAACGTCCACAAGACGTTCGGTGAGAAAAAAGTGCTCCGCGGCGTCGATCTCTCGGTCAAGCCGGGTCAGTCGCTGGTGGTGATTGGCGGGTCGGGCACCGGCAAATCCGTGACCATCAAGTGCGCCCTCGGCCTGATGAAGCCCGAGGAAGGCGAAGTGATCTTCGACGGCCGGCCTGTCGACGATCACAAGGCGCTCGAGGGCCTGCGTAAGCGCACCGGCATGCTGTTTCAGGGCGGAGCGCTGTTCGACAGCCTCAGCGTCTGGGAGAATGTCGCCTTCGCGCTGATCTATCGCGACGGCGTTAACCGCGCAGAGGCCAGGCAGCGCGCCATCGAAACCCTCGCCAAGGTCCGGCTCGGCGCGTCGGTCGCCAACCTGCGCACCGCTGAGCTGTCCGGCGGCATGCAGAAGCGCGTGGCGCTAGCGCGCGCCATCATCGCCAAACCCGACCTGATCTTCTTCGACGAACCGACCACCGGCCTCGACCCGATCACCGCAGACGCTGTGAACGATCTCATCGTCGCGCAGGTCAAGGCGCTGGGCGCCGCGGCGATCACGATCACCCACGACATGGCCAGCGTGCGCAAGATCGCCGACGAAGTCGCCATGCTGCACGAAGGCAGGATCGTCTGGCGCGGGCCAGCGAAGGACATCGACAAATCCCAGAACGCTTATGTTGACCAGTTCGTGAACGGACGCGCCGATGGACCGATCCAGCCTGCCCTCTAGCGCGGGCTGAGGATCGCGGACGGCGCCTGGATCGGACGGGTCGATTTGGCCGGATCGCTTGAGACGGATCGCTCTGACCTGGTGGCTGGCGTCAGGCCATCTGCCGCCACCAAGCGAACTCTGAATAAACGTGCAACCCGCGTTTCTTTACAGCCTTGGGTTTACGGGATCGTTCGGGGAGTTCTACCTGTCGTAGAACACCGACAGGAGAGCTGGCGTGAACATCAAGGGTTGCACGGCGCTGGTCACTGGCGCCAATCGCGGGCTGGGTAAGGCTTATGTCGAGGCGCTGCTCGCGGCTGGCGCGGTCAAGGTCTATGCCGGAGCGCGCGATCCGGCTTCGGTCGCGGACGCTCGCGCCGTTCCGGTCAAGCTCGATGTCACCTCGAATGCCGACGTGACGCTGGCGGCAACCGAGCATTGCCGCGACATCGACCTGCTGATCAACAATGCGGGCATCATGCTGGCCTCGCCCATGCTTCAACCGCATTCCGAAGAGGCGTTGCGCCAGGAGATGGACGTCAATGTCTTCGGCATGCAGCGGATGATCCGCTCTTTCGCACCGGTGCTGGCCCGCAATGGCGGCGGCGCCATCGCCAACATGCTGTCGGTGGTGAGCTGGTTCGTGAACCCGATCAACGCCACCTATTGCGCCTCGAAACATGCCGCCCTGGCTGTCTCTGACGCTGCGCGCATGGAACTGAAGGCGCAGGGCACCCATGTCGTAGGCGTCTATGCCGGCTATATCGACACCGACATGGTCGGCTCGCTCGATGTCAAGAAGACCTCGCCCCAGCAGGTCGCCCAGCGCACCCTGGAAGGCGTGGTTAGAGGCTTAAACCATGTGCGGGCGGACGAGCGTGCCGACATGATCTGGGATGGGACCCGCAATCGCCCGGCAGAGCTCGAAGCGCAGATGCAGGACCAATGGGACGCGCTTCAGGCGAGGCGCCGCTAAAGGCTGAATTTGACGGCCCAGGCTGAAGGCCGAGGCTGAAGGCTCAGTCTAAGCGCCGTGTCAGGGGAAGACGCCTTCCCCGCCCCCGCTGAAGCCGCCATAAGCCCCGCGAACCCGCTTTTCGCCGGCAAAGCAGTCCTGTTTTTCCGTCGGCAGCTTGAGTTGGGCGCGCACCACGCCTGCGCCCGGGACGGCATCGGCAAACTCGGTCGGCGCCGTTCCAGGCGGGGCGATGTCGGCGCCGGCGATCTCGAGCACGAGTTTCTTTCGCACCGTCGCCGCCAGTTGCTTCAGATCGAAGACCGGCGCGATGAACGATGCCGGCCCGCCGATCACGCACTGCTTGTAATAGCGGTCGAGATGATCGATGTCGTAGAACTGCTTCATCTTGCGCAGCATGATCGGCAGACCATTGATCGTGAACCCGCGCCTGACGACATCGTCACGCGCTTGTTCAACCCCAGGACCGGCGTTGTTGGGGCCATCTCCGGACACATCGATGACGCGGCGGTGCGAGGTGATCGAGTTGGTGTCGGTGAGTTCAGC
>JANMWT010000146.1:0-6620 GCA_031394145.1 Alphaproteobacteria bacterium | reverse complement strand
CCCAGATGAAGAAGCCGATGCCGACACCACCGAGCAGCATCTCGGACGCAATGATCGCCAACCAGCTCATGCCGATGCCAATCCGCAACCCGGTGAAGATGTACGGCGTCGCCGCCGGCGCCATGATCCGGAAGAACATCTCGATCGGAGACAACCGCAACACCCGGCCGACATTTATATAATCTTGCGGCAGGTTGCGGATGCCGACCGCCGTGTTGATGATCACCGGCCAGATCGACGTGATGAAGATCACGAAAAGCGCCGAGGGCTGCGCCTCCCGGAACAACGCCAGGGAGATCGGCAGCCACGCCAGGGGCGGCACGGTGCGCAGAACCTGAAAGACCGGATCAAAGGCGCGCTGCGCCCATTTGCTGGCGCCGATCCAGACGCCGACCAGCACGCCGACGATGGCCGCCAGACCGAAGCCGACGACGACCCGGGACAGGGATTTCATCACATGCCAGAACAGTCCCTGATCGAGCTCGCCCCGCCTGAAGAAGGGATCGACGATCAGCTCGTGCGACTCCCGCCAGATCGACAGAGGCGCCGGGAAGAGCGATGCCGGGCCGCTGCACGCCACCTGCCAAACGATCAGCAGAAGCGTCAGGACGAGCAGCGGCGGGATCACCGACGCGAGGACGGCCCCAGCAAACCGCGCCAAAGGCTGCAAGCCACGGGACGGTCGCCGTAGGCGCACGATGGTGGCGCGTGACGTCGGCGGCGATGGTCCGCCCGTATCGACCGGGGGTGGATCGGACACGGCGATGGCGGCAACGATCATCTTCCCCTCACGCGATCTGCTTGATGGCGAGCGAGGCCAGGTAGGCTTCCGGGTGCACCGGGTCGAACGTCTTCCCGTCGAAGAACTTCTCGACGCCGCGGCTGTCGCCTGATGGGGCGACGACACTTTGCGCCGCTGCAGCAGCGCGCCAGATATCTGCGCGATTCACCTTGTCCACCGTCGCGTTGAGATCGGTTTGGGCGGGAATATTGCCCCAGCGGATGTTCTCGGTGAGAAACCATTTGTCGTGCGACTTCCACGGGAAGCTCGCATTGTCGGCCCAGAACTTCATGATGTGGGGCGAGCCGTCGACGGTGAGAGAGCCGTCATACACGATCTTGCCGGTTAGCCGCGGCAGGATGTCGTTCAGCGGCACGTTGATGTATTGCCGCCCGGCGACGACAGAACACATCGCAGGCCTGTTCTTCATGTCGTCGCACCAGCGTTGCGCCTCCATGACCGCGGCAACCAGCGCTTGGGCGGCGCGGGGGTATTTGGCGACCCAGTCGGCGCGCATGCCGAGCGCCTTTTCCGGATGGTTCATCCAGAGCTCCGAGGTCGTCGTCGCCGTTGCGCCGAGCCTCTGGCTCACCAGCTGGGCGTTCCAGGGTTCGCCAACGCAGAATGCATCCTGTGTCCCGGCCCGCATGTTGGCGACCATCTGCGGCGGCGGGATCACGATGGTCTCGCAATCCGTCTCTGGATTGACGCCGCCAGCCGCCAGCCAGTAGCGAACCCAAAGGTCATGGGTCCCGCCTCGAAACGTCATCGCGACCTTGGCGATCTTGCCAGCCTTCTTCATGTCAGCGAAGCGCGCCTTGAGCGCCGAGGCGTTCAGCTTGACGCCAGAACCGTGCAGATCGTTCGAAACCGAGATTGCCTGGCCGTTGAGGTTGAGCCGACAGAGAATGTTCATGGGCACCGGCTTGCCGCCGGTAATTGTGCCCAGGGTCATCAAATAGGGCATGGGGCTTAGAATGTGCGCCCCATCGATACCGCCGGCGGCCGATCCCAACACCAGATTGTCACGCGTCGCCGCCCAGGAGGCTTGTTTTGCGATCTCCACATCGGGAAGACCGTATTTGTCGAACAGGCCACGTTCCTTGGCGATGATCAGCGGTGAGCTGTCGGTCAGCGCGATAAATCCCAGTCGGGCTCGCGTCGTCTCTGGCCCCTTGGCGTCGGCGAAGGCGCCGGCGGGAAAAGCAGCCTTGATCGCGATCGCTGTTGCAACGGCTCCGCTCAGAGCGCCGCGCCGGGTGAGGCCTTTGGTCATTCTCGAATTGCTGGTCATACTGTCTCTCCTGGGTCCGCGCTGTTCAGAGTTTCCATTCGATGCCGAACCACGCCTTCGTGCGGTCGGCTGGAGCAGGCGCGACGCCCGGCCCGTTGTAGTCAGCGTATTTGATGAGCCAGCTGAGCTTCGACGTAAGGTTGCCGGTCGCCTGCAGATCCCACTCGGAGCCAAGGTCCGCGCCCGTCCGCTCCGCTTCGAAATCATGATGACGAACGAGGAACGACAGGTTGAAGAGATAGTCCCACTTCCAGCGCGGGCTCCACGTCGCCGTTAGATTGAGATCCTTGATCCCGTCCACGGTTGTCTTGACGCCGTTGGCCACAAAGGCGTCCGACCACCCCTGGAAGCCATGCAGCGTCGCCAGCGGGGTCGTGAAGCCGCGTGCGCCGTTGCCGCCAAGCGATTCATAGTCGATGCGCCCGGAGAATTCGTCGACCGTCGCCGTCGCCTCGAGGTTGAACATGTCGAGATTGTAGTTCAGCAGGCTCGAGCCATAATCGCTCTGGGTCGCATAGGTCGCCGCGTAGGCAAGATTGATGCGTCCGATCCACTGCTTGCCGGTCGCTTTCAACCCGTAGGTGAGGTTCGACTGATTGGCGACAGCCGGCGTCCTCGGTCGATTGAAATCGAGCGCATAGACGAAACCCGTCACTTTCAATGGGTCGGCGAAGGTGTAGCTCGCGTTGGCGACATGGCTGTCAGAATCCCAATCCTGCGCGTCAGCGAAGATGCGATTCACATGCGCGATGTAGGCGTAGGTGATGTTGAAGCGCCCAAGATTGGCGTCGAACCGCGCCGCATCGAAGGTCTGCTCATCCTGCCGCCAGGCGACGCTCCCGACAAAGCGTTGATCATCGAGATTGATCCGCTGACGACCCACAGTGGCAGAAAAGCGAGGATCCGGCGTCCACACCACCTGCAGCCGGTTCAGCTCCGTCACCTGCGGATCGAAGATCTGGGCGTAGGCTGTCTTGCCGTTGATATTGGTATCGTATTTCGCGCCGCCGAGTTGGCGAACATCCTCGAACTCGATGGTGGCCTGAAGGTCATTCCATTTAGCTGTCTGCCAACCTAGCCGCGTGCGTTTGGTAAAGGCTTCAGCGCTGCGCCGACCGGTCTGTTCGACCGTCTCTGTTCGCGTTCGAAACTCCAGGATCGGCGCACCTTTCTGGATCGCCGTCCCAAGGTCCATCGGCGGACCTTCCGCCTGCGCATTGGCGGCCGCCGCTCCCAACGTCGCCGCGCACATCACCCCTCCGAGGGCCGTCAGACCGTGCCGCACCAATCTCCCGCTCGTCATGAATTCTCCTGGCGGCCCGAGGCCAAAACAAACGCCCGCGCGGCGCCTGATTGGCCGCACGGACGTCATTGTCCGAAAATGTGTTGGGTGGCGCCTCAATGCGCCGAGCCGGAACCTCATTGCTCCGGCAGCACGTTCAAAAGCACCAAACCGGACGTAGGCGCCAAGCCCTCACAAGTAGAGAGACGACAAAATCATGCCGACGCGCGCGACGGCGCCTGCGACTTGTGCGCTGCCGCGAAGAGATTGTGCATAATCCGGCGGCGAATTGGAGGACCTGGCAGGATCTGCCGAGCACCAACCACCCGAAGAGATACCTGTTCCCGGGTGGCGGCAAGAGCGGCTTCATGTCCAACAACACGATGCTGGTCGTGATTGAGGACAGGAGTGTATGACACCGTGAATTGAAATTTCCGCCGATGTAGTCGCGTCGGGT
Organism: Alphaproteobacteria bacterium; assembly: GCA_031394145.1. Taxonomy (GTDB): domain Bacteria; phylum Pseudomonadota; class Alphaproteobacteria; order Caulobacterales; family Hyphomonadaceae; genus UBA7672. The sequence continues at coordinate 2,806 of JANMWT010000146.1, read as the reverse complement.
GCGAGCGAAACCGCCGCGGATCCGCGGCAATTGCAATCGAGCCGCTTGGAGCTTGCTGGGTTTTCAAGCGCCAAGCGCAACATGTTGAGCGAGCCGAATAGCAGGCGCTCAGTACGTCGCTGGAGGGTTGAACAATGTCGCGTCGTTCACGCAGCGCGGATGGAGCGGAGCGAAATCAGCCGGACCTGTTCGCGTTTGTTCCCACCGCCGTAACGGAGCCTTGCTCGGCGAGCGACACGGCCGAACCCGCTCCTCTCAGCGCAGCTGTTGTGGAGCCTGTCGCCCCTGGGTCGCCTTTTGGCCACGTTGTGCTCCGGCAGACAGTCGGGCGTGATCGCAGCGATCAAATTCGGAACACGCAGTTACTTGGACCGGCGGCGCGGCACTCCGATCCGGCGAGCCAGTCGACACTCTCGGCGCTTCGCAGCCAAAATTACTCGCGCGGGCAGGAGCACACAAACCTTTGGAGACTTTGCAGACCAGTGGTTCGAAACCTCAGTCGCGCCGGGGCTTAGAAACGAGAAGCACAAGTGGCAGTGGCGGCAAACTCTCGTAGTTACTTATTGCGGAGCGATTAGGGCCAAACCGATTGATGAAATCGACACGGGGGACAGAGCTTGAAGTCCTGAAACCGGTCTGGGAGTGCCGAGCAACGTCTTGACCTTGTCATCGTCCGGGACGGTGTCCCCTCGAAATCGTGGCCGAGCTTCTCCCGGCGGGCGGCGGCAAAAGTGCTGCCGAACTCCACTCCCGTAGATGGCCGGCAAATGCTCGCGCGCCTTTTGCGCCGTTGCAGGCGATATTGCAGCAATCAGAATCAAGCCCGCACGAAGAAGGAGCGAACCATGAAATTTTCTCCCAGAAGGGGGATACTCTGTCCCAACGCAAAATGACCCAACGCCGGTCCGCCGCAACGGCCGCAGAGGGCCCCGAGTTGGCCTAAACGCAAATTGTGGCGATCCGGCTGAGTCGATCACTTTAGTCATTCGACGATGATGCTGCGTTGCGGCTGGTCATCGCCTCCAAAGCGTCGTTCGAGAACTGCTTTGACGCCCGCTGACTTCGTAGTACATCTTTCAGGCTGGGTCTTGCTTGGAAACAGCTGTGTCCTCGTTGGATCGCCCGCTGCGCCGCGGCGATACGATGGAAGTTCGGGATAGCCACGTGGCGCCGCGAAAGGAACATCGCCATGATGCGCCATCTTACTGCGGGCCTCTGCGCTAGTGTCTTGCTGTCCGGTTGCTTCGCAGGTGGATATTACAATCCCAGCTATTCGTCCGCCTCAGGGGGTTCATCCGGTTCCTCGTCTTCGTCAGACGCCGCTTCAACTACGGAAGCCTCAGAGCGATCCTATGTTGACCGACGCGGCAATATCGTCTTTCGCAAACCGGGAGAGACCACGATCGTCCGACCAGACGGCGAGGTCACAATAATCCAGCGCGACCCGGACGGAACGCGAACCACAGTCGACAGCAGCGGCAATGTCAGCGTCGATCCGCCTGGTAGAGGCGGTCGCGACCGCAAGGACTAGGCGCAGAACGGACGTTATCCCAGTTCGCTTCTTCCGGTACGCGCCGAGGACCGGGCGGCAGGCCGCCCGGCCGTAGCCGGCCCAACGACGCTTGTCGCCCGCCCGCAAGTGGAACTCAGGACTGTCAACTACCGGCCCCCAGTGCCGCCGAATGCAGAATGTGGCAATCACTCTGGCGATGGCTGCGGGGCGAACCCCATGTGCGAGCTTGATCATTTGATTCCCCTGGTACTCGGAGGAGCAGACACTCTCGATAATGTGTGGCCGCAGTGCGGACCTGGCGACGGCGATTGTCGAGTTTAACGTCGCTGATTTACGTGGCAGCCACGACGGTTGCGCCATAGAGGCAAAGGCCCACTCCTTGAATGCAGGGCGTGCGAAGCGTCAATTTTCACCTTCAGGATCGCTTGCCCAATCTTCGCTGCCTTGGCGAACGCGAATGACGAGCAGGTGATCGCCCTCGTCTCGGAAGACAATGATGTGAGATCCATGGCGGTAGATGCGCGCGCTATATGTGAACTCAGTGCGTTCGCGAACGATCTTGGGGTTTTCGGCGAGACGTTCAAACGCAGCATAAAGCCCGTCGATGTATTTGCCCACCCGGTCGACCGACCAGCTGATTGCCGTGAAATTCCAGACTGCCTCGAGATCGGATAGGGCCGCGGGCGAGCCGAATGAGCTTACTTGGATTTTGCGCCATGCTTCGCTCGAATCTTTTTCTTGAACGCGAGGAGATCGAGGCTCTTGGCCTCGCCGCTGCCCATGCCTTCCGTGATCAATTTCTGGAGCGCTTCGCGTTTGACGTTCCGTTCGTCCTGATCTTTTCGGATCAAGTCACGGATGTAGTCGCTCGCGTTGCTGTAACGACCGGTTTCGCTTTGGGCGTCAACCCAGGCCTTCAGAGGATCGGGAAGAGAAACGTTCATGGTCGCCATGGCAGGCATCCTTTCATTCCCCGGTAGAATAAGGAAAATGGCAATGTTTGTCAATTTTCTGGCATTTCATGCCATACGGAGTTTGGCTGCTTTTTCGCGCGCCGCGGCGTCGGCACTGGGCGTAGCGTCTCGGCGATGCCTGCGACGATCGCGGATCGCGGATCGCGGATCGCAAGGGCTAAGGGCTAAGGGCTAAGGGCTAAGGGCTCGTCCATAAACGAGTGAGTCAGATAGGTCACGGGTTGGGATGATTTGGCGGGGAGGATTCACATCCGCTGATCAGTTGTTTATGCATTTTTGGATGATTCGAGCATCCGAAGAGCGCGCTGCGCGCAAACGA
>JANMWT010000144.1:0-6547 GCA_031394145.1 Alphaproteobacteria bacterium | reverse complement strand
TCGTTTGCGCGCAGCGCGCTCTTCGGATGCTCGAATCATCCAAAAATGCATAAACAACTGATCAGCGGATGTGAATCCTCCCCGCCAAATCATCCCAACCCGTGACCTATCTGACTCACTCGTTTATGGACGAGCCCTTAGTTTGGCGGAATGACCGGCAGCACGATGGCCGAGGGCGTCGCCGGGCCCGACAGGATGGTCACCGGGGCTGTGCCTGCGGTGCGCCGTTGCGGGTCGACGAAGGTGAACGTCACCCGGACCTTGTGGCCCGCCTTGAAGATGTAGGACATCGGCAACAGGTCGAACCTGAGCTCCGTCGCCGCGTTGGCGGGCAGCGGCTTTGCGTCAGCCTCGCGATGCGTCATCCAGGGCAGGCCGAGATTGTTATAGGGTGCTTGCGCCAGCGTGCGCTGCGAGGCGCGCAACTGGCCGAGCATCTGGTAGGAGCGCGTCGATCCGTCCGGTGCGACATCATCGATCCTGGCGGCGACGTCGGTGTCGGATGCGGCGGTCTCGATCCAGAGATCGACGACCGGATGACCGGTGATTTCGAGGTCGGCGGCGAGCGGCGCCGTCTCGAACGCCTTGCCGCCCGCTGGCGTCTCCATGAGGATGGTGGTTGATGACTTTGACGGCGCGCTGATTGCGACGCTGTCCTTTGAGAGTGTTGCGGGCTTTGCTTCGCCAAGCGATCCGCTGCTGCCGAGATAGAAGCTGGTGCGCGCCTCGGTCTTCAGAGGCCAGGTCTCGCTCTGGCGGTATTCTGAGCCCTTGGGCGCATTGTAGGTGTAGTAGGTGACCGCCGGTTCGCTCATCACCTGGTTGGCTTTGCCCTTGAGCCAGAAATCGTAGAATCGCAGCTCCTCGGTGACGAGGTCAAAGCCGGTTTGCTCCTTGGCGTAGCTCCAGGCGCAGTGCGTCCCGGGGCCGACCAGCAGCTTGGCGTTCTGCCGATTGAGATTGTTGAAGGTGAAAAACGGCCCGTGCTTGGTGCCGGCCTCGTCCCAGTTGGCGACGGACAGGACGCCGATGTGGGCCTTCTGCTTCACCGGCTCGAAATAGGTCGAGAAGCTCGAGGTAAGCCACCAGGGGGCGCCCATGATGGTCGATTTCGAATCTCTGAACGGCACAACGCCGACCGTCTCGATATTGTCCGAGTGGCTGGCGATCGCCTTCGCGAGTTCCGCGGCGCCATCGGGACCATCCACCGCAACCGCGACCTTGTCGCGCGCGGCGATCGCTTCCTTGCCGCCGGTGGCGCCGGGCGTCGAAATCGGAGCAGGGCCGGAGACGCCGCCAAGCGTGGTGAAGGCATAGACGTCGAACTCGGCGCTCATCGGGATCACGGCGTTGAGGTGCGGCGGCATCACCGAGAGCGCCTGCATCTGGCTGCCGCCGGTCGCCGAACACCCCCACATACCGATCTTGCCGGAACTCCACGGCTGCTTCGCCAGCCACTCGCTGACGTCGTAAGCGTCCCACTTTGCAGGCTCGACCCATTCGCCGCGGTTGTAGGCGATGTTCTTGCCGTAGCTGGCGTAGGTCCCGCGAAAATCGACCACGGCGACGGTGTAGCCATAAGGGGCAAGCTGCAGGGCAAAGCCAGGATAGGCTTCGGCAGTCGGCCCGGTGCGATACTCGCGCCGATTATAAGGCGTATGCATCCAGACGACGGGCAGTTTTTCCGAGGCGAGGACGCCATTCCGGGTCGGGCGGAAGAGATCGACGGCGAGCTTTGCTCCATCGCGCATCGGCACGTAAAAGGACGAGCGCTGATAGCCGTCATAGATCTTTTCGGAATAGCCGGCGTAGCGATTTGGCGCTGAGATCTTCGTCGCGTCGGCTGCGCCTGGCGCCGGTGCAGGCCCTTGCGGCGCCGCACAATTTGCGGCGAGCAGCGCCATTGCGCCGGCTGCATGTCGATCCCATCCAAGGCGCATGTCTCACTCCCATCCCGGCGTCTGCCGCTTCCGTACGGTGCGTTTTGTTGGATATACAGCATAATCAATTTCGGCGCGCCGTCGAGACGCAGGAAGAACCGGGGAGAGTGTCCATGAGCCGTCTGATCCTGCCGCGCTTCAATCGCCGCGCCGTCCTGCAAACCGTGATGGTCGGCGGCCTGGCCGCCTGCGTCACGACCAAGGCGGGCAAGGCAGGGGACGGGGCGAGCGGTCCGCCGATCGTTGAAACGTCGGCCGGCAAGGTGTGGGGCGTGGTCGATCACGGCGTCCATGCCTTCAAGGGCATTCCCTATGGCGCGCCGACCGGCGGCAAGGCGCGCTTCTTGCCGCCGAAGGCGGTTGCGCCATGGGCGGGGATCAAGGAGACGGTCGCTTATGGCCATCCCAGTCCGCAGGGTCGGCCGTCCAATTTGCCGGCGCCGCCGCCGCCGGCGCCCGGCGCGCCGCGCAGTCTGATCTCGATGGCGCAAACTGAAACCGCATCGGAAGATTGCCTCGCCCTCAATCTCTGGACGCCGGCGATCGACGCCAGGAAACGGCCGGTGATGTTCTGGATCCATGGCGGCGGTTTTTCCACAGGCTCGGGCGCTTCGCCCTGGTATGACGGGGTCAATCTTGCGGCCAAGCAGGACGTGGTGGTGGTGACCATCAATCACCGTCTCAATGTGTTCGGTTATCTTTATCTTGGCGATGAAGGCGAATACGCCGACAGCGCCAATGCCGGCATGCTCGATATCGTGCTCGCCCTCAAATGGGTGAAGGCGAACATCGACAATTTCGGCGGCGATCCCTCGCGCGTGATGATTTTTGGCGAGAGCGGCGGCGGTCGGAAGACATCGTCGATGATGGGTCTGACGCCGGCGCAGGGCCTGTTCCAGCGCTGCGTGGCCGAGAGCGGCTGCCAGCTGCGGCTCGAGTCCAAGGCGGTGGCGATGGAGCGCACCGAAAAACTGCTCAAGGGATTAGGGCTTGCCAAGGGCGATTACGCCGGCCTCCAGAGCGCCAGCGTCGATGCGCTGCTGGCGGCGGGCGCGGCAGCGCAGGTCGGCACTGGCCAGTTCCGCCCGGTCGCAGGCACACCCTCGGGGCCGGCTCATCCGTTCGATCCGGCGGCGCCTGTGATGTCGGCCAACGTGCCGATGATTGTCGGCTCCAACCGCACGGAAGCGTCGGTATTTCTGGGGGCCGATCCGAAAGTGATCCAGCTCGATGAGGCCGGTTTGCAGGGCCGGGTGCAGGCGCTGACGCCGCCAGGCGAAGGGCCGGGCGTCATTGCCATGTACCGCCGGCTCTGCCCGCAGTCGGGCAATTCCGAGATCCTTTATATGGCGACCACAGACCGGGGCTATTTCCTCGACACCACCATCCTGGCGGGCCGCAAGGCGGATCAGGGCCGTGCGCCTGTCTGGTCCTACTCCTTCTATCGCCACACGCCGGTCGAGGGCGGGCGTTATTTCACGCCGCACGCCTCCGAGATCCCGTTCGTCTTCGACAACCTCGCGAAGGCGACGGCGATCGGCGGCGAACCGACGCCGGCCGCCCAGAAGCTCGCCGATGAGATGAGTGCGGCCTGGGCAAACTTTGCGCGCTTGGGCGACCCCAATCGCGCCGGCGTCACGCCCTGGCCGAAATACAACTCCGCGACGTGTCCAACGATGATCTGGGACGAGCCCTCGCGCGTCGAGAATGACCCGCGCGGCGTACAGCGGAAGAAGATGCTCAGCTTCGGCTCGCAGCAATATGACGAGCGCGAGCCAGGCCCGACCTAGCCTGCGATGATCGAGCGGAAATAGCTGATGGTCTCCTTGAGCCCATCCTCGAGCTGGACTTTCGGTTCCCAGCCAAGCGTCGTACGAGCCCTTGTGATGTCGGGCTTGCGCTGTTTGGGATCGTCCGCCGGTAAGGGCAGATAGGTCAGCTTCGAAGTCGACTTCGACAGGCGGATGACGGCTTCCGCCAGCTCCAGCATGGTGAACTCGCCCGGATTGCCGATATTGATCGGACCGGTGACCTCGTCATCGGTATCCATCAGGGCGAGCATGCCCTCGATCAGATCATCAACATAACAGAAGGCGCGCGTCTGTGAGCCATCGCCATAGATGGTGATCGGCTCGTTCTTCAGCGCCTGCATGATGAAGTTGGAGACCACCCGTCCGTCATTGGGGTGCATGCGCGGCCCATAGGTGTTGAAGATCCGCATCACCTTGATCTTGAGGCGGTGCTGGCGGTGATAATCGAAGAACAGCGTCTCGGCGCAGCGCTTGCCCTCGTCATAGCAGGAGCGCGGGCCGATCGGGTTGACATGGCCCCAGTAGTCTTCGGGTTGGGGATGGACGCTAGGGTCGCCATAGACCTCCGAGGTCGAGGCCTGGAGGATCTTTGCCCCCAGGCGCTTGGCGAGGCCGAGCATGTTGATCGCGCCATGGACCGAGGTCTTGGTCGTCTGGACCGGGTCATGCTGGTAGTGGATCGGACTCGCCGGGCAGGCGAGGTTGAAGATCTGGTCGACCTCGACGAACAGCGGGAAGGTCACATCATGGCGCTGGAACTCGAACCTGGGATGGGCGACCAGGTGGGCGATGTTGCGCTTCTGGCCGGTGAACAGATTGTCGATGCACAAGACATCATGGCCGCGCTCGATCAGCCGGTCGCACAGGTGAGAGCCTAAAAACCCCGACCCGCCGGTGACCAGGGCCCGGTTCTCCAGGAGCGTACTCGACTTCACCATAACCCGTTTCCCATTGCCGCGGCGCCGGAGGCGTCGGGACTCGCAGGATGCCTGCAAGGAGCATTCCCGTCACGCGCGATCCCACCGCCAGAACATATTCATCGCGCGGCATCGGTCAGCCATGGGTTGCGGGCCCCGCAGCAAACGTGTGGGGTCTGACTCATAAAAGAGACAGGAGGCCATCGCCTCGGCGAAGCATCCCGGACAAGGAACCGGCCCTTTGCGACGGGATGTCGCAGAGATTCGGGCGGCGGCGCGGCATCATTTTCCGGCTTTTGGGCCATGTCGGGCCCACTCCACGGACGCTTGATCTGGCGCGCCAGCTCAGGTGCATCGATGACCGCGCACGTTCGTTTCGGTGCAGGCGTCCGGGTCGAGCGGCGAGAGACTTCCGTCGGCTTGAGCCGTGGGATGAATATGACGTCTGGCTCAAGGTCGTTGACCGCACTCTTGCGCCCGTCAGCATCGACGATATCGCCCTAGTCTAGACTAGGCGAACCGGAAGCCTTGAGGCTGGCCCAACGCCCTTAACCGGTCGATTTTGGGCGGCGTTTCAGAGGAACCGTGAGGTTATCGACGCCCAACACCTCTTCGCCTCGCGCAGGCAGAGCGCGTGTGGCGTGGAACCCTCACAAAATCCGTTGCATCCATCAAAAGCATGCGCTTCCGAAGATTACCCGATCCTCTTGCCTCACTCGATCTGGACGCCACATCCGGTGACGCGCTCAGCAAACGGACGGGATGCCTGCCTGGAGCATTCCCGTCACGCGTGATACGGCCAGCAACCGCATGCGTTTGCTGGTAGGATACATTCGGTGCGGGAATTGCGGCCGCGAGGCCGCCAGGAGAACGGGTCGCTAACATGGAAGCCAGCGTCGCGACGCCCACTGTCACTCCTGTCGAGCGCCGGGCCGCCACATCGCGATCGGGCCGGCTGCTGGTTCTCGACGGCCTCCGCGGCGTCGCCGCGTTCGGCGTGATCAACGATCATGTCCAATCCGATGCGCTTCAGATGCTCATCCCCGGGCGTGCTCTGGCGGTCGACTTCTTCTGGGTGCTGAGTGGCTTCGTGTTGGCTCTGGCCTATGACGATCGCCTCAAGCGCGACATGAGCGCGCTCGAATTCATGCGCATTCGCATCATCCGGTTCTACCCGCTGTATCTTCTGGCTCTGATAATCGGCATCGCCAGGTTTCTCGTCGTCGCAGCTAAGGGATGGGTCCCGATGAGCCCGTCGGAGGTTGGTTTTGCCGCTGTGTTTGGCTTGCTGTTCCTGCCATTCCCGCCGCTCTTCGCCTCGACCAGAAACTCGCTGTTTCCGCTGAACGGGCCTGCCTACAGCCTGTTCTACGAGCTGGTCATTAACTTTATTTATGCGGTGATCGCGCGATTCCTGACGCTGCGTGTCCTGTCAGTCATCCTGGCGATTTCCGCCATCCTGGTTGTCGTTATCGTGCCGGCTCATGCGCCAGGCGCGGGTTGGAAATGGCCGGATGTCGACGCCGGGTCCGTACGCGTGACCTACTGCTTCTTCGCTGGCGTGATGGTTTACCGCGTGCGGTCGCGTATGACCTTTCCTGCTCTGCCAGCCTGGCTGGCTGTGGCGGTCTATCTGGTGCTGATCGCGATACCCGCGACCGGCGTTTGGCGGGACTACTACGATGTCGTTGTCATTCTTTTTTGTATGCCGTTGCTGGTCGCTTGCGCGGCTGGGTCGGTGGTCAAGGGACGGACGGCGCGCATCTTCGCTGCGATGGGGATGCTGTCCTATGGCGTCTACGTTGTTCACGTCCCCCTGGCAGGTATCATAGACCTCGTGGTGGTGATCCACTTTAACCTCCATCTGCCTGGTTATGCG
>JANMWT010000141.1:0-1926 GCA_031394145.1 Alphaproteobacteria bacterium | reverse complement strand
CCACGCTGGGCCTCTCGTTCATCACGGCCGACCTGTGCCTGGTCGCCGGGGGCGGCGATCCGATCCCGATTCCGACGCCGGAGGCGCTGCGTGCGCCGCTGGTGGTCGCAGGCATGGCTTTCCCGACCTACCGGCTGGTGGTGGTCGGCATCGCGATCGTGGTCGGCATCGCGCTCTACTGGATGATGGAGCGCACCCGCCTGGGCGCGATGATCCGCGCCGGCGTCGACGACATGAACATGGCGCGCGCCGTCGGCATCCCGGTCTCGAAACTTTTCACCAGCGTGTTCTGCATCGGCGCCCTGCTGGCGGGCGCCGGCGGCATGATCGGCGGCCCGATACTCTCGGCCTACCCGGGGCTGGATGCCGAAATGCTGCCGCTTGCGTTGATCGTGGTGATCCTGGGTGGCGTGGGCAGCCTGGTCGGCGCTTTTGTCGGCAGCTTCATCGTCGGCTTCGTCTATACCTACGGCATCGCGCTGGCGCCCGATTTCGCCTATGTGATCCTGTTCCTGCCGATGGTCTTCGTGATCGCATTCCGTCCGCGCGGCCTGTTCGGACGAATCACGGTATGACGCGCATCGTTGCGCTGCTGGTGGTGCTCGCGGCCCTGCCCTGGGTTGCCGGCGAGTACTACATCAACCTCGCCAGCCAGATCATGATCGCGGCCCTGTTCGCCGCCAGCCTGAACCTTCTGGTGGGCTACGGCGGCATGACCTCGCTGGGCCACGCCACCTACCTCGGTCTGTCGGCCTACGTGTCGGCCTGGACCTTCCTGAAACTGGGCGTCGGGCACGCATCGGCGGCGGCGCTCGCGCTTGCCGTCACCACCGCGGGCGCCTGCGTGTTCGGCTGGCTGTCGCTGCGCGCGTCGGGCCTGTCCTTCCTGATGATCACGCTCGCGTTGTCGCAGGTGCTGTGGGGGCTGGGCTATCGCTGGGTCAACGTCACCAACGGCGACAACGGCCTGTCCGGGCTGACCCGCCCCGCGCCCTTCGGCATCAATCTCGACGGGTCGGCCGACTATTTTCATTTCACGCTGATCGTCGTGACCGTGGCGCTGTTCGTCATCGCGCGATTCGTCAACTCACCGTTCGGCGCATCGTTGCGCGGCAGCCGCGACCAGCCGCGCCGCATGAGCGCATTGGGCTTCGATGTCTGGCGCATCCGCTGGATCACCTTCGTGTTTTCCGGCTTTCTCGCCGCCGTCGCCGGCCTGCTCTACGTTTATTATCACAAGTACATACACCCGAGCGCGCTGGCGATCTCAAGCTCGGCCGAAGTCCTGCTCGGGGTGATTGCCGGCGGCTCGGGCACGCTGGTCGGGCCCCTGGTCGGGGCCGCGCTGGTCTTGCTGCTGAAGAACTACGCCTCAGCCTATATCGAACGCTGGAACACCCTGATGGGCGTGGTCTTCGTGCTGATCGTGATGTTCATGCCGGACGGGCTGGTGCCCGGCGTCAGACGCCTATGGGAAAAATACCGGCCGGAGCGCAAATGACCGCCGCCCTGACGATCGATGGCCTGTGCAAATCCTTCGGCGGCCTGCCGGCCACACGGCAGGTCAGCATGGAAATCGCCGCAGGCGAGCGGCGCCTGATCATCGGGCCCAACGGCGCGGGCAAGACCACGCTGTTCAACCTGATCACCGGCGACCTGGCCTCCGACGCCGGCAAGATCAAACTGTTTGGCGCCGACATCACTTCGTTGCCGACCCACAAGCGCGCCCACCTGGGCATGGCGCGCACCTACCCGATCATCACGCTGTTCAACCACGAAACCATCGCGCACAACCTGGCGCTGGGGCTGCTGGGCCTGTCGCCGCGCCGGCACCAGATGTTCGCCCCACGGTCCCGCCACACCGACTTGCGCGACCAGACGCTCGAGACCCTCGAGCGCGTCGGATTGCGCCACCTGGCCGACCTC
>JANMWT010000119.1:0-4306 GCA_031394145.1 Alphaproteobacteria bacterium | reverse complement strand
GGGCCGAGCGCGCCGCGGGCCGCGACGCGACCGAATTCCAGGGTTTCCCGGCACCGATGATGGCTGCGGCGGAATGAGCGCTCGTCCTCAAGAAACCTTGTGGGTCGACATCTGCGCCCTGGCGGACATCCCGCGTCGGGGCGCGCGCCGGATCGCCGGCGTGCGCGGCCCGATTGCTGTCTTCCGTACCGGGGCGGATAAGATCTTTGCCCTCGCCGACCGCTGCCCGCACAAGGGCGGTCCCCTCAGCATGGGCATCGTCCACGGGGCCAGCGTCACCTGCCCGCTGCACGCCCAACGCGTCGATCTAGCGACCGGCGAGCTGCTCGGGGCCGATACCGGCAAGGGATGCGCCGCGACGATCGCCACACGGGTGGTCACTGGGCGCATCGAGATGATCGCGGAGGCGCTCCGGTGACGACCGCCGCCGGCGCCCAAACCACGTGCCCCTATTGCGGCGTCGGGTGCGGCTTGCGCGGCATGGTGGTTGGCGATCGATCGCTGACGGTCACGCCGGATGCGGCGCATCCGGCAAACCTGGGTCGGATCTGCTCGAAGGGCGCAGCGCTCGGCGCCACGGTCGGCCTCGAAGGCCGGCTCCTCTCCCCGATGATCGGCAAAACCAGTGTCAGCTGGGATCGCGCCCTCAGTCATGTCGCGCGGCGTTTCCGCCAGGTGATTGACCGGCACGGGCCTGACGCCGTCGCCTTCTATGTATCGGGCCAACTTTTGACGGAGGATTATTACGCCGCCAACAAGTTGATGAAGGGGTTCATCGGCTCGGCCAATATCGACACCAATTCACGGCTCTGCATGTCGTCCGCCGTCGTCGCGCACACCCAGGCTTTTGGCGGCGATTATGTTCCGGGATGCTATGAGGATATCGATCTTGCCGATCTGGTCGTCATGTCTGGCCACAATGCGGCGTGGACACACCCGGTGCTCTATCGGCGCATGGAAGCTCAGCGCCAACGCGGCCAGCGCCACGTCGTCATCGATCCACGGCGAACCGAGACTGCCGACGCCGCCGACCTTCACCTTGCGATCGCCCCACAGACCGATGTTCGGCTCTGGAATGGATTGCTCGCGCATCTGATCCGGGTCGGCGCCGTCGATCGCGCCTGGGTCAAGGCCCATGTCTCCGGCTTCGAGACGGTTGAAGCCGCGGTGTCGGCCGACGATCAGTCCACCGCAGCCGTGGCGCAGGATTGTGGCGTCGCCGAAGCCGACTTGCGCTCCTTCTTCCGGCTATTTGCCGAAGCGCCGCGTACGGTCTCGCTGTTCTCGATGGGCGCCAATCAATCCGCCCAGGGTGTCGCCAAGGGGCTCGCCATCATCAACGCCCATCTCGCGACCGGGCGCATCGGCAAACCGGGGGCCTGCCCTTTCTCGATCACCGGTCAACCCAACGCGATGGGCGGACGCGAGGTTGGCGGCCTCGCCTCCACGCTGGCCGCTCATATGGATTTTACCCCGCAAGACTGCGACCGGGTCGCGCGCTTCTGGTCGGCGCCCTCGATCGCGCGCCAGCCAGGTCTCAAGGCCGTGGACATGTTCGAGGCGATCCACGACGGCCGCATCAAGGCGGTCTGGATCATGGCGACCAATCCGGCCGTCAGCCTTCCGGATTCAACCCGCGTCCGCGCGGCGCTGGCCGGCTGTCCGCTTGTGGTGGTCTCCGATTGCATGGCCGAGACCGACACGATGGCCTACGCCCATGTGAAGCTCCCGGCGCTGGCATGGGGCGAGAAGGACGGAACCGTCACCAACTCCGAGCGTCGCATCTCACGCCAGCGCAAGCTGTTTCCGGCGCCCGGCGAGGCGCGCGCTGACTGGCGGATCATCGCAGACGTCGCTGACCATATGGGATTTTCTGACGCCTTTTCGTGGCGCAGTCCGGCGGCGGTGTTCCGCGAGCATGCGCGCCTGACCGCTTATGAGAATACAGACCGGCTGCTGGATCTATCCGGGCTGGTCGCGCTGACCGACGACGATTATGAGAGCCTGACGCCTGTGCAGTGGCCGGTGCGCCAACCGGCCGGCGAGCAACGCCTGTTTGTCGATGGACGCTTTCCGACATCGGATGAACGCGCCCGGATGGTGGTCGTCCAGCCAAAAGGCCCCGCCGAGGCGCTTGGCCCGCGCTATCGCCTGTCGCTCAATACCGGCCGCATCCGCGACCAGTGGCATACCATGACCCGCACCGGTCTTGCGCCCGGGCTCTGGCGACATTCCCCCGAAGCCTATGTCGAACTCCACCCAGAGGATGCCGCATCGTTGGGCGTAACCGAAGGGCGATTGGTTTGCGTCGAAACCGCGCGCGGCGAGGCGGTGGTGGTGGCGCGCGTCACCGATCGCCAACGCCTTGGCTCGGTCTTCATGCCGATGCACTGGACCGACGCCTTCGCTCCGAGCGGTCGCGCCAATGCCGCCGTCAGCCCGACGGTCGATCCTGTATCCGGGCAGCCGGAGTTCAAGCACACGCCCGCGCGCATCTATGCCTATCGCGAGACCTGGGCCGGCTTCTGCATGTCGCGTGACGCGCATGTCCGGCCGAAGGGAGCGGATATTATCTGGCGTCAAATTCCGCTTGCTGGCGCCTACCTCCATGAGTTCGCTGGTCGGGGGAACGCCGATGAACGCGATCTGGTGCGTCGGACGCTGACGAAACGCTGCGATGGCGAGTGCCTGCAATTCGAGGATCCATCCGCTGGCAGTCTGCGCGAAGCCTATCTCGAGGACGGTCGGCTGAAACAGGTGCTGTTCATTGGCGCCCACCTGCCCGCGCGTGACTGGTTGGCGGCGGCATTCGACGCATCGCCGATTTCGGACGATGTGCGACGCTGGCTCCTCCATGGCCGCATGCCAAACGTCAAGCTCGATAGCAGCCCGGTCGTCTGCGCTTGCGCCGGGGTAACGGCTCAAGCGATTCAAGCTGCGGTCGCCGGGGGCGCGCGGACGGTCGAGACCGTCGGTGACGCCACGCGCGCGGGGGTCGCTTGCGGATCGTGCAGGCCGGAGATCCGGCGCCTTCTCGGCGCCGACAAGAATGAGGAGACGCGTGATGCAGCCTGAGCGACACGGGCGCGTGCTGCTTGTCGGCGCTGGACCTGGCGCCGCCGACCTGCTGACGGTGCGGGCGATCAACGCGTTGAGAAACGCAGACGTGGTTCTTGTCGACGCACTGGTGACGATCGGTGTTCGCGCCCTGATCCCGCCGGGTACAAAAATCATCGAGGTGGGCAAACGTGGCCACCGGCCGTCGACGCCCCAGGATTTCATCAACCGGCTGATGGCGCGCCTTGCCCGCGCCGGCAAGATTGTCGTGCGGTTGAAGGGAGGCGATCCCTCGATCTTCGGGCGGGCCGCAGAAGAGCGCGCCTTTCTGCAAAGTCATGGCGTCACCGTTGAGGTGATCCCCGGCGTGACGACCGCGTCAGCCGCCGCCGCCGAATTTGGCTTCTCGCTCACCACCCGCGCGGGCGCGCGACGTGTCGTGCTGGCAACCGGGCGCACGATCGATGGCGTCGTCGATGAATGGGGCGCGTCGGGTGACCCTCGGGCGACGTTGTGTCTCTACATGGGGTGCAGCGATATCCGAGCGATAACCAGCCAGCTCATGTCGTCTGGCCTGTCCCCTTTGACCCCGGCGCTTGCAGCGATTGATGTCTCTCGTCCTGGATCACGCCTTGTGATGTCGACGCTCGGGGAGCTTAGCAACGCCCTTGCAGCTCAATCCATCGACGCTCCGGTCTTCATCTGTATCGGTGAGGCGTGCGCCGAAGCGTTCGACCGCCGCGAGATGGGGGTCTCCGCGCAAGCAACAGCTTCAATCCGGAGGGCGCGATGAGCCGCGATGTGGGAGACGCAGCCTGGGCTGTCGGCGGCCCGCTTGGCGACGAGCGCCGGATTTTCGCCTTTGAATCTGATTTTGCCGCCGACCTCCGCTGCATTCCAATGATTGTGCGGTTCAAGCTCGATCGGTGCGGCATAAAGCTGTCATTGCGACAGTGGGCTAAATTCGGCGCCGGGAACCGGTTGCAACTGGTCTCGCAACGCTGCGACACAGCCCGCGAGATTGAATATTATGACCAGAAGATCCTTCAGCTGATCGAGACCCGGGGTGGTGGTCGGCGTCGTATTCTTGGTATCGTTGCCGTCGACGGCCCGGCCGGTCGCCACGATCAGCGCCTGGTTGAGTGTCACGCGCATCTGGTTGCTCTGGTTGGTCGGCCAGTTCGCGAAGAACGCGGGCGTCGAGAAGAAGCCCGGACGCGGCGTGCCGATCACGAGCTCGGTCGCCGCT
>JANMWT010000096.1:0-3853 GCA_031394145.1 Alphaproteobacteria bacterium | reverse complement strand
GCGACAGTGCCCCACAGAGTTGCCTCGCGGCGCGTCGATGGATTATTTGTAATCTTCGTGCTACACAAAGAACGTATTAGTAGCGCGAAGCGATCAGATGCCTACACCACACCACCCACCCGCCGCAGTACGGCGCATCCTGCGCAAGCTAGGCGCGGATATTCACGACGCTCGGCGGCGGCGGCGCCTGCCCATGGCCGTGGTGGCCGAACGCGCGTTCACATCCCGCTCGACCTTGCAAAAGGTCGAAGCCGGGGACGCCAATGTCAGCATTGGCATCTACGCCGCAGTCCTGCAGGCGCTTGGCCTGCTCGATGGCCTCGGCGAGGTAGCCGACATCGCCGGTGACAGTGTCGGCCAGGCCCTCGCCAGCGCGGCGCTGCCGAAGCGCGTCCGCTTGAGACGACCTACCGAGCCGCCCGCCCATGACTGACATCGAAGTCCATATCGACCTCGCAGGGCGCACGCGTCCTATCGGCGTGGCCCGCAGCAATAAGGTGCGGGGCAACGAGATCGTGGTGTTCGAGTACGCGCCGGAATGGCTCGCCGATCCGGCACGCTTTTCGATCGAGCCCGCCCTTACTTTGACGCGCGGCAGCTTTGCACCGCCTGCCGGGCTAGCCATCTTCGGGTCCATCGGCGATTCCGCACCTGACACTTGGGGACGGCGCCTTATGCAGCGCGCCGAGCGACGCCTGGCCGAGCGCGAGGGCCGGGCGGTCCGCACCCTGGCCGAGAGCGACTATCTTCTCGGCGTCGCCGACGAGACCCGCCTTGGCGCTCTGCGCTTCCGCCCGGCGGGCGAAGATGTTTTCCAGGCGCCCATTCGCGCAGGCGTTCCTGCTTTGGTCGACCTCGGACGCCTCCTCGCCGTGACCGAGCGCATCCTGCGCGATGAAGAGACCGACGAGGATTTCCAGCTTATCTTCGCGCCCGGGTCCTCGCTTGGCGGTGCGCGCCCCAAGGCGTCGGTAATAGACCAGCACGGCCGCCTCTTCATCGCGAAGTTTCCGAAGGAAACCGACGACTACAGCATGGAGACCTGGGAGGAAATTGCTCTGCGCCTCGCTGAGCGCGCCGGCATCGTGACGCCATCGCATGAGTTGCTGGAAGTCGGCGGAAAGGCGGTCCTTCTGTCGCGACGATTCGACAGGGACGGCGCTATTCGCATCCCGTTCCTCTCCGCGATGGCCATGACAGGATCGAAAGACGGCGAGCGAGGCAGCTATCCCGAAATTGTCGATGCACTTGCGCGACACGGAGCTCAAGCGAAAGCCGACGCCCAGTCGCTCTATCGTCGCGTCGCCTTCAACGTGCTGATCTCAAATGTCGACGATCATCTTCGCAATCATGGCTTCCTGTGGCTAGGCAAGGCGGGATGGTCGCTTTCCCCAGCCTATGACATCAACCCTGTACCGACCGACCTAAAAGCGCGTGTGCTGACGACCAACATTGATCTCGACGAAGGCACCTGTTCCGTTGACCTGCTTGAAGCAGCTTCAGGATATTTTGGACTCGGCCTCGCGGCGGCGCGCGCCATCATCAAAGAGGTGGCCGTAGTGACAGCGACTTGGCGGGAGACTGCGAGGCAGGCAGGTGCGCGTGCTGCAGAAATCAATCGCATGGCCAGTGCGTTTGAGCACGGCGAGCTCAAGCAGGCTCTGGCGCTGTGAGCGCGAACGAAAGCGAACGGTGGTTTAGCTTGGGGATAGGTACGTACCAAACTCGCAATTGAGGCACCGGAGACGTTCGATAACCCTACCGCAATTTCTTACACGCCTTTCTTAACCAATCGATGGCGCCGTGCTTCTCCCACAGTGCCAGCGACGACATTCGATACAGCCAGGCTTCGTGCGTACCGCCCATCGCGATCCCATAAGCTGAGTCAGACTTCGGTTGACGCGGCTTCTTGGCCAGCAGCATCTTGATCGCGACCGCATGGCCTTCGTAGTTCGCCGACAACTCGCTCTGCGCGTCCGCATTGCGCCCGACGGTGACGAGCGCCAAGATCCGGTTCAGCGCAGGCCCACAAAAATCGTCCGGATAGCGCTCCGTCAATTCGATCGCTTTCTGCGGCCACCCGCGCGCCAGATAGGCACGCGACAAAGCTTCGCGTATGCCGTGATTGTCGCCGGGATTGAGCCTGATTAACTTTTCGGCAAGCTGGATAAAATCGTCGCAAGCGACACCGCGTTCCGGATCTTCCAACGCACGAAAAGTCCGATGTGCCAAGAGGCGCAATGCCGGCCTGTTCTCTAGACACAGCCACGACAAAGTCCCTCCGCCGCCGACGACGGTCGCGACATTGGCATCGAGCAAGTCAACGCCTCGTGCCAGCAGCGGTTCCAACAAGGTCACTTCAGTACCAATTGCCTGTAATGCATCGACCGCCAGGACCAGGTCATCCAATACCTCGAAGCTCTGCCAGCACAGGGGATTGCGCCCAAGAATTGCCAACCAGTCTTGCGGGTCCTCCCACATCCCATCGTCGCCGGACTGCGTTGCCGTCAGGCTCGGTTTGATATCAGGGAAGTGAGCGCGCCAGCGCTTTTCGAGCTTGCGCAAGGCCGCATCAGGCTCTAGAACGAAGTCGCCAGGTCCGAACTCTCGGGCGATGTAATGCGCTTCGCACTGCGGTGCGTCCGCCAACATGGCTTCAAGCTGATCCAGCGCGGGGTGATGATGCGGATCAGCCGCCGCCAAGGCCGAGCGCGGATCGTCGCGCACCCTGCGCAAAAATTCGATGAGTGGCATGAGATCCGGGTCGCGCAATCGCTCCAGACGCATTAGCCAGAATCGTGCGCGCTTGCGCGCTTGCCCGTCATTGCCCTGCGACAAGAGCAACGTCAGTTCCAGCGCCACGAGTGACAGATTTTCAGGGTCCATGCGCTGGGCGGCTGTAAAAGCTTCCCAAGCACCTGCGTAATCACCCCGGTCGGCCAGCATCGTGCTGCGCCGTTGCAGGGCAGCGGCGCGCATTACCTTATCGCCGCGCTCGATGAGCTTCGTGACCAGGTTTTCGCGCTTGCGCGGATTGCCAAGGTCCAGATAGCACTCCATAAGCTGGTCGAATATGGGCTCCAGCGCGCCGGACAAAGTCGCATTCCCAACGAACCACGGCTCAAGCAGCGCAACGGCGCGCGTGGTTTTGCCTTCCTCAAACCACTGCGCCGCCGTGTCGGCCACCGCCAGGGGGGTTACCTGGGTACCCGGTAGATCACGAAAGTCCTTCTGAGACACCTGATCGAGCACATGCCGCAGCATGTTGTAGTTCGCAAAATCAAAGGACTGCGCAAGGCGTAAACAACAGCGTTTGTACTTTTCCCCTGAGCCGCAGATACAAGGATCGTTGCGTCCAGGCACAGGCAACGGCCGTGTTCGATAACCAAGCTCAGGATCAGGCATGGCCTTATAGATGGCGACGCCCAGCATTCGAAACAACTGGCCAGGCGGCCCAGTTGCAGGGTCTATCTTTTCGGTGATTGAAGGCGCCAAATCTGGGCCGATGTTGGCGATGCGGTCGAGAAACTCTGACGGCCCAGTCGAGTTCAGAAAGAATCGAGCGCTGACCTCGAACAGTACAAATAGATCGTCATTCTCGTCGTCCTCGGAGTCGTCCCAGATTTCGTTCGTCATGCGGTTTCCTTGGCTTGCGCAACCCAGTGGAGAACCGATGCAACGCAGTCTTCCAAGTTGTCGCGGATCTCGTAAACCCAGAAACGCTTAACCTCCCAGCCGAGCTCGATGAGTCGTTGATTGCGCAGCTGGTCACGTATACAAAGCTCGCCTGTCCAACTGCGGTGATAACGCTCACCGTCCACTTCGATGTTCAGGCGGTGGTCGCCGACGACGA
>JANMWT010000593.1:0-1742 GCA_031394145.1 Alphaproteobacteria bacterium | reverse complement strand
GGCGCCCTTTTGCACGCAAGGGGACCTACCTGGAGGCGGCTAAAACGGTCGCGGAGCTGGCCGATGCGCAGATCTTCGAGCGCGTCGCCTGGCTGCTGGAGCAGCCCTGATGGCGACCTATGCGATCGGCGACATTCAGGGCTGCCACGATGAATTGGTGCGCCTCCTCGCCAAGATCGGTTTCGATTTGGCGCGCGACCGACTTTGGTTCACAGGCGATCTGGTGAATCGCGGCCCGAAATCGGCCGATACCCTGCGACTGATCATGTCGTTTGGCGACGCTGCGACGGTGGTGCTCGGCAACCACGACCTGTTCCTGCTCGCCATCCACGCCGGTCACGGCAAGATCCAAGCGGGCGACACCATGCAGGAAGTGTTGCAAGCGCCCGACCGCGACGCGTTGCTGGCCTGGCTGGCGACGCGCCGGCTCGCGCATTTCGAGCACGACACGCTGATGGTGCACGCGGGTGTGCTGCCGCAGTGGGATGTGCCGACCACGCTCGCGCTGGCGCGCGAAGTCGAGACCGCCGTCGCAGGGGACCCTGGCATGTTCGAATCGATGCGCGGCAATCAGCCGGATGGATGGGATGCGTCGCTCAGCGGCTACGACCGCCTGCGCGTGCTGATCAATGCC
Source organism: Alphaproteobacteria bacterium (assembly GCA_031394145.1). Classification (GTDB taxonomy): domain Bacteria; phylum Pseudomonadota; class Alphaproteobacteria; order Caulobacterales; family Hyphomonadaceae; genus UBA7672. Next base: position 1,108 of record JANMWT010000593.1, on the reverse strand, counting down.
TTCACGCGCATGCGCTTCATCACCCCGGCCGGGCGCATGGAATTCAAGACCAAGACCGAGGTCGCGCCGCGCGGCTTCGTGGCCTGGGACCGTGCGCCGCGGCGCGCGACGGCGAACACCCACGTGATTTTTGGTCACTGGGCATCGCGCGGGCTACTGCTGAGCCCGAATGTGAGCGGCCTGGACAGCGGCTGCGTATGGGGCCGCCAGTTGAGCGCACTGCGTCTCGAAGATCGGGCGCTGTTCCAGGTGGAATGTCTCGCAGGGCCTGGCGGTTATAGCGATATTCCGGCCTGAGCGAGTGGCGGCGCTTCTGTGGCGAGAAAAGTAGAACCGCGACGTCCTTGGTCCGGGTGACCGCAGTGGCCGTGTCGCCAGCGCCGCGCACGCTCGACTCGCATGCGATTCAATTCGACTTCGGGTCGATGATTGGATTGAAGCCCGGAGAGACTTACGTGGCCGAAATCGTCTTTGATTCTGCCTGGCGGATCGATGCCAGCGCGGACGATCATTACGCGGGCGGAGTGATCATCGACGGCGACAATCCAAAACCGGACTTTGATCTCGTATTCAGGGAAGGCTTGCATACGTCGAGCGTAGCCGAGCCTGCGACCCTAGCCTTGCTGGGACTAGCTCTAAGCGGATTGGGTGTCATCAGACGCGAAGCAAGGCGGGCTACCAGCGCCGGTTAGATCAGTATCGGGACGATGATTCGGCCCGAGTTCATCGAGAACCGCCGGCTTGGCGGTTCTTGCGTTTTCGGAACCGAGCCAGCTTCTGGTAAATTTCGTGCGCCCTTCACCCCGAAAGACTTCATGAATTCCTTTTGCCAATCGATGCTTGCCCCGGCGTTCAGTGTCGTTCTTGCGTCCGGATCGGCATTGGCAGCCGACGCGCTTGTCAAGACCGACGCGATCGTCGGCAAGGGTACGGAAGCATCGTGTGGCGCGACCGTCACGGTTCACTATACCGGCTGGCTCTACGAGGCCAAGGCCGCAAACCCGCGAGGCAAGCAGTTCGACAGTTCGAAAGGCCGCGGTCCCTTTTCGTTTCCGCTCTGCGCGGCACGGGTCATCAAAGGCTGGGACCAGGGCGTGGCGGGCATGCG
>JANMWT010000578.1:0-2945 GCA_031394145.1 Alphaproteobacteria bacterium | reverse complement strand
GAGCTGGTTCGGCGTCAGGCGGAGGGCATGTCGAGCAACGTCCAGCACTATCTCAAGCGGGCGCAGGCGGCAGCGCAGGCTGAGGTCCTGGGCGTACGCACCGACATGAAGGAGCCGGTCGAGGGCATCGCCCGCATGCTGGAACGGCTCCATCGCGACAAGAACCTTGCGATCGACGTCGATATCGACGACCGGGCTGTCTTCCGCGGCGAGAAGGGCGACCTTGATGAACTTGTCGGGAACCTGTTGGAGAACGCCGCCAAATGGTGCAAGTCCCGCGTGAAAGTGAAGGTGTCGCGCCTCGATGACGGGATCGAGCTGGTCGTCGATGACGACGGGCCGGGTCTTGCCGCCGAACATCGGGCCGAGGCGCTGGAGCGAGGCAAGCGCCTCGATGAAACGGCGCCGGGAACCGGACTGGGATTGTCGATCGTGACCGAACTTGCAGATATTTATGGCGGCCGGTTCTATCTCGAAGACAGCCCGATGGGCGGCCTGCGGGCGCGGCTCGATCTGCCGGCGGCGCCGCTTTGATCTGGATCATCGCCGTTGCAGTCGTCATCGTGATCGGCGGCACCTGGCTGGTTGCGAATTCCTTGCGCACGCGGATCATCGTGTTCCTTGCCGCGGTGCTCGCTGTGGCAGGCTATGGTCTGCTCGGCCGCCCCGACCAGCCGGATAACCCGTTGTCGCACCGGGTCGATGAACTCAAGGCGAAGCTGGAATCGGCGCGGAATGATCCGACCAAGGCGCAGCTTGGGGCTGATGAATTGATGGCGATCGCCGAACGGCAAGCACGCGAGGATCCCAAGAACCCCGGGCCGCATCATGCGATGGGCTATATTCTCGAGCGCACGGGCAAGCCCAGCGAGGCGGTGCTTGCTTATGAATCAGCTTTGCGGCGCGACCCCAACTTCGCGCCCTCACTGGTGTCGCTGGCTGATCTCTTGTTCGAAACCACCGGCGCGGTCTCGCCCGACATCGGGAAACTCTACCAGCAGGCCTACGCCCTCCAGCCCGACGAACTTCGCGTTGGTTATATGGCGGGCATCGGCGAGTGGCAGGCCGGCAAGCACGAGGAAGCCGAAAAGCGATGGGCGGCGATCGACGGCAAATTGCCGGCTGGCGACAAGATGCTGGAGCAGCTTGCCGATGGCCTGTTTGCGCTCACCGGCAGAATTGAGCCCTATACGGCTGAGATCTACGAGAAGGCCCTCGCCCGCGATCCCGCCAATGCGCGGCTCGGCTACATGATCGGGGTTGGCGAATGGCAATCGGGACATGAGGCGGAGGCAAGAGCGCGCTGGGCGAAGCTCGAAGCCAAAACGCCCAAAGGCGACCTCACCTTGAAGACGCTCGCCAACGATCTCTTCAAGGCCTCGGGCCGCGTCGATCCGTGGACCTCGGAATTCTATCGCGCCGCCTACAGCCAAAACCCGGACGATCTCCAGGTCGGTTATTTCTCCGGTATTGGCGAATGGCAGGCGGGCCGCCATGCCGAGGCCGACGCCCTGTGGGCTGCGATCGAGGCCAAGACGCCGGAGGGCGACCCGCGCCGGAAGATGTTCGCCGCCCTGAAAGAAGCGTTCCGCAAGGATGGCCCTGCGCCGTCCCCCGCTGCGCCGCCCCCCGCTGCACCATCTCCCGCGGCGCCCCCCGCTACATCGGCCGCGCCGGCGCCGGCGCCAGCCCCTGCGCCGGAAAAGCCGCCAGCCCCTGCGCCGGAAAAGCCGCCGCGCTAAGCTGGAATTGACCTGCTGCTCGCGCCATTGTGTCGCTGGCGCATGGGAACCCGTGACAATATACTCAACCAGAAGCGGCATAGTGACTTAAGTGACTTAGAAGCGGTTAGACCGTTTCGCGTGGAGACGCCCCGGATGCGCAAGCGATCCCAGAGACTTTGGCTGATCGGCGCCGCCGGCCTTCTGGGCGCGGGCGCGATTGCCCTGGCGGCGACCGGTCTCAAGGACACGGTCGCCTATTTTTACGCGCCATCCGAGCTGGTGGTGAAGAACACCGTCAAGCCGGGCCAGAGCATCCGGATCGGCGGATTGGTCGAGAAGAAGAGCATCAGACACGGTGAGGACGGCGCGGTCCTGTTCCGAATCACCGATGGCGTCAACGCGGTTCCGGTGACCTTCAGCGGCCTCCTGCCGGATCTGTTCAAGGAAGACCAGGGCGTGGTCGCCGAAGGCAAACTCGGCGTCAATGGCGAACTCGTCGCCAAGCGCGTGCTGGCGCGCCATGACGAGACCTACATGCCGAAGGAGGTCTATGACGCCTTCCGCAAAAAGGCCGAAACCGAAGCGGCCACGGCTGCGGCCGCACAGAAGGCGCCAGGATCGTGATCGCCGAACTGGGCCATCTCCTGGCGTTCCTGGCGCTCGCCTCGGCGGTTGCCCAGAGTTGTCTCGGGTTTACTAGCGGCGGTGAAGCGCTGAAGCGATTGTCGATCGCGACGGGCGGGCTGACGCTTCTGGCTTTTCTGTGCCTGATCTACAGCTTCGTGACGCTCGATTTTTCCGTAGCGCTGGTGGCGCACAATTCCCACTCGCTGAAGCCGATCATCTACCGCGTCGCTGGCGCCTGGGGAAACCATGAAGGCTCGATGCTGCTCTGGTGCGTGATCATGTCGGGGTACGGCGTTGCCGGCGCGCTGTTCATGCGGAGCGATCTTCTTCGCGATCGGACCCTCGCGGTTCAGGGTCTGCTCACCACGGCCTCGCTGGTCTATCTCCTGTTTGCCTCGAGCCCGTTCACGCGCGTCTTTCCCGCCCCGATGGACGGCGGCGGCATGAACCCTCTCCTTCAGGATCCCACCGTCGCGCTTCATCCGCCCATGCTTTATACGGGCTATGTCGGCATGTCGTTCGTCTTCTCGATCGCCGCAGCCGGGTTAATCATCGGCAGAATCGATCGCGACTGGGCCAAGCGCGCGCGGCCCT
>JANMWT010000563.1:0-1722 GCA_031394145.1 Alphaproteobacteria bacterium | reverse complement strand
CCAGCCTGGGGTCGTGAGTAATCAGCATCAGCGTCGTACCCAGGCGGGCGCGGAGCGAGAACAGCAGGTCCATCACCGTCTCCCCCGTGGCGTGATCCAGATTGCCGGTGGGCTCGTCGGCCAGCAGCAGACGGGGTTCGGGGGCGAAGGCGCGGGCGATGGCGACACGCTGCTGCTCGCCGCCGGACAGGCGGGAGGGCAAATGGGTCAGCCGGTGGCTCAGCCCCACCATCTCCAGCGCCTCCGCGGCGCGTTTCATGGCGTCGCGGCGTCCCGCGAGTTCCAGCGGCACGGCGGCGTTCTCCAGCGCGGTCATGGTGGGGATCAGGTGGAAGGACTGGAACACGATGCCGATCCGCGTCCGGCGCAGACGGGCCAGCGCGTCCTCGTCCATCGCGGTGATGGTCTCGCCGTCCAGCACGATGGAGCCGCTGGTGGCGCGCTCCAGCCCAGAAAGCAGCATCAGCAGGCTGGTCTTGCCGGAACCGGAGGGGCCGAGAATGGCCACGCTCTCCCCCGCCGCCACCTCCAGATCGATCCCACGCAAGATGTTGACCGGCCCCGCCGCCGAGGGCAGGGTCAGTTGCACTTGACGGACCGTGATCACGGTCCCGGCTGACGGGGAGGCAAGCGGCGTTTTGGGGTGGGGCATGGCATCCATAACCGCAGCATATGGCGCCACGCGCCATCTGGCGAAAGCCGGCATTCTGCTAATTTTCGGCCTGCTTGCCATGGCGAGTGCTGCGATGGCCCAGCCACGCCTGCTGATCCTGGGCGATTCGCTGGCCGCCGGCTATGGCCTGGCAAATGCGGACGGTTTCCAGGCCCGGCTGGCCGCGGCGCTGGCGGCGCGTGACATCACGGTCCGCATCATCGATGCCGCCGTTTCTGGCGATACCACCGCCGGCGGGCGCGCCCGGTTGGACTGGGCGCTGGGGCCGAGGACTGAGGGACCGGGGGCGGAGGCGGCGTTGGTGGAACTCGGCGGCAATGACGGGTTGCGCGGCATCAACCCGGTGGAGACCGAACGCAACCTGACCGCCATTCTGGATGCGCTGGCGGCCCGGAAAATTCCGGTGCTGCTCACCGGCATGCTCGCCCCGCCCAATCTGGGGCCGGAATACGGCGGCGAATTCCGCGCCGTGTTCATCCGGCTGGCTGCGCGCCCCGGCATTTTGTTCGATCCGTTCTTTCTGGCAGGCATCGCCGGGGAACGCAGCCTCAACCAGGCCGATGGCATCCACCCCAATGCGGCGGGGGTGACGCTCATCGTCGCCAGGTTGCTGCCGTTGCTCGAACGCCTGCTGGCGGCGGTGCCACGCTGATGCGCCTGTTCGTCGCCCTGGACCTGCCATGGGAGGTGAAAGAACGCCTCGCCCTGCTCTGCGGCGGCATTCCCGGCGCGCGCTGGGTGGACAGCGACAATTTCCACCTCACCTTGCGCTTCATCGGCGAGGTCGATCCCACCCAGGCGGAGGAGATCGATCACACGCTTACCGCCATCCGGGCGCCGGGTTTCGATCTGCATCTGGCGGGGCTGGGGGTTTTTTCCAAAGCCGGCCGCCCGGCGGCATTATATGCGGGCGCCGACCGCAACAAGGCGCTGGAGCATCTGCAAACCAAAATTGAAACCGCTTTGCGCCGCGCCGGGTTGGCCCCGGAACGCCGCCGCTTCGCCCCGCACGTAACCCTGGCGCGGCTGGACAATGTGACGGAAGCCAA
>JANMWT010000543.1:0-7837 GCA_031394145.1 Alphaproteobacteria bacterium | reverse complement strand
CTGTTCGAGCTCTACCAGGCGGGCAAAATTCGGCCACATGTGTCCAACAGGTATCCGTTGGCGCGGGCCGCCGAGGCGATCAAGGAATTGTCCGAGCGCCGAGCCAAGGGCAAGGTCGTCATCACGATCTGATCGACACGCTGCTGGTCCGCACACGCTTGCGACCGGCCATCTTCACGCGGGGACACCCCGGATCAAGGAACCGACCATGTTGAAACGCTTCCATCTGATCGCAACCGCCGGCGTCCTCGCCGCCGGCTGCGCCACCGCCGCCGGACCTGCGCCCGCCGCATCGACCGGCCCCGTGGCGCTGACGCCGGGCGTCGCCACGGTGCTGAACATCGCCGCCACTTCCTCGTGGAACGCCGAAGAGCGCCTGCTGCCGCAGCAACCGATCCTGGCGCTGGTCAACAACAAGGATCCGGTCACCAACCCGGCTGGCTTCTCGATGACCTGCAACCCCGATAACGGGTTGATCACCGCTCGCCTCGGCAAGCAGCCAGCCGCCCGCGTCGGCCAGAGCGCGACCTACAAGCTGAAGCTAGGGTCCGACAGCCGACCGATCGAGGGTAAGTTCGCCGCGAACGCCAGGAGCGGCGACGCCGACTTCGTCTTCCCGCTGGAATCGGTGACGCTGCGGACCATGGCCCAACTCGACCAGATCGCGTTCATCACCGACCAGGGCGAGACCCAGTGGGCGTTCGTGCGCGATCCAGCGACCCCGGCGAAAGCCGCCTACATCGCCTCACTCAAGAACCTGAACACCGAATCGGCGTCCTACCTGATCTTCTGCAATCCGAAATAGCCAACCTGCTTCCGGCTGCCTTCGGACCTCCGGGCGAGAATATCGCCGAATTGAGAGATTGCATACAAAATCCAGCTGTAACAAGGGTGTAACTCCTGTAACAGCGGCTCAGCGCGGTGAAACCTGCGGCGGGCCGGCGCTGTAGCGTGACCACCTGGCGCGATCGGTTCATTTCGGCGCTGAGGTCTTCAGCAGGGCGGCGAGATGGTCTTTCCAGATATTCGCCCAGGTATGGGTGCCGTGGCCATGCGTGGTCTTGCTTGCCGGGATCAACACATAGCGGCCATGCACGATCTGTTTCGCGAAGCCCTCGGCGAGATCGAGTTCCGGCGGGTTGATGAAATCATCGCCTGAGTTCACCCACATCACAGGCGCCTTGATCTTCGCCAGCCCCTTGGCGGGGTCATAGGTCCGCGAGGCGTCGAACTGGTAGATCAGATCGTTGGCGTCGGAGGTCTTGAGGTAGGTCTCGACATAGCTCTTGGCGTAGGCGTCCGCTGTCTCCCGCGTCGGATAATCGCTCTGCATCACGATCGGCGCACCGCCAGCGATCAGCTGGAGGCTCGCCGCCGTGCGCAATCCAGCGAGCGGCTCTGTCTTGTACTCCCCGCCCTGCCAGGCCGGATCGGACGTCACCGCGTCGATCGCCAGCTTCCGCCATACCCGGTTGCGGCCGACAATGGCCGTCGGCAAGCACGCCAGCGGCATCAGCGCATCCATGAAGTCAGGATAGGTCTCGCCGAAGACGAAGGAATGCATGCACCCCATCGACGTGCCCATGATGAGACGCATGTGGTCGACGCCGAAGCCCTTGGTCAGCATCGCGTAGTCAGCGGCGACCATGTCATCATAGTCATAGTGCGGGAATTTCGCGTGCAGCCCGTCGGACGGTTTCGACGATTTGCCGTGGCCGACGCCATCCGGCAAAATGATAAAGTATTTTGCCGGATCGAGCAGGCCGCCGGGAACGAACAGCACGCCGGAGAATTGCGGCCGGATGAAATTGCCGCCATTGCCGCCGGTGCCATGCATGACGAGCACGGCGTTATCGACATGGCCGGCAGCGTTGCGATGGATCCTGCCCAGCGTCGTGTAATGCAGCTTCAACTCGGGCAGGCTCTCGCCCGAACGGAAGCGGAAATCCTTGATGAGGTAATCACCCTCGCTGGTCGCTAGCGGCTGCGGCGACATCTGGGCGGGTGTCTGGGCGGGTGTCTGGGCCGGCGCCTGAACAGGCGTCTGGGCCGGCGTCTGCGCAACCCCTGCTCCAGCAAGACCGATGACAAGAGCGGCAAGGACAATGGCGCGCATGGATGCTCCTCCTGAACCCAGGAGCCTACACGATACCGCCGTCATCCCTGGCCGGCGGAACCTGTTGCATCGGCAGATTGGCCTCGGCGACAGGCCGGTCGTGCTGGCGGCGACGCGTCGTGGGCCATAACCGAAGATGGCGCGCACCGGCGCCTCCCATCGCTAGGGGAAATCGATCGATGCGCGCCATTCCGGAACCGGGCGAGTGCGGGGGAGCGCCCCCGCCCGGGTCGCGGGATCGCTGTCAGCCTTTGGCGACGATGTCGCGCGCCGCCTTGGCGAGGATGGCGCAGATCCTTGCAGCCTCTTCCTTCGTCCAGGGCGTGCGACCGAGATTCATGGCTTGGCGAAGCGTCTTCCAGGCCTCGCGCACGTCCTCAGGCGCCGTGTGGCGGGCGAAGGCGGCGGCGGCAAGATCGATGCGTGCGAAAATGCCCTGTACCTCGGCCTCGTTGGTCTTGAGGAAGCCTTCGCCTTCAGAGGTGATGGCAAAGAGCTTCTTCGAGCCATCCGACGCCTCGGCCCGGATCAGGTCTTGCTCTTCGAGCATGGTCAGGGTCGGATAGACCGCACCCGGGCTCGGGGCATAGCCGCCGCCGAAGCGTTCCTCGATTGCCTTGATCAGGTCGTAACCATGGCGCGGCTTCTCGCCGATGAGCGCCAGCAGAAGTAGTCTCAGGTCGCCATGGCCGAGCGGACGTCCGCCGCGCGGACCGCCAAAACCGCCCCAGCGGCCAAAGCCTTCAGGTCCGCCCTCATCCTCGCCATGGCCATGCCGGCCGCGATGACCCATGCGGCTGGCATGCATCTGCTCGGCGAACGCCGCCCAGGCTGCATGGATCTCGTGTCGCCGGCCATGCCCGCGACCCTGACCATGACCGTCTCCGCGACCCCAATGTCCGTGTGAATGCATATCGAATTCCCTTTTTGTAACTCTCATTCGATAGCATATTTATATATATCGAAATAAAAAATCATGACCGTTTTTTCCGCATTTCTCGAGACCCAAACAGAAAACGGCCCGCCCCGATGAGATCGGGACGGGCCGCAAACCAGGTTCGACAGGCTCAAGCTACTTTGTCGGCTTGGCCGGCGAGGTGGGCTTGCCCTTCTTGCCGTCGCCCGCATCTTCATGGGCGCGAGCGACGACATAGGCGCGGATCGCCTCGGCGTCGTCGGGCAGGAAGGCGCCCTTGAAGCCAGCCATGCCGCTATGAGCGTACTCGCCGTCGACCACCACCGTCTTCCATGACTCCTTGGCTGCGGTCACCGCCGACCAACGCAGGTCAGGGGTGATGCCGCCTGACTGGGCGCTGTCGCCATGGCAGACCATGCAATTGCGGAAGTACAGTTCCTTGCCGTGCTCGACGAGCGCCTGGCTGCCGAAATCCTCGGCCGTCGGAACCGGGTCAGGCGGGAAGGTGTCGTAGGGCGGGAGCACCGCCTTGCCGCCGATCTTGTAGACGATGACCCGGCCTTTTTCAGGCGAGGCAAGACGCGCACCGGTGCCGCCTCCGAGCGGCAGGGACGAGCCCCAGCCAGCGGTGGCGGCGATGTATTGCTCACCATCAATCTCGTAAGCGACCGGTCCCGACTGCACAGGATACTGCGCATCGGCGACCCATTTCTGTTCGCCGGTGGATGCATCGTACGCATGGAACTTGCCGTCGAGCGTGCCCTGGAAGACCAGGCCGCCCGCCGTCGCCAGCACGCCGCCATTGAAGGCGTTGGGATAGTCGACCGTCCATTTCGGTTTCTTCGCAACCGGGTCCCAGGCGACGAGCTGACCGCTCATCGCCGCAGCCGCCGTGGCGGCGCGCGCCTTCGGCTCGGTGGGCAGGGCCGCTGCGGTGAAGTCGGTGCCGGTGTTCCAGAAGCCGGGGCGGTATTGGAAGTCCGGCATCTGCGCGTAGATCGTCGCATAGGTCTGGGCCGGAATGTAGACGAGGCCGGTATCCGGACTGAACGCCATCGGGTGCCAGTTGTGGCTGCCGAGAGGCCCCGGAATATGGAATTTGGTCTCAGGCTTCTCGTAGCGGGCGTTCGCCGTTTCGATCGGCCGGCCGGTCTTCATGTCGACGCCCGAGGCCCAGGTGATGTTGGTCTGGTACTTGTCGGCCGAGATCAACTCGCCGGTCTTGCGGTCGAGCACATAGAAGAAACCGTTCTTCGGCGCCTGCATCAGAACCTTGCGCACCGCATCGCCGATCTTGATGTCGGCGAGGATGATCGGCTGGGTTGCCGTATAGTCCCAGCTTTCGCCGGGCGTCGTCTGGTAATGCCAGACATAGTCTCCCGTATCGGGCTTGAGCGCGACGATCGAGGAGAGGAACAGATTGTCCTTGGCGTCCGGATCGCGCAGGCGCTGGTTCCATGGGCTGCCATTGCCGGTGCCAATATAGACGATGTCGAGATCAGGGTCGTAGACGATGGCGTCCCACGGCGTGCCGCCGCCGCCGGTCTCCACCCACTCGCCCTTGTCGCCCCAGGTGGCGTTGGCCTTCTCGGCGAAGATCTTGTCAGAGGCTGCGCCGTCCGGTTTTTTCTCCGGGTTCGGCGTCATGTAGAAGCGCCAGGCCTGCTTGCCGGTGTCGGCGTCGTAGGCGGTGATGTAGCCGCGCACGCCGAGTTCGGCGCCGCCCTGCCCGATCAGCACCTTGCCCTTGATGACGCGCGGCGCGCCAGTGATCGTGTAGGGCTTCGACTGGTCGACGGTGACGACCGACCAGGCTTCCTTGCCCGTCGCCGCATCGAGCGCCACGAGCCGGCCATCGATGGTGCCGACATAGACCTTGCCCTTCCACAGTGCGACGCCGCGATTGACCACGTCGCAGCAGGCTTTCTGCCCGCGCGCCTTCTCGACCTGCGGATCGTATTTCCACTTCCGCTCGCCGGTCTTGGCGTCGAGGGCGTAGACCACCGACCAGGCCGAGGTGACGTACATGACGCCGCCGACCACGATGGGGGAGGCTTCCATGCCGCGATTGGTGTCGAGCTCGGAGAACCAGGCAAGACCAAGCTGACCGACATTGGTCGCGTCGATCTTCTTCAGCGGCGAATAGCGCTGTTCGGAATAGGTGCGGCCGTGGCTGAGCCAGTCGCCGGGGTGGCTGTCGGCGGCGATGATCGCCGCGCCATCGACGTTTGCGGCCGTGAGCCCCGCCGGCGCCGCCGCCTCCTTTCTGGCGCAGGATGCAAGCACCGCCAACGCCGCTGTCGCCATCAACCCTGCCGCAATCGCGGAGCTGAGTTTCATCGCGTCGCCTCCCCTGAACCATGCCTCTGTCCGGACATACCCGTTTTTCAGCACGGCTGGCTCGATTTGGCAAAGGCCACATGTCCGAGGCGGACGCCCGAAGCGTCTGCGCCGGTTGTCAAGACATGCCTGACAGGCCTGACGGGCGGATTTCCCGTCAGGTAGGGGCGTCAGTCGCCAAGCGGCCTGTGAGCGGTTGGGCTAGGGCCGGACCTGAGACATGATCGCCGGCGGGCGATCTTCATTATCCTTGAAGAAGGCCATCCATTCCTCGGTCCCATCGACATGGCGATGGATCATGTGCGGCGCGTGGGTGAAATCGACGCCGCGCTCCGCCAGTTTCGTATGCGCCGCGCGAACATCCTCGACCTGGAAATAGACGATCGAGTCCGATGCCCCGCCATCGCACTCCGACAGGAAGAGGCGCACGCCGCCGCAGTCGAAGAAAGCCAGATTGCCAAACGAGTAGAGGTGCGAAAGGCCGAGTGTGTCGCCATACCAGGCGCGGGCGGCGGCGATATCCTTCACGCTGCGCGCGATCTGACCGATCGGCCCGAGGCTCAAAGGTTGGTCCATCTTCAGCTCCACCTTGGCAAGAATGCTGTCGCGCCGGACGCCATCCCAGCCGCGAAGCTCAATGCGGCTGGAGAAGCCCAGCTTTTGCAGCGCATTGGCGACGTGATACTTGACCGCGTCGAGACTGACGCCCTGCCGGCGTGCGATCTCGGGATTGGTGAGACCGTGGTGGATTGCCTCGACCACGCGCCACTCGGCGGGCGTCAGGACATCTGCATGGGGCGGGCGGCCTCGCGTCATCCTGGAGTGTCTACGGCATGGTGAAGCGAATTTCCCTCCCCTCTGGCGCAATGTGGCGCAGTGCGCTGCAATCAGCCCCGCACGGCGACGCTGAGCTCCCGCTGCGCCGCGTCGATGGCGTGATCGATCAACTGCTCCCAGGCAACCGCCGTCGCCGCCTCCATGGCGCCTTTGGGGGACGCCACTGAGCGCGAGGCGCTGACGACGCCGCCTTCAAGACCGTGCGGGCCCTGAACGAACCCTGCCAGTGCATCGCGGGCGCCCGCGCCTTGCGCCCCATACCCCGGCACCAGGAACAGCGCTTCGCCGGCCGCTGCGCGCAGCCGAGCCGCTTCCCCAGGACCTGTCGCGCCCGCAACCAGCATCAGGCCGGACCAGCCGGTGTCCTGAGAGCGCAGGCGGGTAATCATCGGCGCCAGCGCCCTGGCGACGTGAATGTAGAGCGGCTCGCCATCGATCAGCTTGGATTGGAAGTCCGCCGAACCAGGGTTGGAGGTGCGCGCCAGAACCACCACGCCCTTCCCCTCGCGCTCGGCAACCTTCACGAACGGCTCGATTGTGTCGACGCCCATATACGGGTTCACCGTGATGGCGTCACACGGACAACTTCCCTCGGCGCCCAGATAGCCCTCGGCATAGCCTTCCGCCGTCGTGCCGATGTCGCCGCGCTTGGCGTCGAGAATGACGATGAGGCCAGCCTGCTTCGCTGCGGTGCACACTTCCTGCAGCGCCATTAGACCACTCGCCCCCCAGCGCTCGAACAGGCCGGCCTGCGGTTTGACCACCGCTGCCCTGCTGGCGCAGCGTTCGATGAGCGCCATGCCCCATTTCACGGCGGCTTCCGGTCCCGGTTCGCCAAACAGCGGCGGGATCAGCGCGACATGCGGATCGACGCCGACGCACAAAGGCCCCTTGGCCCGCGTCGCGACGATCAGACGGTCAGCGAACAGACGCGAGGTAGGATCGTCGCTCAATGCTGGTCGACCCGGCAGATGACTTTCACCACGGCAAGATCGCGCCGCAGCTTCTCGGCCTCGCGCGAATAGGATTCGGCTGCCAGCGGACGAGCGTCGCCGCCGGGCGCAACCAGACCTTTTTCTTCGAGGAAACGACTGATGGCATCCGGCGCTTCAGAATAGATCCGGCCGCGCCGCGCGCTTTCGGCGACGGTGACGCCAACCACAGCGCCGGTCTCGTCAAACACCGGTCCGCCGCTCATGCCAGCCAGCGTCCCGTCGATGCCGGATGAGCGGCCGGTCTCGGACCAGGCCAGCACCGGTTCATCGAGGGCATAACGCCCATGCGTGACCAGTCGCGAGCGCGACAGCAGCTGCGAGGACGCCTCGCCTGAATTACCTTGTGGGAAACCGACATGATAGCCGACGTCGCCGATTCGCAGGTCGTGGTCGAGATCAAGCTTCAGGGCGCGCGGCGCGCGGTCGGTGTAGAGCAGCGCCAGGTCGGAGGTTTTCGAGATTTCGATCTTCTCGACGGGCGCAACCCGGCCATCATTGATCGCCAGCCCGATGTCGGTGCAGCCATCGACCACATGCCGGGCGGTGAGCCAGACGCCTGACTTGTTGATCGCGAAGGCCGTGCCGATGCCGTTCTCGACTTCGCCGACCTGGACCAAAACTTCTTCGTCGAAC
>JANMWT010000524.1:0-5570 GCA_031394145.1 Alphaproteobacteria bacterium | reverse complement strand
GCCGCTCGAAGGTCAGCTTCGAGCGCTTTGCGATCGGACAAGTCGACAACCGTCGCCACCAGGCCGCGCGAGAGCTTTTGACCGATGACCCGCGCCCGAAGGTGCATCCAACGGTAACCGCCGGTGGCGATCCTTACGCGTAAATCCTGATTCCAGCCGGCCCGCTCGCGCCGAACGCATTCTTCGAGCCGCGCGAAAGCTTCCGGGGCGTCGTCAGAATGGACACGATCGCGCAGGGTGGTCATAACTTTGTCAGAGGGGTCGAACCCCAAAGCAATCGCCAATTTTGGGTTCGGTCGGTAAGTCATGCTTGCAAAATCGATCTCGAAATAGCCGTCGCCGGCGCTTTCGATGGCAAATTCTAGGCGCTCGCGATCGGCTTGAACTTGATTGAGGGCCGCAAGCAAACGCTGGAAGGTGTGACTGGCGGTTCGAGAGGCGCTGGCTATTCCGAGCAGCGAGCCAAAGATCGACAACGTGGCGGCGATTGCAATCGCGGGCGGATAGGACGCCCACGCCGACCATAGGAGACAGCCGAGCAGCACAATAAACGGACCGGCAAGAAAGGCGCGCTGGAGCTCCGGCCGGCGCGCGAGGTTGAAAATTATGTGAACGATCAATCCGAAAATGACGACGATCGCCCACGCCCAGCCTTCTCGCGATCCGGTCATCCAAAACAGGAGGGCCGCCGCCAACCAACCCGCGATCACACCCGCGGCACAGCCCAGATAGCGTCGGTCGTAAAGAGCCGTCGCCTCGTCGTTGCGCCCCAAAAAGACATGGAGCGCGGTGTCGGTGGCCAGCATCGGGATCGTCCAGCCCAGCGCCGTTCCGGCGCCGTAGAAGTGGCTCAGCATCACCCCTGAGAAGACCGAAAGTGACAGGGTGATTGCCAGGGTGAGTCGCGTATCGTCGAGCCACTGCTTACGGTTAGCTGAGATCGGCAACATGATGTTTTCCAAGTGTTTCCGAATAATCGGAGCACATTGACAGAGGCGGTTAAATATTTGGTACCGTTCGCTGAGCCGGCTGCCAGCCGCCACCGAGGCGTCACGGTTGAAAATGAAGGATGGCGAGGAGTTCGTCTCCATCACGCGTTTTCGTTGCGTGAACGTGCGTCATCACGGCGATGACTACCCAATTTGGGTACACCAAAGAACGGACCGACGGGGATCGCAAGCTCGCGGCCCCCGGCCTAGAGCAACAGTGTTTTTGTGGGAGATTACGAGGTCGCAATTGCCGCCGGTCGACCTCGCACACATGCGGTAAACGCGCGCAGATTTACCTGTTCGGAAAGATGTCCAGAACAGAATGCGGACGGGCGGCTTGTCGATCGAGCCACACTGGAGGCGGTCAGACATGTTAGACGAACAGTTGATCGGAGAGCACGGACTGGCGCTCGGACACCGCATCGTCGAGGAGATCGGACGGCACGCTTTGCCGGTCAACCCGCAAAACTATGAGATCTGGCTCGCCTATCATGCGCGGTCCCGGCCCGACTTGAAGGGGGCGCTCGACGCCTTGCGCGCAGCCGGCCGCGAGATCGCTGATCGAGACATGCAAGACATCTACAAGCGCTTCTTCACCACCACCCGCTTGTCGACACAGGTGATCGAGTCGGGGTCGCGGATCGCGCAGGAGATCGCAGATGCGCTTGACGCCCTCAAAGCAGCAGGCGCGTCGACCGATGCCTATGGCGCGACCCTCAGTACGGCAGCCGAGTCCCTCACGAGTGAGTTGATCGAGGGCGAGGCGATGAAGCGGCTGGTGGCGGCGCTCTCCGGTGCGACCGGAGAGATGTCGAAACAAAACGCGATGCTCTCCGCAAGGATCTCTCGATCTTCGCAAGAGATGGAAACGCTGCGCACGTCCCTGCGTCAGGCCCGCGCCGAGGCCTTAACCGATGCGTTGACCGGGATTGGCAACCGCAAGCTGTTCGACGACACGCTGCGTCTGCGCAAGCACGAGGCTGACAGCGCCGGCACGGGGCTGGCGCTCATCATGGCAGACATCGACCACTTCAAAGCCTTTAACGACACCTGGGGCCACCCGACCGGCGACCAGGTGATCCGCTTTGTCGCCTCCTCGCTCGCCAAGCCTGCCCTGCCCGACCATCTCGTGGCTCGCTACGGGGGTGAGGAGTTCGCGGTAATCATGCCGCGGACCAGGTTGGACGACGCTTTTCGCATGGCAGAACTGATGCGACGCGCCATTGAGGCCAAGCGCCTGGTCCGACGCTCGACCCATGAGGCGCTGGGCGCCGTGACAGCTTCGTTCGGCGTCGCACAATACGTTCCCGGCGAGACCGTAGCGCAGCTCATCGCTCGCGCAGATGAATGCCTTTACCTGTCAAAACGCAACGGCCGAAACCAGGTCACCAAAGCGTAACACCCCAAGCGCTGTGGAAGCCTGATTTGTCAACCGTCGCCGGTGACCGTTTGCGACGCGTATTCGCCGTTTGAACGCAATGGCAACCCCGGACAGTTACGCTTCCGGACCGCTCGACGACCAAAGGACAAAGTTACCCTAGGGGCAAGTCGCGCGAGACGACGCGCAGAAGCATCGGCCAAGAACAGGTCCTTAATTTTGGTGGTGTAAGAATCGCGTGAGGGCGAGGGAAGAATGTCGAATATCCGCACGGCTTCAGCGTTCAGTTTGGCCGCGACCAACGACGGCGCGGCCGCCGAAATCTTCGACAGTTTGTCCCGAGGTTGCAGCGGCCCCCCTTCACTGCTGATCCTGTTCGCCACGCAATCGCTGGCCCAAGAAGGTATCGCCTCAAAGATAGCAGCCTGTTTTCCCGGCGTGCCGATTTTTGGCGGCACGTCCTGCAGAGGCGTCATTACCGACGCCGGCATTCACCTGGGTCAGCCACACGCGGTTGGCGCGCTTGCGATCTGGGACGCGTCTGGAGCGTATGCGTCAGCGTCGGCGCCCATAGGAGATGATCCTCGCGCCGCTGCCGGGTTGGCATTGTCAACGGCGCTGGAGCGAGCGGGGCGATCGTATGAAACACCTGCGCAAATATGGACATGTCAGCCGCCGGGATGCGAAGAGGAAATTCTAGCAGGCTTCGCCGACATCGTCGGGCCGCGGTGCCCAATCATCGGCGGCTCGAGCGCGGATGAGAATATTGAAGGCGGCTGGCGGCAGTTCTCTCATGAGGGCGTGCTGCGTGATTGTGTCGTCGTCGCCGTCCTGTTTCCCTCCGCGCCTCTCGGACTGGCATTCAAGTCCGGCTATGCTCCAACCGAATGCACCGGCGTTGCAACAAAGTGCGACTCGCACCGATTGATCGAGATCGACGGCCGACCCGCGGCCCGTGTCTATTCGGAATGGACGAAAGGCGGCATCGATCCTGCCGTTCCGGGCAACATACTTCAGCCCAGCACCCCCTCGCCGTTGGCGCGCCGGGTGGGCGCTTATGCAGGGGTGGATGAATTTCTTCTGTCTCATCCAGCTACCGTTGAACCCGATGGCGCCCTCACCCTCTTTACAAGCATCGCCGAGGGGGACGTGCTGTATGTGATGTCGGGCAGTCGCGAAAGCCTTATTGAACGTGGCGGCCAAGTCATTCGAGACGCGCAGGCGTCTTTGCCAACGCAGACGCAGGTGTCAGGTGGCTTCGTCATATATTGTGGCGGATGCATGTTGGCCGTGTCTGACGAGCTCGCAGCCGTCGCCGAAGGCATGCGCGGGGCGTTTTACGGGGCGCCTTTTCTCGCGGCCTTCACATTTGGTGAACAAGGCGCGCTCGTGTCCGCCGGCAATCGTCACGGTAACCTCATGATCGCAGCTTCGGTGCTTGGCTGTGGCTGACTTCGAAGCGATCCGCGAAGCACTTATCGCATTGCAGCGTCGGCACGACGCTGCGCAGAAACAACTCGCTGAGTTTGCGGCCATCTTCGCAGCAACGCGAGATATCCTTGCCGCCTCCACCGATTCAGATATCGAAGCGGCGATGTTTCGCGGGATCAGCGAGGCTTCCGGCGCCGAGGTTGTGGCGCTCCTTCAAACGAGTGACGATCAACTCGTTTGCACCCACGCATCGAATTCCGACTTTGTGGGCGCCAAGTTTCCCAACGCTGCGCTGATGAAAACGATCATGGGGGGGCGCGCTCTGGCTCTTCCTGACATTCGGCGCCCGCCCGAACTAGCCGCAGCCACACAATCGGCCAGCTGGCTCGATTACGCTGGCGCGGCGCTATTTCCGTTCCAGGGGCCGGAGCAAACTGGCATCGTGGTGCTGTTGGGCCGTGAGATCGGCGCGTTCCAGGCCAAGGACGCCGAGCGGCTTCGCGTATTTGGGATGATCGCCGCCCAAGGAATCGCTGCGCTTCATCGGATGCAACTCGCCGTAGAACGCGCTGCGGCCGAGGCTGGCCACAAGGCCGCACTCGCCGCTGACTCAGCCAAGTCGATGTTCCTTGCGAACATGAGCCACGAGATTCGAACGCCGTTGAACGGTGTGTTGGGAATGGCGCAATCTCTGCAGGCGGAGCAGTTGTCCCTCGCGCAGCGCGAAAAGATTGACGTCATCCTGGATTCGGGGACCTCGCTCCTCACGCTCCTGAATGACGTGCTCGATATCTCGAAGATCGAAGCCGGTAAGCTGGAAATTTCGGTGATTCCAGGCGACTTTGAGCACGACCTAGGGCGAATCAGGCAGCTCTTTGAGCCGCAGATTGCCGAAAAGGGTCTGAAGCTTGAAGTGGGCTTCGCTCAAGGTTTCCCGCAGCGACTTGTCTATGATCCTGTGAGGGTGCGGCAGTGCCTCAGCAACCTGCTTTCGAACGCAATCAAGTTTACAGAGCGTGGTTGCGTCGAGGTGATTGTTTCAGCCGAGCCTCAAGCTGATCGCACGCATCTCGTCGCCATCGAAGTCAGAGACTCCGGCATTGGCATCAAGTCGGAAATTCAAGAAAAACTGTTCAGCGTATTCACACAGGCTGATAGTTCAGTTTCCCGTAGGTTCGGCGGCACCGGTCTTGGACTTGCTATCTCTCGACGCCTCGCCAACCTGATGGGCGGGGACATCAACGTAAGTAGCCAGGAAGGCAAGGGATCCACATTCAGGTTCACTTTTAGGGCTTCCGAACCAGTTGAAGGGGAGCGGCGCGCCGCTCCCGCGATCACTTCGCTAGCACCCCTCAAGTCTAGTGAAGCGATGCCGGGGATCCGTATCCTTCTAACTGATGACAACCCGATCAATCGGCGGGTCGTGAAGTTATTACTGGCCTTCCAGCAGTGTGAGATCATCGAAGCCTCAGATGGCCAGGAGGCGTTGGACAAACTCGCGTCAGAACCCTTCGACATTGTCCTTCTCGATGTCCACATGCCGGTGATGGACGGCAAGGAAGCCATTCGCCGTATCCGAACCAGTGATCAACCCTGGCGTGATCTGCCGGTCATCGCCTTGACCGCCGACGCGATGATCGGTGATCGCGAAAAGTATCTCGCAATGGGGATGAGCGATTATCTCTCCAAGCCTGTGGACCAGCGCGAGCTCATCTCCAAAATGCACTACCTGCTGGATGGGATCAGAGTCTCACAGCCGAAGGCTCTCACTG
>JANMWT010000478.1:0-20979 GCA_031394145.1 Alphaproteobacteria bacterium | reverse complement strand
CTTTTTCCCGGCGACATCCATCGCCTGCAGACGGCCCATCTTGCCGTCGGCCACCGCGTCCGGGTGATCGGCCTCGCCCAAACCGACGCCGGAAGACAGGAGATGATAACCATCCTTGCCAAACGTGTTGCACCATTTCGTCACAGGCAGGTAGAGCAGACCAGTTCGCGTGCTGAAGGACGTTGCCGGCCAGGCGCGGGCGCCTGAAACACCTGGGCAGATGGTTGTCGGCCGCCCCGGATCGGGCATACGCGCAGGATCAATCGTCTTGGCGCCGGTCTCGGGATCGATCGCCGTAATGACATTCTGCGTGCCGGCGTCGATCGAGAAGAGATAGCCGCCCGTCGCCGCATCGAGCACGTCGAGAATGTCCATCTTGCCGGCGGTCATCACCACCTTGCGGCTCTTTCCGCCGACGGTGATCGTCGTCAGCTGGCGCTCGAACACCCAATCGAGGTCCCACTGATCGTTGGCCATATGTTGATAGAACCACGCCAGCTTCCCCGTATCCGGGTTAAGCGCGATCGTGGCGTCGGTATAAAGAGCGGTGTTTGTCACCCCCTGAACCGACGACGGCTTCAGGAGTGGGCCGGTGTCGTAGGTTGGCGCAGCGCCGAAATAGATGAGGTTGAGATCCTTGTCGTAGGTTCCCTGATCCCAGACCGAGCCGCCGCTGCGCTTCTCCAACGGTAGGCCGTTCCAGGTTTCGCCGCCGGGCTCGCCGGGTCGTGGGATGGTGAAGAAGCGCCAGAGTTCGCGCCCGGTGTTGATGTCGAGCGCGACGATGTAGCCGCCGCCAACCGCGCCGCTGGACGTGACGCCCTGGATCACCTTGTCGCCCACGATCAGGGGCGCACTGCGCAAACCAAAACTCGCTCGATCGGTCGCGGGCAGACTGATTGCGATCTCGTGGTCCCATATCTGCGCGCCCGTCCTGGCGTTGAGCGCGAGCACATGCAGGTCGGAGGTCGGGACGAACACCCGCTCGCCCGAGAGGGCCAATCCCATCTTCATCGTCGACCCGAACGCCGGCTTATATGTCTGTCGCCACAGGACCGACCCGGTCGCGGCGTCCAATGCAAGGACGGTATCGGGGCTCGTCTGCAGGAACATCACGCCATCGTGGACCAGCGGCGTCGGCATGCTGAGGCCGTCCTGAAGCGGCGCGCTCCAGGCTGGCGCGAGGTTCTTTACATTGCTGCGATTGATGGCCCGAAGCGGACTGAAATTCAGCCCGTCGTAAGTCCGCCCCCATTGCAGCCAGTCTGTCGGCGAAGGATCAGCCAGCATGGCGGCCGACACCGGTCGCATGTGTCCAAGCAAGGCCGCAGGGGTCTGCGGCGCCGGCGCCCTAGGGCTGGCGCAAGACCCCAACCCGATTGCGAGCAAAGCGCTGCACGCACCCAGCCCGAGCTTGCCCCACGCCTGCATCGCCCATTCCTTCCCTGTCCGACACCCGCTGCAGAAACATTCCAGGCGGCTATTGGCGCAAAGCCCCAGACCGTCAACTCCGAGCGACAGTTCCGGGCGTCAGTTCGGGCGTCAGTTCCGGCGTCAGTTCCGGCGTCAGTTCCGGGCCGCCGGTGCGGCCGCAGCGCTTTGAGCCGAGGATCCAGCCGCCGCCGTCTGGCTGCGACCGGCGATGCGTCGCAACGCGCCAAGTTCATCCCTGTCCAAGAAGCCGTCATGGTTGGCGTCGAGCGTCGCAAAGTTCGCCTTCAGCAAAGCCCCCTGTTTGCCGCGAAGCTCGGACATCTCAATGCGGCCATCCAGATTGTCGTCCAGCACGCCCATCAACTGGCCCTGCTGCAGCAGCACGTCATAATCGTCGTGGGGCGCCGCCACCGTCTCGCCGACCCAGCGATAGTGGACGAAGAACGTAAGCATCTCATCCCAGGACTGTTCGCCGAACGGGACCGCTCGCTTCGGATCCGGGTTCGCGAAATTGCGGGGCGAGTTGTCATAGGTCCAGCGATTGATGATGCGGGACCCGGCAGGCGCCAGAATTGGTTCGGCCAGATAATATTCGCACTGCCAGTCGAACCGGTAATTCGGCGCCGCAAGGATCAGCTGTTCGTGACCATCGGGGAATTCGATCGAGACCTGGGTCGACCCGCCGCGCACGTGAGCATGCGGGGTAAGACCGTAGACCAGCATGTCCCGGGGGACATCTTCATAGGCAATCTCGGGATGGAATTCCTCTCCGGCCGGTAGAGTGATGCCCATGTCGTAGATGCCGTGGACACGCATCGGATATTGGGGCTCCGCCCCCTTGGGATAGAAGTAGAGACCCATCTTGGTGCTCTCGGTCGTCGCCTTGCCATACGGCGTGTAGTGCGTTTCGAACGCGATCGTCGAGTTGGCGGGAATCCAGATGCCCATGTCCGGCGGCGTGAGGTTGATCGAGCGCCCCGGCCCCTGGCCGCCAATCCCGCCTCTGGCCTCCGGCAAGGACATCTCGACGCCGGTTTCATTGGGCACGCGAAGGCCGGTCGTGACATGGTGCAGGGCTCGGCGGTCGGTAAAGAGGAAGGCGCTCGCCTTCATCCAGCGGCCCTCGGGCATGGTCGTGTGCACAACCGGCTTCTGGTAATCCATGACCCCGGCGGCGGGCACGTTCACGTCCGGAAGGTCGAGGATGAGATCAGGCTCGCCAAGCGGCCAGACCGGCGCCTGGAAACTGACCTTGGTCAATGGATCCTCGCCAGCGCCTCGCGGCGCGCCCGCCTCGATCCAATGGACAAGCATTCTGAGCTGGTCCGACGACAATCCTTCGTTCGGCGCCCAGTGGCTGACGGTCACATCCGGCTGGAAGGGCGGCATGCGATGGGTGCGGAGCACCTCGCGGATCATCGGTGCGAACGCTTTGATCTCTTGAAAGGTCGTCAGCCTCATTGGACCAAGACCGCCCGGTTGATGACACGCCGCGCACTCGGCCTGGATAATCGGAGCAATGTCTTTGGCGTAGGAGATCCCTGCCTTGCTGGCGCTGGATTTGAGCGGGAAAGCGATCACGCCGCCTTTGGCTGCTTCACCGGGCAGTAATGTCGGCTGGCCGTCGACGAGGCTGTCGAGGGCGTGTTTGACCGCGGGCGAGCGCACAGGTCCGCGGAAGACAATCGACCACGTCTTGGGATCGACGACCACCACTTCGGCGGCGCGCGACAGGTTGAGCCCGTCTCCCACCAGCTGCTCGTAGTCGAACAGGATCGGCATATCGAGGCCAACCGCTTTGGCGGCCGGGTTCACCTGCTCGCGCGTCTCGCCGAGCACGGAATCGATCATCAGGAACTCAACCCCCACGGCCGCATAGGCCGACTTGAGCGCCATGTAGGTTGCAGCGTCGGCGCGCAACGTGGCGTCGCCTGCCGCGTAGCTGATCAGCACGATCGCCCTGGCGTCGCGCATCTTGTAGAGATGCCGGCCGATGTAATTCTGGTCGGACAGCTGGAAATCATCGACCCGCCGCGTCACGCCGCTCTGCGGAGCAGCCACGCTCAGATTGACGGAACCGCCAAGAACGAACGCCGCCGCCGCGAGCATGAGCCCGGTGATCCTTGCTGATACTGACACAAGAGGCCGCCCTTTTCTCTGCCGCGTCGGCTGCGTTAGTCGCGCGCCTTCTTGTCCTTCGATGCCGCCAAGTCCTTTGCGGCCTGGTCGCGCTCGAGTTTGCGAGCGCCGATCAGAATACCCGGCATGGCGTAGTTTCCCTCATGGCAGGCATATTCATAGACCCGTGACTGAGGCCGGAAGCTGTTCTCGACCGTCCACGGCTGCGTGTACATTTCCGGATCGTCCACCGTGAACGAATAGAAGATTTCATCATCCGCCCAGCGCTGGAACCGTTCGGTGATCTTGCCCTTGGGGGAGAGCCGGATCTGGCCCTGCTCGGCTTGGGTGGGATCGAGGTTGACGGATTCTGCGACCAGCGTGTCGCCGTCCCACCATCCCACGCTGTCGCCCATCCAGGGCTTGATCGCATCCGGCCTGTGATGCGCGCGCGCCTCGGCTTCGCTTCCATAGATCGGGATGATGCGCGCATCGTGCACCATTTCCGCTGCGATCACGAGATACCGGTCGGTCAGGACGAATTGGTAGTTGTTGTTGTAGACCGGCGTGAACATTCCGGGGCCCGAATTGCCGCTGAAGCCGAGCAGACAACGCTCAGCAATGCCGAGATATTCTGGTCCGTCGTACAACCCGGCGCCGGTGAGAAAATTCCCGCCCGGCGCGCGCGCTCCTCGCCGAGCCGAAGCCCTGTAAGGAATCTGGCCGTTCAGCGGATCGACGACATTTGAGGTTCGGTATTCTCCCCTGACCCGGGCAAGGCTGTCGCCGGTGGCCAGCCAGAACGAGTTGTAGCCCTTGAGGCCGAAATCGGTGGAGCCCTTGGGAGGCGCCGGCGCGTTGGGATCGACGCGGTCGACATAGTCCGTTGGATCCCGTGCGAAGCCGAGGATCGTGCTCGACTGGGCCATCTTCTTTGCCTCTTCCGGCGTGACGACCAGCTTGTCGACGCTGCGAGGCCGCGTCGGCGGCGTGAGGTTGGCGTTCGTCCACACGCCCGTGAGATCCCGCGGGTGCGACGTTGGAGGGTGCGACGGCTGAGGTCGTGATGTCTGAGTGGGCGACGACTGATTTGCTGACGACGGGGGCGCGTTCTGCGCCAGCGCGCCGTTCGCAAGGACGCCGGCCGCGACAAGCAGCCCGAACATATGGATCGCCCGCATTGGCGCCATGCTGAATGCCTCCCTATCCCGATACGACTGCGCGCAACCGCTTCGGCTTGGAGGCTCTGGCCGCCAGGGCTTGGGCAGAGACCGGCTGCCGGAGCATCCCCTCAACGGTGTCGAGAAGGGCTTCTTCTGCGCCTGGCGTGTTCCAGAACCGCGACCATTCCTCGTGATCCGGCCCGCTACCGCTTTGCAAAGCGATCATCGAGGTCAGATAAACGATCACCAGCTGAAAGCGCTGCGCCAGGATCGGCTTGGGAATGTCCGGCAGAAAGCGATGCACGTGGGCCATGACGCGCTTGAACCCGGAATCCTGTCCTTCGGCGCCTTGCAGGAACAAGCCGTAATTGTCCTGCATCAGGCGGTTCAGGAACTTCATGTAGGAATCATCGACGTAGTAAGGGCGAGCCAGAAGCTCGACAACCTCGCGGAGCGCCCTGGGGCCGCCGCCGGCCTCTAGCCGGTCGAGCCGATGATTGCGGTTTTCATCGATGCGCTCAACCCCGTCGGCAACAAGTTCACGCGCCAGCGCCTCTTTGGTGCGGAAATAATAGTGAAGCGAGCCCGTGTTCTTCTGGCCAGCAGCCTCAATCAGATCGCGAATGGAAACCGCGTTGAAGCCGCGCTCGGCGAACAGGACCTCTGCTGTCGTCTTGATCTTTTCGCGAGTGAGATCCCCGGCGCGCATGGCGCAACCCTACTAGGTCAACGATTTAGGTCAATGATTTAACCAGCGTGGGATGTCGCCAAATTACGCCTTCCGCTCGCCTAATCGCCGTTACCCTAGGTCGCAGCTCCGACGCCGCAAACGCTGCTAAACTCGGTGCGATCACAGGCTGGAGGCAGAGCGCGACATGAGCGTGACCGCTTGCGAAATCCCTTCAAGCAGCGTGTTGGATCCGCGCGCAATCGAAACCGCGTGGTTTTGGGATGCCTGGCGCACGCCGATCAGCCGGCCAGAGGAGCAAGTGACCGACATCTTCTTCGCGGTGTTCGGTCACCACCCTCTCTGGATGAAGCGGATCATAATCGCCCGCAACGGCGTCGCTTCCCTGTTCGGCCTCGAGACGCCCGCCAACTCCGAGATCATGGACCCCGAGATCCGCAGTCTCTACCGCGTCGGCGACAAGATCGGCCCGTGGCCGATCTACGCCCTGACCGACACCGAACTCATCGCCGGCCGCGATAACAAGCATCTGGATTTCAGGCTTTCCGTGCTGAAGTCGGGCGGGAGCGTCGTCTTTTCCACGGTCTGCACCGTTCACAACACGTTCGGTAAGATCTACCTGCTCTGCATTGCGCCGTTCCATACCTGGGGTATCCGAAAACTGATTTCCGATGCTGTTGCAACCCACCGGCTGTGACATTCACCCGGGCGGCCGGCGAAGCGACTGTTCGAAAACTCAGCCTCTCTTGATGTTTGGCAACGGGCCGACTTGCGGAGGGGGCCGACGGCGACCTGAGGCTGGCTTGTGCGGACTTCCTAGCGGCTATGGACGTAAGAGAACCACCGGCGGCCCGAAGCAGCATCTCGAAAAAGCGATATCATTTCAGCTGGCTACATGAGAATGCGGAGAATAATGGCGCTATCCTCCGCATATCTTGCAGAGAATATCTACCCTTTCTCGCAAACGGCTGTATAATATCCGCAAGAGGTGCGGAGAATGTCATATATACACCAACAGGAAGACTGGCCGAAATTTCGGTGGGATGAGGCGAAGATCGCCAACCGGCTGGCAACCCTGCGCCATCGGCAAGGACGGTTGATCGGGCGCATGGAAGCCCTCGGCTTCACGCTTCGCAGCGAAGCGGTCTTACGCACCCTGACTGAAGATGTTTTGAAAACCAGCGAGATAGAGGGCGAGACGCTGAACCCAGATCAGGTCCGCTCGTCTCTCGCACGAAGGCTCGGAATCGACATCGGCGCGCTAACGCCTGCCGAGCGCCATGTTGAGGGCGTTGTCGAGATGATGCTCGACGCCACGCAGAACTTCTCCGCTCCGCTTACCAAAGATCGACTTTTTGCATGGCATGCAGCGCTCTTCCCGACAGGGCGGAGCGGAATGACCAAGATTGTTGTCGGCGCGTGGCGTGATGATTCATCCGGCGCGATGCAGGTCGTCTCGGGCGCCATAGGCCGCGAGAAGGTTCACTTTGAAGCGCCCGGCGCAAACAAACTCGCCAAGGAAATGTCCGCTTTCCTCGCCTGGTACAACAGGCCAAGCAAAATCGACCCAGTCCTCAAAGCGGGCCTGGCCCATCTGTGGTTTGTCACCCTTCACCCGTTTGCAGATGGGAACGGAAGAATTGCGCGCGCGATTGCCGACATGAGTCTTGCGCGTTCCGAAGAGAGCGCCCAGCGTTTTTATTCAATGTCGGCGCAAATCTGCACTGAACGTACGGGCTACTACAAGATCCTGGAATCCACGCAGCGCGCCAATCTTGACATCACACATTGGCTCAACTGGTTTCTCGATTGCCTTGATCACGCCTTCACTGGCGCAGAAGAAACGCTTGCGGTCGTGATCTCCAAAGCGCGCTTCTGGGAGGTTCATTCGGATGCCTCCCTCAACCATCGACAGCATGCGATGCTCAACCGTCTGCTCGATGGGTGTAAAGGCAATCTCACCTCTTCCAAATGGGCGAAGATCGCCAAGTGCTCGCAAGATACCGCAAGTCGCGACATTCACGGCCTCATAACGCTTGGCATCTTGAAGAAAGACGAAAGCGGCGGTCGCAGTACGTCCTATTCGCTCGTCGAAAATCAAGCCAAGATTCGAGCGCATTCCGAAGGGCTGCCCTGAGTGTCGTTCAAGACGCCTTCATGATGAGGATTTTTCACCAAGATTGCAGTCTCCCTATCGAGGGAGCGTACGAGCGGGACGCCGCCGCGCTCGCCCGGCCGGCCCCGCGCAGGCGTATCCTGCGCATTGGGCTGACCGTTTGAACTCACCGCCGCTCCCGGAAATTGGCAAGAAAGTCCGCCCACCGCTCCAACCGACCGCTCTCCGTTATTGCACCCACTCCTTGGGTCGGCGCCCGCTCTAAGGGGTGAGACCCAAGAACGACTGGATGCTGCTTACGAACCAGGTCCTTTGAGTGAGGTGGACATAGTGCGCTCCCCCTGGGGCGACGAGATGTTGCGACCCGGAATAGCGGGCCGCGAGATCCTGTTGCGTCGTCGCCCACAGAGCGTCCATTGGCTTGGCGTTGGCAGCAATCTGACGAGACAGGATCAGCACCGGTTTTCCGCTGACTGGGCCTGCGGCCTCGACTTGAGCCATGGTGTCCACAAGCCCTTCGACTTCAGCCCGCACGCCGGCCGGCGCGGATTTGACCATGTCCGGCGTCGGCGTGCACATCGCGATCCCGGCCGCTTCGCAGATGCCGGAGAATTGTGCTGGGCGCGATTCTTCAAGGACCAGCGCCGCTATCTGGTCCGGATGCTTCGCGGCATAATATTCGGCGAAGAGGCCGCCAAGAGAATGTCCGACCAGTACATACGGACCTGAGACGCCGGATCGCGATAAGACGTTCGTCAGTTCGACTTCGGCGGCCACGGCATCCTTCGCTCCCCTGATCGCTTCGCTCCCGCCATAGCCAGAGCGATCATAGACGATGACGGTCGCTGTCTTGGCGAGGTCCGATGCGACGTTGTCAAACGTGGCCATACCGTCGCCGAGGCCAGCGATCATCACGATCACTGGCTTGCCAGAGCCCAGGACCCGATAGGCGATCTGGCGCTCGCTGACGGCGGCGCCGGCCGCAGGCGGGAGCACGCTCGCAAACGACGCGACCGGCGCAGACGTTGCAGCCGTCGAACAGGCGGCGGCCGGAAGAAAGGCCGCCAGCATCGCGGTCAGAAAAGCTGCACCGCCAACCGATCGGCGGGCCGCCACGATGGCGGCAGCCAGGTCTTGTGCGATCGGCATCGATCGAAACGGACTGACATTCGATCCTCCGGTATTGCCAGCCGGTACGAGACCGAGCGGCGTCAAGATTGCGGCGCCGAGTGCTCGCAAGACCTGACCACGAACCTCGCGCGGCTGGCGATGGCGAACGCCCCAGCCAAGCATGTGGACGTGCACGCGAACATGCTCGCGCGTCGACATCTGGCCCAGCACATGCGCCCGCTCGAGGTGATGAAAACTGTCGGCGCCATCCCGGTTGACGTCTGAAATCGCCTTTGCCGCGATTAATTCTGCATCGACCACGGGGCGAATGCGAACGCCAAAGCGGCGCATATCCGCAGCTGCGGTCGTGCCGGTGATGAGACGCCAGCCGAGATAGATCGCAGCCGACACGTCAAAGCTAAGGCAGAACATGGGCCACCACGCTGGCACGCCTGGATTGGTGATGATCTGTCCATGGACAAGGTCAAACAGCCCGTGAGCCGCGAGCGCGACGACGACGACCCACAGGTTGGTGCGGAAACCAACAACCGAGAGGACGACAAAAAGCGCCAAGGGGACGCTCTCCTGGCCAAGGACCCCCTCGCGCCCGCCGATGATCGCGAACAGGTCGTAATATGAGGCGACCACGACCAGTACGGTCGGATAGAAGCCCCTCCCCCTGTCGTATCCAGTCAAGCTGGCGAAGAGGCCGACGCCAAGCGCCAGGCCGGCCCCGATGAGATATTCCATGGCATGTCTCCTCTGCAACCGCAGCCCGTCTCCCGTGTCCTTGCGGCGTTGAGGGATCGCGGGCTGCGGCCGATGTTTCAGGTGTTAGCGGTCGGTGGGAGTTGCGCAGGCGCAAGCAGGCGCGCACTTGCAACCGCCCGCGCAGGGCTGGGCGGCCTGCGTTTTGGATGCGCACTGGCATGAAGCGCCGCAGGTGCAAGGAGAACACTTGCATTGATCAGTCATGGGAACCTCCTGGGTGTCCGGTTATCGATGACTGACTTCTAGGGGCAGTTGCGCGTGTGCACTTGAACGCAGGGGCTAGACCATGCGCAGAGCCGCCGGGGCGATGCCGAACATCCGGCGAAACGTCCGACTGAGGTGCGCAGAATCGGCAAAGCCGGCCTGGTGAGCCGCCTGCGTCAGGGATGCGCCTGCCGCGAAGCTCTCGACGGCCCGGGTCAGGCGTAGCCCCAGGAGATACGTCTTGAACGGCAAGCCTGTCTGCTCGACGAATAGATGGCGCAGACGGCTCGCCGACAACCCGCTGACAGCAACAGCGCCGGATAACCCGACCGGCTCGTCAATCTGTGTCGCGGCCCAGGAGATCACCTTGCGAATTCGCAGGTCAGGCTCACCGGCGATCGTGTCGCCGCCCAGGGCCGTCACCAGCTCACGGCCGAGGCTCGCGAGCGTCGCGTCGTTTCTGACCAGGGCCCGGTAGGCCAGAGTTATGCGCTCGCGCAGGTCCCTCAGCATCCCGGCAGGAATCTCAGCTATCTCGGCGCCGCCCAACAATCGCCGCGCCACCGCCCGTCCAACCCGGCTCTCAGGTTCAATGAAGATGATCGCCATGAGACCTTCGGGTTCAAACGCGTGATCGGCGTCCGCTGCGACCGCCGCAGCATCGCCGCGCACATGAGCGTCCCTGGTGTCGAGACGAAAGCGGCCTTCAAGTGCAAGCGTCACCTGAACTGCGTGGTGAGCGTGAAAATCGGTGCGCTTGGTCTCCCGTTGCCTCATGGGAGTGGCGTCGACGATCCACAGGCTCGCGCCCTGCCACATCACGATTCGGGTTCGCGCCAGCAATTCCATGCCGGAATTCTACACGCAATCCGCGGAGCCGCGCAGGGGACCATCGGACGTGACTATTTAGCGCGTACGGTGGATGCCCGAAAATGGACCAGGCGCCGCCGTCGAGGGAAGCTGGCGAATAGCGATAGGTTCCTGGCAATTGCCCCCCGCACAGACCTCGGATCGCCGACCAAGCCCAACCGTGAATATCAAACAGGGAGAGCCGGCGTGAGGCGCTGCCCCTCCGTCGATTGCGGTGCTAGCGTCGAAACACGCCGACCAGCTCCTCGATGACGCGCTCCTGCTCGGCAGCGTTCTTCGAGGTCATGGCGCGGTGGACGCAGTGGCCGAGATGCTGGCGCAGGAGATCGCTTTCGATCCGCGCCAGCGCCGCGCGCGCCGCCTCGACCTGCGTCACGATGTCGATGCAATAGCGCTCGTCCTCGATCATCTTGGCGATGCCGCGCACCTGACCCTCGACACGGTTGAGATTCTTGAGCGCCTTGGTCGATGCCGTTTTGTCCATATATACCTCCATGGGGTATTGTCTTAATACCCTGTTGGGGTATGTCAACAGGCTGACGAACACAAGCCCGGGAGGGCGCCATGACCGATCCCACAGGCCAAGCAGCTGCTAGGAAAGACCCAGTCTGCGGTATGACGCCGAAACTCGATACGCCGCACCGCCTCCTCCACGCGGGCGAGGAGATCCTGTTTTGCAGCTCGGGCTGCAAGGCGAAATTCATAGCTGACCCGGCGCGCTATGCGATCAAGACGACCCCTCTCGGTTCCAATTCGCCCATTCCGCCCAGGACAGGAGGGTCTGGCGTCTCGAAGGACGGCCATGATCACATTCATCAGCAAGCGGTCCCGTCGGCCGCGGCTGGGCCGACGCCGATGCCGGGCGGCAAATGGACTTGCCCGATGCACCCCGAGATCATTCGCGACGGACCGGGATCGTGCCCGATCTGCGGCATGGCGCTGGAGCCAATGATGCCGGCGGCGCACGCGGCTCCAAATCCTGAACTGGCCGACATGAAACGACGTTTCTGGATCGGCCTCACGCTTGCAACGCCGGTGCTGGCTCTTGAGATGGGCCGCCATCTGTTCGGCGTCGACCGCTTCGTGCCGCCTGCGCTCAACGGCTGGATCCAGCTTCTGTTGGCCTCGCCCGTCGTGCTCTGGGCGGGTTTTCCTTTTTTCGCCCGCGGCTTGGCGTCAGTCCGATCCGGGCATCTCAACATGTTTACGCTGATCGCGCTCGGCACAGGGGTCGCCTGGAGCTACAGCGTCATCGCGACCTTGGCTCCGTCTGCCTTCCCGCCTGCCCTGCGCGACGAACACGGCCTGGTCGCGGTCTATTTTGAAGCCGCTGCGGTGATCACGGTTCTGGTGCTGCTGGGACAGGTGTTGGAGCTTGGCGCGCGCGAGCGGACCGGCGGCGCCATCCGCGCTCTCCTTGACCTTGCCCCCAAGACCGCGCGGCGCATTACCGGCGCCGAGGACGCGGAAGTGCCGTTAGACGCCGTCGTGGTGGGCGACCGTCTCCGGGTCCGCCCCGGAGAGAAGACGCCGGTCGACGGCGTCGTCATCGATGGTCGCTCGACCATGGACGAATCGATGGTGACGGGCGAATCCATGCCGGTGACCCGCGGCCCCGGGGACAAGGTGATTGGCGGCACACTTAACCAGACTGGCGCGCTGGTGATCGAAGCCAGCCGGGTCGGGCGCGACACCATGCTGTCGCAGATTGTGCAGATGGTTGCCGACGCGCAGCGCAGCCGCGCGCCGATCCAACGCCTGGCCGACAGGGTCTCCGGTTGGTTCGTCCCGGCTGTGATTGCGATTGCACTTCTCGCCTTCGCCGGCTGGTGGGCGTTCGGCCCCGAGCCGTCCTTCACCTACGGTCTTATCGCCGCGGTCTCGGTGCTAATCATCGCATGTCCCTGCGCGCTCGGCCTTGCAACGCCCATGTCGATCATGGCCGGTGTCGGCCGCGCCGCCCGCCAGGGCGTCTTGATCCGCAACGCTGAAGCGCTTGAACGCTTCGAGAAGGTCGACACCCTGGTGCTCGACAAGACCGGGACGCTGACCGAGGGCAAGCCCGCGATCGTTGCGATCAAGGCGGCGGATAGCGTCAGCGAGAGCGATCTCCTGCGCTACGCCGCTAGCCTGGAGCAGCGCAGCGAGCATCCGCTGGCCTTGGCCATTGTCGCTGCGGCGCGCGAACAAAACCTCGCCCTGGTCGAACCCACCGAATTCGATTCACCGACTGGCAAGGGCGTCATTGGCCGCGTCGATGGCCATAAGGTTGCGCTCGGGGCCGAGCGCTATCTTGACGAGCTCGGCATCGCCTCGGCCTCACTCAAGGGCGAGGCGGAGAAGCTGCGCGCCGACGGCGTCACGGCAATCTTCGTCGCGATCGACGGCAAGCTTGCAGGTGTGCTCGGGATCGCCGACCGCATCAAACCGTCTACGCCCACCTCTCTGGCAAGCCTGCGCGCCCAAGGCCTGAAACTTGTGATGCTCACCGGCGACAACCGCACCACGGCCGAAGCGGTGGCCCGTTCTCTGGGCATCGACATCGTCGAGGCTGAGGTGCTGCCGGAAGACAAATCTCGCATCATCGCGCGCTTGCAGCGCGAAGGCCGCGTAGTCGCGATGGCGGGCGACGGCGTCAATGACGCGCCGGCGCTTGCCGCCGCCGATGTCGGCATCGCCATGGGAACCGGCACGGACGTGGCGATCGAAAGCGCCGGCATCACGCTGCTCAAGGGCGATCTAGCCGGTATCGTCAAGGGTCGGGCCGTGTCGCGGGCCACAATGAGTAACATCCGGCAGAATCTGCTCTTCGCATTTGGCTACAATGCGTTGGGCATTCCGATTGCAGCCGGGCTGCTCTACCCGTTCACCGGCCAGCTGTTGTCGCCGATGATCGCAGCGGCGGCGATGGCGCTGTCTTCGGTGTCGGTCATTGTCAATTCACTTCGGCTGGGCGCCGCCCGGCCATGAGCGGCTAGGTTGGCGAGGGTCGCGCGCGCGATGAAGGCGCGCTCCGCCAGCAAGGAGGCGGGTGTCCGCCGGCGGAGACAGGCGCGCCTTGGATCGGCGCCAAGCTTCATGACCACGCACCGCACGGGGGCGTGGCGGGGTGGGGCGGCGGGAGAACCGGTCGCCGTGGTCGCCTTTTCAAGATGATCGGATACATCATCGAGGATGACGTCCAGGATAATCGACCATTATCGATTTGGGCGCCGCTTCGGCCCACCCCCTTGCGCCTGGTCAAACGCGCTCATGCGATTTTGACGATAACTAACCGGGTTTGGGGAGCCGCCAATGACCTACGCCACAATCCATCTGCATATTACCCCCTACCCGGCGCCGACTCCCGTGGCGGCGATCGATTACACATGCGCCATGGCCAAATTGCTCGAAGCCAACCTTGACGTATCCAGCTCGCGGCTCTCCATCCGGGCGCCAGGCAATTGGCTCACCGGCGCGATGCTGGCAAAGATGGCTCAGGAGCTTGAGACTTCAACGGCCGAGACTACCGCCGCGCTTGAAACACATCTCGAAAGCCAGGCTTTGGCATCGGGCATAGGGATAAAGCTGACCCGCATCGCCGAACATTGGCCGATGGGCGTGCTCGATCATTCATGGCGTGCGCGCACCAGCGATATCTGCGTGTTGGGTCTTTCGGCGCAGGGAACCGACGCCAGGCTTGGCATTGAAGACTGGTTGTTCGGCGCCGGTCGGCCGTGCCTGCTGTATCCGGACAAGTCGAAGCAACTCTTTTCGATCGACCATGTGCTGATCTGTTGGGATTTCAGCCGATCTGCCGCGCGAACCGTCGCAGACGCGTTGCCTCTCCTGCACAATGCCAAGCGCATTCGCGTCGTGATCTTTCGCGGCGAGAAGGATATTCCCATCGAAGACGCCGGCAATCACCTGGTCAAATACCTGGCGTCGCACGGTATTGCCGCCGAGGCCGAGGAGATCGACATCGGCGACCACACGATCGGCCAAGCCATCCTCGAGCACGCAAGGTCGTCGGGCGTCGATCTGATCCTCATGGGCGCTTACGGTCATTCGCGAATGCGCGAGTTTCTTCTCGGCGGCGCCACCAAAGAAGTGCTCGATAAGTCGACGATCCCGCTCCTCATGTCGCACTGAGCTTCGAGCTCACGATCGCGCCGCGCCTGCAGAAGGATCTGTACAGCTATGGACCCGCTAGCCGGATTGAGTGCAGCGGAAGCTGAAGCACTGCTCAAGGTTCATGGCCCCAATATCTTGCGCGCCGCCAAATCACGAAGCCTCGCGGCCGTCGCGCTGGGAACCCTTCGCGAGCCGATGTTCATTTTCCTTTTGGCCGCGGCATCGCTCTACCTGGTGGTTGGCGATTTGGGCGAGGGCTTGTTCCTACTCGGTGGCGCCGTCGTTTCGGTGGGACTTGTGGTGTTCCAGGATGCACGCAGCGAGCGTGCATTGGCCGCGCTGCGTCAGCTGGCTGAGCCATTCGCCCATGTCATCCGCGGCGGCGTTCAGCAACGTATTCCCGCGCGTGAGCTCGTGCCCGGCGACATCGCCCTTGTCACGGAAGGCGAGCGGATTCCTGCGGACGGCGTGCTTCGTCGGGGCGATGTGCTGACGGTCGATGAATCCGCCCTTACGGGCGAATCCGTCCCCGTGGCAAAGCAACCCGGACCCTACCATCCGAACCAATCGGACGACGAGCATCAGGCAAGCGGCAATGCGCTGTTCGCCGGCACCATGTTGGTTGCCGGACAGGGTTTGGTGCAGATCACGCAGACCGGTGCGCACTCACGCATCGGCGCGATCGGCGCGTCCCTGTCAGGCGAGATCGAGCGAACGCCGCTCCAGGAGACGACCGGTCGCCTCGTGGTCCGGTTGAGCATTATCGCAGTGGCCTTCTGCCTGCTGGTCGCCGCCGCCTATGGTTTCATGCGTGGGGATTGGTTTGCTGGCGGCCTGGCGGGACTTACGGTCGCCATCTCGTTGCTTCCGGAAGAGTTTCCGATGGTGCTGGCAGTCTTCCTGGCCATCGGCTCGTGGCGGCTGGCGCGCCATCAGGTCCTGGTGCGCCGCGCCGCTGTCGTCGAAACGCTCGGCGCAGTTACGATCCTGTGCGTGGACAAGACCGGGACGCTCACCGAGAACCTGATGAAGATCGGCGGTGTTTGGTCAGGCGGCGCACAAGTCGGAACTGACATGGGCGGCGCCGCGGGCGATGTCACTCGCGCGGCGCTTCTTGCATCTGCGACCCACCCGGTCGATCCGATGGACCGGGCAGTCCACGAGGCTCTTTCAACCCGTGTCGATACGGTTCTGGGGCAATACGGACGCGAACCGATCAAGAGCTTCCCCCTTCGCCCCGACCGGCTGGCTGTCATTCAGGGGTGGCAAAACGGTAAGGCCGTGAGATGGGCGGCAAAGGGCGCACCTGAGGCGATCCTGAAGCTCTGCAAATCACCGCCGAGCGAACAGCAGATCGCCAGTGAGGCGCTTCAGGCGATGGCGGCCGCCGGGATGCGCGTGCTCGGCGTCGCGACGGCGGATAGCTCAAATGCAGCTCTCGATCCCAAGGACGCGAGGTTCGAACTCGTCGGCCTGATTGGCTTTTTTGACCCGCTCCGCGCGGATGTGCCGGCAGCCCTCGCCGAAGCCCGCGCGGCCGGCATCGACGTTGCGATGATCACCGGAGACTACCCGGCGACCGCTATCGCAATTGCGCGGCAAGCAGGCCTCGACACCGAAGCCGGCGTGTTGACGGGCCCGGAGATCGCCTCCCTCGGCGTTGACGACCTGAAGGCAAGACTTGCGACCGTCCGCATCTTCGCGCGCGTGAAACCTGACCAGAAGCTTGCGCTGGTCGAGGCGTTCAAAGCGCGCGGCGAAGTCGTCGCAATGACCGGCGATGGCGTCAACGACGCTCCGGCGCTCGAACACGCGCATGTCGGTATCGCCATGGGCAAGCACGGAACCGATGTCGCGCGCGAAGCGGCTGACCTGGTTCTCCTGGACGACAGCTTTCCTGCTATCGTCGGCGGCGTGCGGCTTGGCCGCCGCATCTTCAGCAATCTCCGCAAAGCGCTAATTTATGTGATGGCGGTCCACGTTCCGATTGCGGGTGTGGCCTTGCTTCCAATCCTCTTTGGCATGCCGCCACTGCTCTATCCGATGCATGTCGTGATGCTGGAACTGATTATCGATCCGGTGTGCTCGCTTGTGTTCGAATCCGAGCCCAGCGATCGATCAGTTATGCTCCGCCGGCCGCGCTCGATCAAGGAGGGGTTGTTTGGCAGGCCCCAAATGATCCTCGCCGCCGTACAAGGGGGGGTTCTGCTTGCCGCGGTTCTCGGCATCTACATCTGGAGCTTGAACAACGGACTGGCTGAGAATCAAGCCCGCGCCGCTGGCATCATTGTCCTCGTCATCGGAAACCTCGTTCTTGCCCTGGCCGATGCATCGGAATCGGCGACGCGCCTCTTCGACCCACGGCACAACATCTTCTGGGGTGTATCTGCGATTGCCGCAGCCATCCTCGCTGGCGCCCTGACGATTCCGTTTCTTTCGAGCATCTTCGGGATGGCCCCTCCGGGCGGACTTGTCATTGCCATGGCGATACTGATCGCCTTGGCGGCGGGCGGCTGGTACGGCGCTGTTCGCCGACTGCGGCCGCCAGCGGCGGTGACCTCCGCTGGGCCCGCTCCGACCCTTGAGACCGATCCGCCAGCACCGGGGCGCACGCATGCTTCAACTGTATCGGCGGCACGATGAGCCGCCAGACGTGTAAAGATGCGCTTCTCACAGAAGCGCAGCGGAGTAAGGCGCGACGCGCCAAGCAATACTTGAGGGCCCGGAATACGGGCGCGGTGTAGTCCAGGTTAGCCCGTCGCATGAAAGAGCCGTCCAGTATCCGGGTCAGGTCTTCCTGCCGCGTCGATCTATCTGCTGGTCATCGGGGTTCCCGAGACGAAGACCTCGCGTGGGTCGGCTTGGGGCCAGGCTTCGCTATCAAAGATCAGTTGAGGCGAGCGCTCGATCCGACCACACTCATGACGCCCGCGGGGGCGTGCGATCAGCTCTCGTCGAATTGTCGCGAATGCACTGAAGGACCGGGAAGCAGCCGAACGCGATCTGGCCGACGAGCCCCAAGGCGCCTGCCATCGTCCCATATGAAGCGATGAGATCGGCGGGGCTCCGTTTGAAGATCAGAAAAGACCCGACTGTTTCGGCGCCGATGAGCAGCACAAACGCGCTGGCAGCCATCGTGATCGCCTGGCTGAGCGACGGAGAGCCGCTTAAGCGAGAGATCCACGCGCAGGCGAACCAGGCAATTCCGAGCGTGAAAGGAAGTTCGAGTAGGGTGGCCCACAGGCTACCCAGCACCGGAACAATGAACGAGACGCGGACAATGCCAAGAGCGAACGCAGCGGCAAAGACAATCGCAAAGTATGCCGCGCCCGCTAGAAACCATCTGAGCATCGTTGGAACCCTGTGTGGCTGTCGCCCGGCCTTGAGCCTACGGGTGTTGAGCGCCCGCCGCCCATCTCAGCCGTATGCTCGCACGCCTGATGGTGAAACTTTTGCATTGGAGACCATTTGACTGACAGCCATCGACTGGCTCTGGTGCGCGGCGCTCACACGGCGATCTACGTCGTGATGTCCGGGTCCGTATTCGCGATCCTCTATGCGGGCATCGTTGGTGATAATCGTCCGTGGCTCTTTGTGGCGCTGGGGCTTGTCGCTGTCGAGGTCGTGGTGTTCGTCGGCAGCGGGATGAAATGCCCCCTGACCGCCTTCGTCGTAAAATATGGCGCACCTCCCGGCGCCGACACTTTCCTGCCCGAACGCCTCACGCGGCACACATTGCATGTCTTTGGGCCGCTGATCGTCATCGGCGTGTTATTGCTCATGGCTCGTTGGCTCGGTGTTTTCCAGTAAGGCCCACTCCGGCCGTTCGCCCGTTTCTGAGAAGAGGGTTATCAAACGCGCTCCGCAGTCCGTATCGTCGCTGCCCAGCTGGGCGCCGATATTTGCGCCCTGAAAATCACTCAGCTTCCGGCAGGAGCACACCCATGCCGCTGTACCGCTCAACGCTCGCGGGTTTGACACCGGCGATAATGGCTCGGGCGCGGCCGATGTCGTGCGCCGATCCATGCGCCATGACGAGAAAGCCGTCTGCATTCACCGCCGTCTCGTAACGAACGACGCTAGCCTTCGAAATGCCAATCCCATACAGCGCCGCGCTCAGGACGCTCGCGCCACCCACAATTGCCGCCGACTCCAATGCAGTGACCGCCACCGAGGCGAGATAACCAAGCACGACCACGGGTCCGACGACCGGAGCGGCCACGAACAGTCCGCCAGCAAACAATCCCCACAGGCCACCCCAGAAGACGCCCCTCGCGCCCCAGATCTTGATCCGGTCGCCAAAGTTGTAGAAGCCCAGGACCCTTTCCTCGCTGTGGTATCCTTTGCCGACGATGCTCAGGCTTTGCACTTCAAAGCCCGCCGCTCCCAGATCCTTCACGGCTTTCTCCGCCGCCGGATGATCGACGAAAGTGGCGATGATGGTATCGATCGCCTTCATCCGCATTCTCCTCGGCGCTCGAAAAAGCCCTGGGCTAGGCCGCAGACGGCCCGAACCATTTCCACACTCGTCCGATCAAAACGCCGGAAGAGGAAAGGATTGCATGGTGCGTGCGCCGCTGGCGAGCGCGGCTAAGGCATGACGGATTGGTGATCCGGCAGCGGTACAAAGCCGACATGGAAATCCAGCCGCGTTGCCGAAACAAACTGAAGATTCGGGATACCATCTCCAGGCGAATGCCAAGGAAATCTCCGATTTCACCTCTCCGCATCGGAAAAGTGAACTCCACATTTCCGGCGACACATGCGTCCGAGACAAACTCCAGAAAAGCTGCCATCTTTTGTGATGCTGATCGCGTGCCGACCGAAGCTAACTGCGTCTGCGCCGCTCCAAGTTGCGCCCCAACCTGACCCAACAGCGTGGCGCCAAAATGGGGGTCCCGACACAGTTCGACAATCTTGCCGACGGGAAATGGATGCACCGTAGCCATGGTGAGCGCTTCGCAGTCATTGAGGTAGTCCAGCGGCGATTCAAAACCCAGAACCGAGCCTCGACCTGGAAAGCCGACAATCTGACGCTTTCCATCGCTCAGCGTGCGGGTGATCTTGAGCCACCCTGACTCCACGACGAAAATGCGTTGCCGTTCATCGCCTTCACGAAACAATACCTCGCCGACGCGTAGCACCTTCCCCTGTCTGCCGCGTATGACGGCAGGATTGCTCCTAACCGGGGCTGGATCGGTGTTGACAGCCGATCCAATGACTAGCGCCGCATGTTTCATCGATGAAGCATGCTTTGCACGCGAAGGAATGTCGGTACGCTGAGCAACGCTTGGGACGCCATCCGACTCAAACCGTTCCGGATAACCCCTGACGGACAATCGAGCGCCGCAGAGGCGAGCTAACGGTGACAAACTTTTATCGAGCCGTTTGGTTCCACCACCGCTTCAGACGACCGCTGCAGCCAGTGTAAAGTCCAGCCGCGCCAGCAGCGTGCAAAACGCGGGCGGGGTTGGCTGATCAAATGCCTACGGGCATTGAATGCGTTAAAGACCGCACCGTGCTCCAGGAAGGAGCCGCGCGCATCGTTGCCAGCGCGCCGAGTCAATTTGCCGTCGGGGACGCCTCGCCACCGGTGGCTCGCTAGGACTTGGCCCCAAGTTTTCGCAGCCAGGCGAGCCGGGTCCTGAACCAGGACTTGTTCAATTCGAGCGATTGGGCGTCGCCGATAAACTCGTTGCCCGAAGCCTTCGCCGCCGTCCTCTGGGCAACCCCCTCAAGAAACTGTCGCCGCTCGACCTCACTCACGAGCCCCATGAAGCCTAGCCTGGTTCGGAGCGGGTCAAATCCCATCCCGGCCGCTCGATCAATATCAAGCAACCATCTCTTGAGGTGGACGCGCCCGATTGGCGTGAGGGTATACCAGGTGGCGGGCCTTCGGCCGCGCGCGCCAGGCGCTCCTGCCAGCAGGCCGCGTGACGTCAGTCGCAGCATCAACGGATAGACGGCGCCCGCGGATCCCGTCCAGAATTCCGACGGTGACGCAGCAAACTCACGACCGACGGCATAGCTCGTCACCGGCCCATCGCCGGCGATGTACCCCAGAACTGCCCCCTCAAGGTCCGTAAGAACCGTCTTATCCCGCTGGCGCATGGCAGTTTCCTAGCATTATTGCTATTCGTTACATATATTGCTATTCGATATACATAGGCGCCTGGATTTCAGAGGTGAATTGTGAAGATCGGCCCGTTGGCTGTCGCCGCGCTTGCCGCGCTTGCCGCGCTTGCCGCAATGTCATGCGCCACACCCCAGGTGTCGCAAGGTCCGGGCAGAACGGCTGAGATCGCCTCGGCTCAGGCCTTCGAGATCGCATTGCACGATGGCGATCTGGCATTCGTCCAGCACGTGGCCGCCGATCGCCATCGCCCGCACGC
>JANMWT010000488.1:0-9260 GCA_031394145.1 Alphaproteobacteria bacterium | reverse complement strand
GCAGCGAAGAAGGCGGCGGTCAGGTCCGGCGGCAAGGTCGCCGACATCAGGATGATGCGCAGGTCCTCGCGCAACACGCCCTGGGCGTCGAGCGCCAAGGCGAGCCCTTCATCGGCATCGAGCGACCGCTCGTGAAATTCGTCGAACATCACACAAACGATCCCCTCGAGCGCCGGGTCCGACAGGATCATCCTGGTGAAGACGCCTTCGGTGACCACCTCGATGCGCGAGGCGGGGGACGTCCGCACATCGAGGCGCGAGCGCAGGCCGATGGTCTCACCCACCCGTTCGCGAAGCGTCTTCGCCATCCGTTCGGCGGCGGCGCGCGCCGCGATGCGGCGCGGTTCGACCAGCAGCAGCTTGCCGCCGGCGGTCCAGGGCTGGTCCAACAGGGCCAATGGAACCCGGGTCGTCTTGCCGGCGCCGGGCGGAGCGGTGATCACCAACCGCGAATGCCCCGCCAGGCATGCGAGCACCTCAGGCAGCACGTCCTCGATGGGCAGGTCGGAGGGCGGTATCATCGGGCGGCAATAGGGGAATGACGCCTGAGCCGGCAAGGGGGAGCCGGCAAGGGGGGCGGCAAGGGGAGCGGCAAGGGGAGCGGCAAGGGGAGCGGCAAGGGGGTAAGGCGGGTAGGCGACCTGACGAAAGGCGGCCGATCGGCTAGGATGGTCGCAGGCAACAGAATAGGCCCGATCGCCGCTTGCCGATCGGGCG
This sequence comes from Alphaproteobacteria bacterium, assembly GCA_031394145.1. Taxonomy (GTDB): domain Bacteria; phylum Pseudomonadota; class Alphaproteobacteria; order Caulobacterales; family Hyphomonadaceae; genus UBA7672. The sequence continues at coordinate 8,543 of JANMWT010000488.1, read as the reverse complement.
TCGGGAGTGATCGGTCATGATCCGATGGATTGCGGCCTTGATCGCAACAGGTCTTGTCCTGACGCTGGCGCACGCCGCGGCCCAGACGCCGCGAGCCTATCACCCGCCGCGGACCTCTGACGGCCGACCCGACCTGCAAGGCGTCTGGGCAAGCGCCTTTCTCACCGGCCTCGAGCGGCCAGAAGATGTGAAGGACCTTGTCCTTGCTCCTCCAGCTGCGCGCCAGCTGGCCCGGAAATTTCTGAGCTTAGTGCCCGATGTCGTGGATCCGGACGCCAATTTCGGAACCGACTATCAGCTTGCAGTCGTCCGGGGTGGTTTTCGCAGTTCGTTGCTGATTGATCCGCCCAACGGAAGGATGCCGTTCTCCGCGCTGGCGCTTGCCGCCGTGACGCGCGGCCAGGACCGCAACGATCACGCGTTCGACAATCCCGAAGAGCGACCGACGGTCGAGCGTTGCGTGGTCGGCGGCGGGCAGGCTCCGCTGCGACCTGAACACGGGTTTACCCCGACGCAGATCATCCAGTCACGAGAGGCCATCGTGCTGATGACCGAGGATGTCGGCGGGCCGCGCATCGTCCATCTGACCGGCGCGCCGCCGCCCGAGGCCCTGCGGTCTTACGAGGGCTATTCGGCCGGCCACTGGGATGGCGACACGCTGGTTGTCGAGACCACCCACCTGAGGCGTGATGATCCTTATCGGGACACCGTCGACCGCACCGTCCTTGTCGGACCGAACAGCCGCATCATCGAGCGCTTCACGCGCCTGTCCGACACCGAGTTGCTCGAACAGTTCACCGTCGAGGACAAGGACCTTTATACCCAGCCATGGCTCGCTGAATACTCGCTCACCTTCAGCCCCCAGCCGACATTTGAATATGCCTGCCATGAAGCCAACTACGCCCTCACCAATATGCTGTGGGCCGCCCGGCTTGGACGCCAGGAGACGGCGCCAGGCCAGCCTGCAAAATGAGCCGCACGGGGTCTCATCCCCACGTGCGCCCGAAGCCACACTTACGCACACTGGACTTAACCACACTCGAGAGACGCACATTGGAAAGACGCTCATGTCGATAGCCCGTCATGCGATCATCGCTCTTGCTTTGGCCCTGCTCGGCGCAGGCAGCGCGGGTTTTGCTCAGACGCCAGCAGCGAAGGGCTCGGCCACGCCGGATCTGGCGGCGAAGCAAGCGTTGCCGAAGGTCAACGGCGTTGACGGGCGCTGGGAGGGCAAGCTCACCATCGGCCAGGCGGCGCTGACTGTCGTGTTCCGCTTCCATACCGACGCTGCAGGCACGCAAGCCGTGCTCGATTCGCCCGATCAGGGCGCAAGCGACATTCCGGTCACTGCGCTTGCGCGTAACGGCGACCAGCTGACGGTGACGATCGGAAGCATCGGCGCCACCTACACGGGCAAGCTTGGCGCCGACGCCAAGACCCTGAGCGGATCCTGGAGCCAGCTCGGCCAGTCGAGCGCGCTCGACCTGGTGCAAAAAGCCGCCATCCCGGCGCCGCATCCGGGCATCCAGGGCCTCGATGGCGTGTGGAGCGGAGAGATCGACAGTGGCGCCGGCGCGCTCGCGATTGTCGTCACGGTGATCACCGACAAGAACGGCACGTCGGCGATGCTTCAGGCGCCGCAGCAGTCGCCGGCCGCGGTTCCGGTGAGCGCGCTCACCCGCGATGGCAAGAAGGTCAAATTCAGCCTGCCGGCGTTCGGCGCGAGCTGGGAAGGCGATCTCTCGGCGGATGGCGCCTCGATGCCAGGTCTCTGGCTTCAGTCTGGCGCGACCTCGCCACTGGATCTCAAACGGAAGCCTTGAGGGATCGTTTATTCGGCCGCAGCGCTGATCGGCTGCACCTGTCCGATCGCTTCATCGGGCAGGTCGATGAAGCTGAGCGCGCCGCCCTTGCCGCAGCCGGTGTCGAGGAAGATCGCCCGACCGCCCGCGGCCCCGGTGTGCAGGAACGGCGTCTCGCCACGCTTGTCATGGCCGACGATGGCGGTGACGCCGTCGGGCAGGGCGTCGACCCAAGTATAGTGACGGATCGGCTTGCCATCCGGCGCCAGGGTTCCATCGACTTCGCCATAGAGCGCCATGTGATCGCCGTCCTGATCGGGCGAGGGGCTAAGATAGCCGCCGTCGGCGCCGAAGCAGCGCGGGTGGATCGCACCGTGGGCCAAGACATAGGCGCCGTGGCGGATGACAAACGGGGCAGCCTCGAAGGCGCGCAGGAAACGACCCTTGAGGTCGGCCCCGTCAGGAGCTGCATCGAGTGCGGCCAGGGTGGCGCTGAGGTTTCTGCCGGCCGTGATCTTCCGGCCGGTGAGCGCGCGAGCCAGCTTGTCGTCGTGGTTGGAGCGCACCATGCGGGCGCGCCCGGCCTCGATCCACGCGAGCGCCAGGCGCAGGGCGCCTGGGCTGTCTGGCCCGCGGTCGACCAGGTCGCCGAGCAGGGCGAGCGCCGACGCCTCGCCAGCGGCCCGGGCGAGCATGTCAGGATAGCCGTGAACGTCGGCGATCACGCGAAGGGGAGAAACTGTCATGGCCAGCAGATGACGGCACGATCGAGTCTGCGCAAGGTTAAAGATCGGCCAGAAAGTGCGCCGGTTTCAGCCGAAGACGCGATGGTCGAACAGCACCTTTACGCCAAGGCCGATCAGCACCACCCCGCCGACCACCTCCGCCTTAGCGCCCAGGGCGATCGCCCCCATCCGACCCATCCAGACGCCGGCGGCGGAAAGTGCGAACGTCACGAGGCCGATCACGACGACGCTGAGCCAGATGTCGATGCCGATGGTGGACAGCGTGAAGCCGGCGGCGGCAGCGTCGATGCTGGTCGCGACCGCCAGCGCCAGCAGCGCAAAACCACGGGCGGGTTTGACGTTGGCAGGATCGCCGTCCTTGAAGCCCTCAACCAGCATCTTGCCGCCGATCAGCGCCAAGAGGGCAAAGGCGATCCAGTGCGCAACGCTCGCGATCACGCTGGCGAACAGCGCGCCCAGCGCCCAGCCGATCAATGGAGCAATCGCCTGGGCGGCGCCGAAGGCGGCGCCGACACTCAGCGCCTGGCGCCAGGGTTTCGGGCTCTTGATCGCGCCCTGACACAGCGCGACCGCAAGGGCGTCGGCGGCAAGCGCAAGCGCAAGCAGAAACAAGGACATCATCGGCGACATGGCGCGGCGGCCTTAGCAGCGCGCGCGCCGTACGCCAATGCGCGTTTATGTCTCTCAGCGCGACAGCGCCGCGACAATCTCGATATGGGGCGACCATAAAAACTGGTCGATCGGCGTCACCCGGTCGATCCGCCAGCCGCCGTCAGTGAGCAGGCGCAGGTCGCGCGCAAAGGTTGCGGCGTTACACGAAACCATGGCGAGCCGCTCCAATCTGGAGGCGGCTAGGTTGACGGCCTGGGCTTCCGCCCCGGCGCGGGGCGGGTCGATGACCACTGCCTCGAAGCGCTTGAGTTCATCCTTGGTCAGAGGTTGGCGGAAGAGGTCACGGCATTCCGCGGTGACGGGCTTGAGCGCGGGCGTCCTGCGCGCCGCCAGGGTCAGCGCGGCGAGGGCGGCCGCGTTGCTCTCGACGGCGTGGACGTTGGCGCGCTCTGCGAGGGGAAGGCTGAACGTGCCGGATCCGGCAAAAAGGTCGGCGACCTTGCGGGCGTCTCCGATTGCAGCGCTCACCGATGCGACCATCGCAGCTTCGGAAGGTTCGGCCGCCTGGAGGAAGCCTCCTGGAGGCGGGGTGAGGTAGGCGCCGCCGGCGCGCACGACCGGTGTTCGACGCTCAAGCACGACTTCGCCGTCGATGGAGATGCGCGCAAGCGAGGTTTGTAGCGTCGCATCGATCAGGCGCTGGCGGTCGTCGGCTGAAAACCATTTGCCGACGCCGTTGAAGGCGACGTCGACGCCGGTCGCCGTCTCGGTCGCGATGACGACCAGCGCGCCTTTTTGCGGCGCCGCCAGTCGGGCGAGCGGGGCGATCGAAGCCAACGCGGCCATCAGGGTGGGCGTCAGGACGGTGCAGGCGGCGATCGGCACGATCTCGTGTGTGCGGCGGCCATGGAAGCCGAAGCGGAACCCCCTGGACGTATGCGCGGCGGCGAGCGTGGCGCGGCGCCTTGTTTGCGGCGCGAGCGGAACGACGGGGTCGACGTCCGGCGCAAGATCGCGTGCAGCGAGGGCCTCGAGGACGAGGCGATGTTTGAAGGCGAGGTAGGGACCCGCTGCAAGATGCTGGAGAGCGCAGCCGCCGCAGACAGTATAGTGCGGGCACTTCGGGCCGACCCGGTCGGGACTGGCGATATCGACGCTGATCAGCTGGCCGCGCGCCTCCTGGCCGCGCGCCTCCTGGACGTCGGCCGTAACCCTTTCTCCTGGTAGAGCGAAGGGGATAAAGACCGGCCCGCCCTCACCATCGGCAATGCCATCGCCCTGCGCGCCGAGCGCCCGCAGGGCAAGCTCGCGCCGCACCGGGGGCGCCTTGGGCGTTGAAGGGCGACCTTTGCTGCTCATGCCCGGGGATCAAGCAGGTTCCGGTGCGGAAAGCCACACTCACGTTGCGGTGAGAAAGCTCAACCCGGAGATTGACGGCAAACCCCGAACAGCGGCGCTTACGCCAACCCCCGTCGCGCGATGCGCCGGAGGGATTCGGGAGAGACAAAGCCATGCGCAAGGCGCCGCTGTTTCTGACATTGCTCGCCAGCGTGGCGATCATCGCCCCAGCCCTGGCGCAACAGGGGCCGCCGAAACCCACGGACGCCCAGCTTGCCCTCGCCGCCAAGGAAGACCAGCTCAGCGACCAGAAGTGCGGCGTCCCCCGCAACGCTGCCGACGAATACCGCCCGACCGCGCTGACGCCCGACCAGACGCACGCGCCGCGCGTCGTCGGCAAACAGAAATTCAAGGTCGAGGTCCTCGCCTCGGGCCTGAAGAACCCGTGGTCGCTGACCTTCCTGCCCGACGGCAGCATGCTGGTGACCATTCGCAACGAAGGCCTGCGCATCGTCACGCCTGCCGGCAAGGTCTCCGATCCGATCGCCGGCACGCCGCCGATCAAGACCGCCATCCGTCTCTTCGGGATGCACGACGTCGCGCTGGACAAGGACTTCAAGAAGAACCGCACGATCTACGTTGCCTACAACACCACGCCCGAGGGCGGTAAGGCGACGGTGGGCTACATCGCCAGCGCCAAACTTTCGGCCGACGAAAAGAGCGTGACCGACTGGAAGGTGCTGAAGGAAGGCGCAATGACGCCGCGTCGGATCCTGCAGGCAAAGGATGGCACGCTGTTCGCGCTCACCGCCGACATCATCACGCCTTATGTCAGCGCCCAGTCGCTGGCGAGCCCGCAGGGCAAGGTGTTGCGCATCAACGCCGACGGGTCGATCCCGAAGGACAACCCCTTCCTCGCCAACAAGGACGCCGACCCCTCGATCTACGCGCTCGGCTTCCGTGACCCGCAGGGCTTCGCCTTCCGGCCCGGCACCAACGACCTGTGGCTGGATGAGAACGAACCGCGTGGCGGAGACGAACTCAACCTCGTCAAGCCCGGCAAGAACTACGGCTTCCCGAAAATCTCCTATGGCCGCGACAATGACGGCAAGCCGCTGGGCGATGACAAGACCGCCGAGGACGGGCTGGAGCAGCCGGTCTATTTCTGGAACCCTTCGGTCGCCCTCTCGGGCCTGTTGTTCTACACCGGCGGCAAGCTCCCGGGCTGGAAGAACTCGGTCTTCATCGGGGGGCTTTCCGGCCAACAGCTGGTGCGCCTCGAGCTCAATCAGGCGGGCCGCGTCACCGGCGAGGAGAAACTGCTCCGCGACCAGTGCAAGCGCATGCGTGACGTCCGCCAGGGACCCGATGGCCTGATCTACGTCGTCACCGATGAGACCGACGGCCAGATCCTGCGGCTGGCCCCGGAGAAATAGCCAGGCGCTATACGCCTCCACGTAGAACGCTCTTGAGGTCGCGCTCGGCTCGCGACATGCTAGCGCCATGGCGGGCTTCGATGAATGGCAGATACTAGCGACCAGCCTCACCGTGGCAGGTCGCGCGATCCTGTTTGGCATGCCTCTCGCCATCCTCGCCGCCTGGGCGCTGTCGCGTCCAAGCCTGCCGGGCAAGAGCGTGCTCGACGCCGCCGTGCATCTTCCGCTGGTTTTGCCGCCGGTTCTGGTCGGCTTTATTCTGCTGGTGATTTTCGGGCGGCGCGGACCGATCGGCCACTGGCTGGAGCAGAGCTTCGGGATAACCCTCGCCTTCACCACCAATGGCGCGGCGCTGGCGACGGCGGTGATGAGCTTTCCCTTGATGGTCCGCGCCATTCGCCTCTCGTTCGAGGCGACCGATGCGCGGCTGTTCGAGGCCGCCGCGATGCTGCGGGCCGGACCTTGGGACAGGTTCTGGTCGGTGGCGTTGCCGCTGGCAGGACCAGGCGTGCTCGCAGGCGCGGTGACAGCGTTCGCGGCGGGTCTTGGCGAATTCGGCGCGGTGATCACGTTTGCCTCCAGCGTGCCGGGCGAGACGCAGACCCTGCCGATGGCGATCTACGCGGCGCTTCAGGCGCCTGACGGGGAGGCCGAGGCGATGCGACTGGCCGGGTGGTCGTTTGGCGCGGCGGTTGCGGGCCTTGGCCTCGCCGAGCTGCTCCAGCGCTGGAGCCGGCGGAGGCTTGCAGGGTGAAGCTGGAAGCGCACGGGGTCACTGTGCGGCGCGGCGTCTTCAGCCTCGCCGCCGATTTCAGGACGCCGCTGATTGAGGCCGGGCGGGCAGGGATGACCGTGGTCTTCGGCCCATCCGGCGCCGGCAAGTCGATGCTGCTGGCGACGCTGGCCGGGCTCAGCCGGGTCGAGGCGGGGCGTTTGGCGCTGGGCGACAAGATGCTCGATGATCCAGCCGCGAAGGTCCGCATGCCGCCGCACCGCCGCGACATCGGTCTGGTTTTTCAGGAAGCGCGATTGTTTCCGCACCTCACCGTGCGCGGCAATCTTGGCTACGCCGCGAAGCGGGCGCCGCCCGACCGCCCGGTCATCAACCTTGATGAGACAGCGCGCCAGCTCGAGATCAGCGACCTCCTCGATCGTCCGGTTCGCAATCTTTCCGGCGGCGAAAAAAGCCGGGTGGCGCTGGCGCGCGCCCTGCTGTCCTCGCCCGCTTTGCTGCTCCTCGATGAGCCCTTCGCGGCGCTCGACGGGCGGCGGCGTCGCGCGTTTCTTACGATGCTCGCACAGATCAATGCGGCGCGCGGCCTGCCGATGATGGTGGTCACGCACCAGATCGAGGATGCAGCTGAACTTGCCGATCATGTGCTGGCGTTGAAGGACGGGAGAGTGATCGCTTGCGGTCCGGCCGTCGCGATCATGCGGCAACCGGATTTCTTGGCGCTGCTCGATCCGCGCGACCTCGGCGCCCGGATCGATGCGGGTCGGGTTTCCGGCGATGTCGGCGCGTTTGGGCGCGGCGTCTGGGTGCGGGCCGATGCAGTGATGGTCGCGATCGAACCGCCGCGCGGCCTGTCGGCGCGCAATGTCTGGCAAGGCAAGGTGCGCGAGATCGCGCACGAAGCGGATGGGTCGGTCGTGGTGTGGATTGACACCAAGGCCGGCGATGTGCCCGCGCGGATCACGCTAGCCGCCCTCAGCGAACTCGGTCTCGCAGTCGGCAAACCCGCCTGGGCCGTGGTTAAGACCCACGCGCTCTGAGCGCTAGTGCGGGGCCGGGCAGAGCGGGCCGCCATGGGACAGGCAGAGCCGCTCGCCGCCGGCCGGCACATGGCCGGTCTTGTCGGTGACGACGGCGAAGGAGACATCTGTCGGCGCATCGTCGAAGCGCATGCTTGTCCACGGCGTCGCACCCGAAGCGATCCCGGATGGGGCCGAGGAGGAGAAGTCCGCTGGGCTCGCGCCGAGACCAGAACATGCCGTCGCCATGGCGCTCGCCAGCACGAGGCGCGTTCCGCGCCTCCCAAAACGAAACTGCGACATCTTCCTCTCCGGGGTCTGCACGCATCCTTGATAGCTTGCGCGCCGCAGTTGATTCGCGAATCGATTGGCGCGAACGTTTGATCACGGTACTCCAACCCCGGATGCGAACGGGGCTTCCAAAGTCGGCGAAGGCCGAGGAGGAAAGGACCGGGAGGGTCCCCGTAGACCCTCATGCAGGGCAGGAAGCTTGGAGGCTTCTGTCAGGCGCCGAAGGCCGACGAAGCTGGTCGGCAGCGGTCGCTCCTGAGGGTCGCAACACCCGATGGACAAGCAGCGCAGGACCGCGGGGTCCTTGACGTGGCGCTGTGGCATCTTCGGATGACGGGAGGCTCTCGCGCGCAAGCTCGGGGCCTTTTCGTTTGTGGAAGCGGTTGTGGAAGCGGGTTTCTGGATGCGGGGTGGTCTCGGCGCGGGTTCGTCCGAGACGGAAGCCCGAGACGGAAGCCCGAGACGGAAGCCCGAGACGGAAGCCCGAGACGGAAGCCCGAGACGGAAGCCCGAGACGGAAGCCCGAGACGGAAGCCCGAGACGGAAGCCCGAGACGGAAGCCCGAG
>JANMWT010000360.1:0-3835 GCA_031394145.1 Alphaproteobacteria bacterium | reverse complement strand
GGCTGATCGGCCAGGCCGGCGAGACGCCGCCGGCGGGGATCACCTCCTCGAAGTCCCGCCCGCGCAGCCGCATCAGCGCCGCGCCATAGAAGGTGGTGTTGCCGCCGACCCAGTAGTGGGTATTGGGATGAAACGGCTTGTTGGCCTTGTCGTACCAGAGTTCTTTCGTGCGGTAGGCGCGCTCAACAAAGACGTAGGTGGAGTTCCAGTTGTTGGGCCCGCGCTCGAGATGATCGCCGCGTTCGAGAATCAGGATGCGCTTGCCGGTGTCGGCCAGGCTTTGGGCCAGAGATGCGCCACCGGCGCCAGAGCCGATGATCACGACATCGTAATGCGTGGATGAACCCGCCATTGCCGCTCGTCTCCCGTCAATCTTCGACGCGATACTTTTCGGCCGCCCCGCGTATGATAGCGGTAACCAGTTCGTCGGGAAGATATTTCATGAGGCCTGCGGCAATCTGGTTGTGGAGGCCGGGAATCACCACGGCGTGACCTTTGGCATTGGCTCTAAGCGTCAACTCGACCACCGCTTCGGCGGTCATCATGAAATTTCTAGGCGTCCTGTCGAGGACATCGCGGGTGCCGTTGGCGACAGAAAACTCGCTTTCGGTAAAGCCGGGCAGCACGCAGGTCACGCGCAAGCCCTTGGCCCGGACTTCGGCGTCCAGCGACAGCGAAAACTTGAGCACAAACGCCTTGGCCGCCGGATAAAGCGTGTGCCCGGCGCCCCCTGGCGACAGGGCTGTCATCGAGCTGACATTGATGATCGATCCTTGGCCTTGAGCGATCATGTCTGGCAGCAGGGCATGGGTGAGGCCGGCGACCGCCATAACCAGCGTCATGGTGAAGTCACGCTGCTCGGCCCAGCTGGTCGCAGCGAAGGTCTTCGGGATCGAAAAGCCGGCATTGTTCACCAGCATCGCGACGCTGCGTCCGCGCGCCTTCAACGCCGCCACGACAGGCAGATGCGCGTCCACCAGCGACAGATCCGCCGGAATCGCAAAGGCGTCGACGCCCGAGGCGTCGCGGAGGTCGTTCGCCAGCGCCTCCAGGCGATCGCGACGCCGGGCGACCAAGGCGAGATCAAATCCGCGCGCAGCCAGCGCCCGGGCAAAGGATGCGCCAATGCCGGCTGAAGCTCCGGTGACCAGGGCAAGAGGGCGAAGCGAGGTGAGGGATGTCATGTGGTGGGTTCTCCCGCCTTGCCCCAACCGCCGCCGCCGGGCGTTTCGATAACGATGACATCGCCGGCGCCAAGCTCAACGCGAGCGACGCCGGCAAGATCCTCGGTGACGCCGTCGGCGCGCTCGACATGTTGTCGGCCAACTTTACCATCCGATCCGCCTGCGAGGCCGAAGGGCGCCACGGTGCGGCTCGAAGCGACTAGCGAGGCGGTCGCCGGGCGCAGCGCGCGAATTCTCCGCACCGCACCGTCGCCGCCCGAGTGGCGCCCTGCGCCGCCTGAAGAGCGGCGAACGCCGAATGCTTCGACCCGCACAGGATAACGCAGCTCCATCACTTCAGGATCGGTGATGCGGGTGTTGGTCATGTGGGTGTGGACCGCCGAAGCGCCGTCAAACGTCGGGCCCGCCCCTGCGCCGCCACAGATGGTCTCGTAATACTGGTAATCTGCGTCGCCAAGCAGAAAGTTGTTCATCGTGCCCTGGCTTGCTGCTGAGGCGCCAAGGGCTCCGAGCAGCGCATTGCAGAGCGCCTGGCTCACCTCGGTGTTGCCCGCAACCACAGCCGCGCCAGGCGCTGGCGACAGGAAGGTTCCTTCGGGCAAGATAATCAGCAGCGGTCGCATGCAACCCTCATTGAGCGGCAGGTCCTCGCCGACCAGACAGCGGAAGACATAGAGCACAGCAGCGCGCGTGACGGCCGGCGGAGCATTGAAGTTTCCAGGCCGCTGGCTGTCCGTACCGGAGAAATCGATCAAGGCTTCTCGGCGCGCGTGATCGACGCTGATTTTCACTCTGACGTGCGAACCGTCGTCCATCTCGTAATCGAAGGCGCCGTCGCTGAGACGATCAATCACTCGGCGAACACACTCTTCGGCGTTGGCCATCACGTGATTCATATAAGCGGTGACTGTCGGCCAGCCATAGCGGGCGACGATCGCATGGAGTTCCCGGATGCCTGCCTCGTTGGCGGCGATCTGCGCTTTGATGTCGGAGACGTTGATGTCCGGGCTGCGGGCCGGATAGAGCGCATCGGCCAACAGCTTGCGGAATTCGCTTTCGCGGAAACTGGCGCCGTCGCGCAGCAGGAAATCGTCGATCACGACGCCTTCTTGTTCCAGTCGCGTCGAGCCGGGCGGCGTCGATCCTGGCGTAACCCCGCCGATGTCGGCGTGGTGACCGCGATTGCCGACGAAGAAACGAAGGGTTGTTCCATCCGCGTCGAACACCGGCGCGATCACGGTCACGTCGGGCAAGTGAGAGCCGCCGTTGAATGGGTTGTTGAGCGCAACCATGTCGCCTGGCTTCAGCGTCGCGCGGCGGCTGGCGAGCACGGCGCGAACGCTGTCACCCATCGCCCCCAAATGCACCGGAACATGCGGCGCGTTGGCGATCAGCGCGCCCTCGGCATCGAAGAGCGCGCAGGAGAAATCCAGCCGCTCCTTGATGTTGACGCTGATCGACGTGTTGCGCAGCACCGCGCCCATACGTTCGGCGGCGGCCATGAACAGGTTGTTGAACAACTCAAGTTGAACCGGGTCGGGGCTGCTCGCGGCCGCCTGGTCTGGCGGCGCCGGTTGGGTAGTTCGCGTGAGGATCAGATCGCCGTGTGCGCCGACGCGGGCCGACCAATCGGGTTCGACGATCGTCGTCGCGATCGCTTCCCGGATGAGTGCCGGGCCCGCGATGGCGTCGCCCGCCAGCAACGCGCCGCGCTCGAATACCCGCGCCTCGTGGGCTTGGCCCCCGCTCCACAGTCCGACCTGATCAATCGCCATCGGCGGCCCGTCGCCGGATGGCAGCTGCGGGAGATCAGCCGGTTCGCCGGCGACCGCAGCTTCAACTCGCACACCGACGATGACGAGGCCGCGCCCCGGCGTGGCAAATCCGAAGCGGCGATGGTGCGCCGCGTCGAATGCGTCCCGCATGGCGGCAAGTTCAGCGAAGGCAACCCCCAGGCTCGCATCGGTTCCTTCATAGCGCAGATCCACCGCAAAGCTCAGCGTCAAGGATGAGCCGGCGGCGACAGACTGTGAAAGCTCGCCCACCGCTTCATTGGCCAGACGTGAGATGATCTCCTCCGCCTCGACGGCTGCAGCCTCGTCCAGCGGCCGCTCGATTGCCTGCTGTCGGATCAGGCTCTGGTCGGCGAGGCCGATGCCGTAGGCGGACAGGACGCCGGCCAGGGGATGAATCAAGATCGTCTTGATGCCCAGGTCATCGGCGAGGAGACAGGCATGCTGGCCGCCTGCGCCGCCGAAACATTGAAGTGCGAAATCCGAGACGTCGTGGCCTTTTTCGAGTGACACTTGGCGGATGGCTTGCGCCATGTTGGCGACTGCAATGCGGAGAAAGCCTTCCGCAACGTTTCGCGGGTCCTGCGCTTGGCCTGTCGCCGATGCAATCTCGTCGGCGAGTGTCGTAAACCTCTGCGCGACGACGTCGAAGTCGAGCGGTTGGTCGCCCTCAGAGCCGAAGAGCGCCGGAAAATGTGCGGGCTGCAGCTTACCGATGAGGACGTTGGCGTCGGTAATCGTCAGCGGTCCGCCGCGGCGATAGCAGGCGGGCCCAGGATCGGCGCCGGCGCTATCGGGACCGACATGAAAGCGGGCGCCATCGAAATGCAGAATAGATCCACCGCCCGCCGCCACGGT
>JANMWT010000307.1:0-3238 GCA_031394145.1 Alphaproteobacteria bacterium | reverse complement strand
CGACCGCCTCGGCCAGCGAGATGCGCAGATCCATCCGGATGTCATCGCCATCCCGGCGGAAGACCGGGTGGGCGCCGACCGTGAGCTCGACCAACGCATCGCCGGCAGGCCCGCCTCCCCCCCCGGCAAGCCCCTGGGCCTTCAATCGCAAGGTTTGCCCCGAGGTGATGCCTGCCGGGATCGCGAGGTCCAGCGAGCGCCCATCCGACATGGTGACCCGACGACGACCGCCGTTCGCCGCATCGAGAAAATCCACCTCCATGCGATAGCGGACGTCTTCCCCGCGCTGCGCCGAGAAGCCGCGCGTCCCGCCGCCGCGACTGAAGAGGCCATCGAACAGGTCTTCGAAGACGTCGCCGCGCGCGCCTCTGCCGGCGCTTCGGGCGCCTTGAAAGCCGCCGCCAAATCCGCCACCCGGCTGGAACACGGGACGCTCATTGCCGTCAGCGTCGATCTCGCCGCGGTCAAAACGGGCGCGCTGCGTCTCGTCTGACAACAGGTTAAAGGACGCCGTCACCTGCTTGAAGCGGTCTTCGGATGCCTTGTCGTTCGGACGCACGTCCGGGTGCAGCTCCTTGGCGAGCTTGCGGTAGGCCTTCTTGATGTCTTCGGCGGGGGCCGATTTTGGCACGCCGAGCGTCGCATAGGGGTCCCAGCTCAACTCGCCGTCCCTCGCACTGAAAAAACCCCCGGTAGCGTGATCCTGCCGCCCCGTACAATACAAGGAAAAACATGGGAATGGGGCGGGAAAACGCCAACCGCCGTCGCCGGCGCCAGGAGGCCAGCCCGCCAGCGACAAACCGCCAGGGACAAAAGGCGAGGCTGGCGACAGCCCACCGAAGCCAAGCTGGGAAAGCCCGCTCACCGCGCGCAACCCCGTCTTGGCGCTGGCCTCGGACGTGCGGCGCCCATGACGCCGATTGCGGTTGCGCCCCGGGTCTGGCTCGGGTCTGGCTCGCGCCCGGCTCACGCGGCGATCGCAGCCCTCGCTCCGCTCGATCGATCGGATGGCGATCACCGCACGACAAGCCGCTTCCTCGCGCCGCCCTCGCCGAACTTGATCTCAATCTTGCGGCGCTCCACGCCGCACGCGGCGGCGCTCTTCTCTTCTCTCGCTTTTTGTCGCGACTCGGGCGTTGACATGCAACCTTTCAGTTGCATATAAAAACACATGGATCTGGTGTTCAGGGCCCTGGCGGACGAAAGCCGACGCAGCCTCCTCGACAGCCTTCGCGAGACCGGCGGCCAAACGCTGAACGAGTTGTGTGTTGGTCTTGCCATGTCGCGGCAGGCTGTCTCGAAACACCTCGCGATCCTCGAAGACGCCAACCTCGTGGCCAGCGTGAAACGCGGGCGCGAGAAGCTGCACTACCTCAACCCGGTTCCGATCGCGGAGATCGCCGACCGCTGGATACGAAAGTTTGAACGAAGCCAGGTCGAGGCTCTGGTCGACCTCAAGAAGAATCTTGAAACCCCGCGCATCCGCTCTTTGAAGGAGACCACCTGATGTCCGACACCAAGACTGCCGCCAAGAATCTGCCGACGCTGCATGCCGAGCGCGAACCGGACTACGTCTATGTCGTCTACATCCGCGCCAGCCAGGCGGCCGTCTGGGCCGCCCTCGTCGACAACAAGACGGAGCGCTCATGGTGGGTCGGCACCCGCATGAACTCGACCTTCAAACCCGGCGCCTCGATCGCTTTCGAGAAGAAAAGCGGCGTCGACGTGCGCGGTGAAATCCTCGAGAGCGACGCGCCAAACCGCCTGTCCTACACCTTCCACGTCGAAGGTCCCGGGCCGCTGCACGATGAAGGCCCGACCATCGTCGATTGCCTGCTCGAGCAGTACGAGGACACGACGAAGCTGACCGTCACCCACTCGAATCTCAAAAAGGGCGGCAGGGTGCGTCAGGCGATTTCCGGCGGCTGGCCCTTCGTCCTGTCTGGCCTCAAGAGCTACCTTGAAGGCGGCCAACCGCTGCAGCGCGCGCCGACATAGGCCGATCACCTCGGGCGGGGCGCCGAGCCTCGCCTGCACTGCCCTCATCGACCGGAGATGCCCCGTTGCCGACCTCGCGCTTCGTCTATGTCATCCATATCCGCACCACGCCGGAGAAACTGTGGGCGGCGCTTCGATTGCCGGAATTCACTCGGCGTTACTGGTGTGAGACGGTCTGGGAATCGGACTGGAAGACAGGCTCGCCGTGGCGAGCTCTGATCCCTGATGGCCGTATCGCCGACACTGGCGAGGTCAAATTCTCCGACCCGCCACGCAAGCTCGTCCTCAGCTGGCGCAACGAGTTCAACGCCGAACTTAAAGCCGAAGGCCATTCCACTCTCGCTTACGAAATCGCGCCGACCGAGGGCGCCGTGAAGCTGGTGGTCACGCACGAGATCGAGCGCGAGAGCTCCAAACTCATCGAGGCTGTCTCGAATGGCTGGCCCGCCTTGATGTCGAGCCTCAAGAGCCTCCTGGAAACCGGCGAACCGCTGCCGGAAACCGCCAAATGGCCGAAGGGCGTGTGAGCATGGCGAACCCCACGGCCCTTGCCGTCCAGTCCTTCACGGCGCCGCCCGAACGCGTCTACGACGCCATCCTTGATCCAGCGATGATTGCCCGCTTCATGTTCGGTCACCTGTTGCGTGAAGAAGACATCGTGCACATCCGCAACCAGCCAAAAGTTGGCGGCGCATTTTCGTTCAAGGTGCGGCGCGCCGGTATCGAGATTGACCATGTCGGGCGCTATCTCGAACTGGATCGTCCGCGACGCATCGCATTCACCTGGGCGGTCGCGCCCGCCGAGGATGGCTCGAGGGTTTCGATCGATATCGCGCACACCGAGGCAGGCTCTCGCCTGACCCTGACCCATGAGCTGGCCCCAGGCTCAGAGACATTCATCCCCCAGGCGCGCGGCAGCTGGGAAAGGATGCTGGGCGTTTTGTCCACCCTCATTCCTGGGCAACCGGACGTGGCCAAGACGCCAGACCGGATTTCGTTGATCTACATCGGCGCAGAACCACAGACAGTCTGGGACGTCGTGCAGAAGGACGCGAAGGGCTACTTCTTCGGCCACACCATGCATGTCGCCGACAAGCCCGGCGGGGCTTTCAGCCTCAGCCGGCCAGACGGCTCGGCGAGCGAAGAAGGCGTCGTGATGATGATGCGACCGCCCAACCGTTTCCGCGTCACCTGGAACGCGGCGTGGGACCCTTCGATCCCGTCCTGCAGGACGGGATCG
>JANMWT010000268.1:0-3109 GCA_031394145.1 Alphaproteobacteria bacterium | reverse complement strand
CACCAACCCGACCCGTTCTGCGGTTCGACCCCGCCGACGGCGCCTGAGGAGAGTGCGTTGTCTCGCAAACAGAAGAAGCATGGCCTGCCGATTTCCGGCTGGCTCATCCTCGACAAACCCGAGGGCGTGACCTCGACCCAGGCGGTCGCCAAATGCCTGCGCGCTTTCAACGCCCAGAAGGCGGGTCATGGCGGCACGCTCGACCCGCTCGCCTCCGGCATCCTGCCGATCGCCTTCGGCGAGGCGACCAAGACCGTCGGATACGTCATGGAGGCGGACAAGGACTACGTCTTCACCGTGCGCTGGGGTTCATCGACCACGACGCAGGATCGCGAAGGCGCGGTGACCGCGACCTCCGATCTGCGCCCGACGCGTGAAGCGATCGAAGCGGCCCTCATCGCCTTCGTCGGCGAAATCCAGCAGATCCCGCCGCAATTCTCGGCGATCAAGGTGAATGGCGAGCGGGCCTATGACCTGGCTCGCGACGGCGAGACCGTCGAGCTTGAAGCCCGCACCGTCACGGTGCACGAAGCCGGGCTTGTGGACGCGCCCTCCGCGGACCTCGCCGTGATCCGTGTCCGCTGTGGAAAAGGCTTTTATATCAGGGCTCTGGTGCGCGATCTGGCGGCAGCCCTGGGGGCCGAAGGGCACGTTGCTGCGCTGCGCAGAACGCGCGTCGGCGCCTTCAGCGAAGACCGTTCATTTCCGCTGGCCAAGCTGGATGAAATGAGCGATAAGCCCGCGCTGGAAGCACAATTGGTGCCCCTCGAGACCGCGCTGGACGACATCCCGGCGCTCGCCGTCGATGGGGAAGCGGCTTCCAGACTTCGGCAGGGTCGCGAAATCGTCCTTCTGCCCCATCAAGTCGAGGCGTTTCGGGAGATGCGCCGTCCTCGTCAAGTGAACGGGGAGGATGCCTCCCGCATTTGTCTGGCCCTTCATGGGGATAAGGCGGCGGCCCTCGGCGAGGTTCGGGCGGGACGGTTCATGCCGGTCCGCGTGTTCAACTCATAAGGAGATCCCGATGTCGATCACCGTCGCCGACAAGGCCGTACTGATCAAGAAATACGCTCGCACGCCTGGCGATACGGGCTCGCCCGAAGTGCAGGTCGCGATCCTGACAAGCCGGATCAACGATCTGACCAGCCACTTCAAGGACCACAAGAAAGACAACCATTCCCGTCGCGGACTCCTGAAAATGGTGTCCCAGCGCCGGCGATTGCTGGACTACATGAAGTCCAGGGACGAGGGCCGTTACCAGGCTCTCATCGAAGAGCTGGGTCTCCGCCGCTAGGGCGGGCCCTTCCCCACCCGCCGGCCCACCGGGGTTCGGCGGGTTTTCGTATGCAGGAAAGCAAAAATACGATGTTTAACACCCAGAAGGTGACTATCGACTGGGCGGGACGCCCGCTGACGCTCGAAACCGGCCGCATGGCGCGGCAGGCCGACGGCGCCGTTCTCGCCACCTATGGCGAGACCACCGTGCTCGCCGCCGTCGTGTTCGCGAAGAAGGCCAAGGAAGGCCAGGATTTCGTCCCGCTCACCGTCAACTACCAGGAAAAATACTACGCCGCGGGCCGCGTCCCCGGCGGCTTCTTCAAGCGCGAAGGCCGCCCGACCGAGAAGGACACGCTGACCTCGCGCCTGATCGATCGTCCGATCCGTCCCTTGTTCGCCGACGGCTTCAAGAACGAAGTCCAGATCACCGTCAACGTGCTGTCCTATGACGGCGAGAACGATCCCGACATTCTCGGCCTGGTCGCCTCCTCCGCCGCGCTGGTGATTTCCGGCGCGCCGTTCCGTGGCCCGATCGCCGCCGCGCGCGTCGGCTACAAGGATGGCCAGTATCTGATCAACCCGACGCTGCAGGACCTCGAAGGATTCCAGCTCGATCTCATCGTCGCCGGCACCACCGAAGGCGTTATGATGGTCGAATCCGAAGCAAAGGAATTGTCCGAAGAGATCATGCTCGGCGCCGTGAAGGCCGGCCATGAATCATTCCAGAAAGTGATCGACGCGATCATCGCCCTGGCCGAGAAAGCTGCGAAGGAACCTTTCGCGTTTGAATCGCCCGACCATTCGGCGCTGCTCGCTTCGATCCAGAAGGCTGTCGGCGCCGATCTTTCCAAGGCCTACAAGATCAAAGAGAAGGCCGCCCGCTACGAAGCCATCGGCGCTGCGCGCACCAAAGCTGCGGCAGCCCTGGTGAAATCGGAAGCCAACCCGACGGGCGCCGATCCGCTCGTCTTCAAGGAGCAGTTCAAGGAAGCCGAAGCGAAAGTCGTCCGCGGCGACATCCTGAAAACCGGCGCCCGCATCGACGGCCGCAAGCTCGACCAGGTCCGCCAGATCGTCTCGGAAGTCTCGGTTCTGCCGCGCACCCACGGCTCGGCCCTGTTCACTCGCGGCGAGACGCAATCGCTCTGCGTCGCCACCCTGGGTACAGCCGAAGACGAGCAGTGGATTGACGGGCTCGAGGGCTCGTCCAAATCCAAGTTCATGCTGCATTACAACTTCCCGCACTTCTCGGTCGGCGAAACCGGCCGCTCCGGCGGCCCTGGCCGTCGCGAGATCGGCCATGGCAAGCTCGCCTGGCGCGCGCTGAAAGCGGTTCTGCCCACCGGCGACAACTTCCCCTACACCCTGCGCATCGTCTCGGAGATCTTCGAGTCGAACGGCTCGTCGTCGATGGCGACCGTGTGCGGATCCTCGCTGGCGATGATGGATGCGGGCGTGCCGATCACGCGCCCGGTCTCGGGCATCGCCATGGGCCTGATCAAGGACGATGAAGGCATCGCCGTTCTGTCCGACATCCTCGGCGATGAAGATCACCTTGGCGACATGGACTTCAAAGTCGCCGGCACCGAGGTCGGCGTCACGTCCCTGCAGATGGACCTGAAGATCGACAGCGTCACCTTCGACATCATGAAGATGGCGCTCGAGCAAGCCAAGGGCGGCCGCCTCCATATCCTCGGCGAAATGAACAAGGCGCTCACCGGCGCCCGCAACGAAGTGTCGGAAACCGCGCCGAAAATGATCTCGATGAAAATTCCGGTCGACAAGATCCGGGACGTCATCGGCACCGGCGGCAAGGTGATCCGCGAGATCG
>JANMWT010000244.1:0-4594 GCA_031394145.1 Alphaproteobacteria bacterium | reverse complement strand
GGGCAGACCTCGAAGTGCTCCGCCGCCTCGCGCCGCGAGGCCCTGCCTTCAACCCTTGCAACCACTCGCTCGCGGATATCCTGCGAATAAGGCCGCGCCATCGTCGCCTCCAGGCTCGAATCACCCAGCCAGATTCCCTCCCCGAACCCCCTTGGGAATCCCCCCCCGATTCACACAGACCGGAAAATGCTCTAGTGTTCGGCATGCTGGACAGTCGTGGTGCGGGCTTGATGTTAAGAAATGCCGCGCTTCCCGTCGGCGGCGCAGTCGCTGGCGCGGTCATGCTGCTCCCAGGAACACCAGCGGCAGTCGTGCTTAGGGCGGCTTATGTCGCAGTCACCCGCGTTGGCTGGGTGTTCCTTCACTGGCTGACCGACCCTTTGACGTGGTTCTTCCCGAACCGCGAACTTTCCGGTCGGGTGCAGCTGATCGAGCAGTCGGTCAATCTTGACGGTGTCGCGGACGTGGCTTTGCAGCACGACGGAATGGTTGGCCTGACCTTCGTCAAACGTTAAGGATAGAGGCGTTGGTCCCGTACGTTGCACATTACTTCGAACATCTAACCGATACGCTTCGGTCCCTGCAGTCCGTGTCAATCGAAGCAGGGAATGTCGATGAAGCGCGGGCGGCGGCCAACCTGCTTCTCTCGAAGATTCACGGAGCCATAGGCTTCCGAATCTGTGATGGCACTGGTCGGCAACTCGACATCTACGTTCCGGTGGATTCGATTGCGCCCGGCGGCTAGGTCGTAGATCGGTGGTCCGCCTCTCACGCATCCAGGATGGCGCGCAAGGCGACCGACGCGACGCGGTATTCGGAGGTACTGTCCGGAAATGAGATGGTCCGGCTGCCTCCCCCGCGGGGTAGTTTCTTGGCTATCGCGCTCTCCGACACGAGAGGCATCGGAGCTGTCAGGTTATGCGCGAATACTCGTCAAGCGAAATAAGCTGTTCCAGCGCTTCGTTTGATTTCGCGTGAGAATTCGGCGGCGCGAGCCTATCCTGTAGGCTCGAAATGCCGTTTACTTGGCTAACCTGACAGCTCCACCATGACGTGCTGAAAGCCGGGCGAATGTGTCTGTGCGGGATGCTCGCCGCCGACTACGCGACCCTGCCAAGGCCGATGCAAGACGGTGTACGACAGTTCTTCAACGCCAATGAGCAATGGCTCGCTACCGTTCTGGTGGAAGGTCGCGATGCCGAGACACTGGATTTCAAGGGCCGGCCCACCGATGTGGCGCGCTCCCCGATCGGTTCGCTCGAAGGAGCCATGCTGTTGGCTCGTTCCTTCGGCGACAACGCCCGCTTCAGGAGCGCAGCTGATCGAGAGCGCGCCGAACTGTGTGATGGTCTCCGGTTCGACATGCTGATTGCGCAATAGCCGCCGCATCAATCGCAACGCGGCTCCGGTGTCGCGCTGCTTCTGCACGACCATGTCCATGACCTCGCCTTCGTCATCGACAGCGCGCCAGATGTAGACACGCTCGCCGGCGATCGTGCTCACCATTTCGTCGAGATGCCAGCGTGGCGAAGCTGGCGCCTTTCGCCGGCGCAGGTTGGCGGCGATCTTCGGGCCGAACTTGATCGTCCAGCAGCGCACCGTCTCATAGGAGACTTCGATGCCGCGCTGAGCGAGCATCTCTTCGACGTCCCGGAGACTGAGCGTGAAGCGGAAGTAGAGCCAGACCGCGTGCTGGATCACCACGGCTGGGAACCTGTGCCTCTTATAGGAAATCCGGCTCATGCTCTGCCCTCTTTCCACGCCAAAAACGCGAGAAACGGAGACAGTTTCGCATTGGACTGATGGGGTGGACGGCCCCTGTGTCCGGCGTCGAAGCGCCATAGGGTGGTCGTTGTTGAAGCAACCGCCACAAGCAGGAGCCGTCCACCATGAAGTCTATCACGATCGGGGTCGATCTCGCCAAGTCCGTGTTCCAGGTTCACGGAGTTGATGCAGAGGGCGGGGTCACGGTCCGGAAGAAGCTGCGCCGAGCCGAGGTGCTCAAGTTCTTCGAGGCGCTGGCGCCATGCCTGGTGGGTATGGAAGCGTGCGCAACGGCGCATTACTGGGCGCGAGAGATCGGCGCCCTCGGTCACGACGTGCGCCTGATGCCGCCCAGCTATGTGAAGGCCTATCTGCGCCGGCAGAAGAATGACGCCGCCGACGCGGAGGCGATCTGCGAGGCGGTCACCCGACCGACCATGCGCTTTGTGCCGATCAAGAGCGCCGAGCGCCAGAGCGTGCTGGTGCTGCACCGAACGCGCGAGCTGCTGGTGCGCCAGCGCACCATGCTGATCAACGCCATCCGTGGTCACTGCGCCGAGTTCGGGATGATCGCCCCGCAGGGGGCGCGTCGATCGGCCGATCTCATCGAGCAAGTCCGCAGCGCCGATGCCTCATTGCTTCCCGATCTCGCCCGATCCGCTCTGCTGATGTTGGCTACGCAGCTCGAAGCGCTGGCGGCTCAGATCCATGCGCTCGAACGTCAACTCATGATCTGGCATCGCCAAGATGAGGCCAGGCAGCGTCTCGCAACTATCCCAGGCGTCGGCATCATCACCGCGACCGCGCTCGCCGCGTCCGTCACAGACCCAAGCCTGTTCCGCTCGGGGAGAGAGTTCGCCGCCTTCCTTGGCCTCGTCCCGCGCCAGAGCTCCTCAGGCGGCAAGGACCGCCTTGGGCGCATCTCCAAGATGGGTGATGGCTATCTGAGAAAGCTGCTTGTCGTCGGCGCCACCTCGGTGATCCGCCGGGCGGCGGTCAACACATCGGCGACCGGCGTCTGGGTGCGCTCCCTGATGGAACGCAAGCCCGCCCGGTTGGTCACCGTCGCGATGGCCAACAAGACAGCCAGGATTGTCTGGGCCGTGCTGGCGAAAGGAGAAGTCTATCGCATGCCAGCGATGGCCTGATCAGAATCGCAGCGGTCTCGGCCGCTGCTCCGAACTGTGAGGGTGCAATGCGTTGATGAGGATCAAGAAGCGGACCGCAGAACAGAATAACCCGTGGTGCTGTCGGAGCCTTGAGCTCGATGGACTGAGTGGGACCTGGTCAGCGGACTCCATCAGGGCCAGCGGTCAAATGAACCGCGCAAACAGGCCGGACAGATGACCGCACCCGACAGATCCAAAATCAACAAACTTTTCCCTTGCAGCTCAGAGGCCGTCCACAGATGACAGCACCGCCAGCCAGTTCGGCTCCTCCATTGAGAAATCCCGGCCTTTGAAAACGCGCCACAAGTCCGGGACTTGGCGCACTCGGAAAGCTGTTCGCCTTGACTAAGCACCGCGAGGCCTTACATTACGCCTTACGCTTTGTAAGGCACCCATGTATGACCGCAGCGACTTTAACTTCCAAGGGTCAATTGACCTTGCCGAAAGATGTTCGAGCCGCGCTTGGCGTGGGACCCGGCGACCGGCTGGATTTCGTTCGAATGGAGGATGGAAATTTCGCTGTCCTACCGGCGACCCAGTCGGTCAAGAATCTCAAGGGGATTATCCCGAAGCCGAAGAAGGCGGTCTCGCTTGAAGCGATGGATAAGGCGATCGCACGCGGGGCGCTGGGCGCGTGATCGGTCTCGACACGAACGTCATCATTCGGTTCCTCGCCCAGGACGACGCGGTCCAGTCTCCCGTTGCAACCCGCTTCATGTCGCGTTTGAGCCGAGAGCAGCCGGGCTTTGTGAGCGCCGTCGTACTGGCGGAGATCACTTGGGTGTTGTCACGAGCCTATAAGACCTCGCGCAAGGACATCGCCAATGCCGTAGAGAGCTTGCTCCGGACGGCCGAGCTCATCATCGAGAACGCGGAAGCAGCTTATCGTGCGCTCGCTGTCTACCAAGTTTCCGGTTCGGCCGAGTTCGCTGACGCCTTGATTGCGCAGACCGCAATGCTTGCCGGAGCGAGTGAAATTGTGAGTTTCGACCGCAAGGCGGCGACAGAAGCTGGAATGCGCCTGCTTCATTAGCCGACTTATCATCCTAGCATTTTTAACACGAGATATCAAAAATACTAGGGCCTGTCGTCATTTGAGCCAGAGTACTGCGGCTGTCATGTACACGGCCGCAAGAAAGTTTCGAGCGGTTTTGTCGTAGCGGGTTGCTATGGCTCGGTATTGTTTGAGGCGGGCGAAGTAATTTTCGATGAGGTGGCGAGCTTCATAGGTGTCTCGGTCGTAGTCGCGAGCGATCGTGCGATTTGCTTTTGGAGGGATTACAGCGGTTTTTCCGGCGGCATGGAGCAGATCGATGACACGTTCATCGGCATCGTAGGCCTTGTCGGCGAGCAGCATGTCGGCCTCCATGGTCGGTAGAAGGTGGTCTGCTCCGATCAGGTCGTGCGCCTGGCCGCCGGTCAGGAAAAAGCCGATCGCGTTGCCTAGAGCATCGACCAATGTGTGGATTTTGGTGCTCAGTCCACCTCGCGATCGACCGATGGCTTGGTCTTCGCCTTCTTTTTTTTGGCGCCTGCACTGTGCTGATGGGCGCGCACAATGGTGCTGTCGATCATCGCGTATTCATTGTCGGCGTCGGCCGCCAGTTGCTCGAAAACCCTTTGCCACACTCCCTTTTCGGCCCAGCGGCTGAAGCGCCGAT
>JANMWT010000242.1:0-16853 GCA_031394145.1 Alphaproteobacteria bacterium | reverse complement strand
GTGTTATCCTGTTTACGCGGCTCAATGGCTGGCCTGTGCATGCCCCTGCCGACGCTTCGCCTGCCTCCTCGCGAAGGCCGACGCACGGCTCGGGGTCGATGCGGTTCGCTACTCCTTCATCATGGCGGACTTGCACCGCCTACTTCTCGCCGGTTTATCCGGCGCACCATCAATCAGGATGAGAATGGCGGGGTTGAGATCGTTCTTCGAGGCGCGACCACATCTTGTCGGCCCTGGCCACGCGGTCGCCTTTCAGAGAAGCAGTGAACTCTGCCTTGGTCAGCTTGCCGTCGTGGTTGGCGTCGGCCTTGTCGAAACGAGCCGCGCGCTGTTCGGAGGTCATCGGCTGGTGCGCCGCGGCAGGGGCCGTGACGGTGGGGGCCTGGGCTGCTTGCTGGCTGACGGTTTGCGCGAGCGCCGGCACGGCGAGAACAGCGGCGAGCGCCGCAGCAAAGGCGAGTTTTTGGGGTAGGTTCATGACGTTGCCTTTCATAGCAGGAAGCGATCCTGCGCGTTGCCCTGTCTCGTCCTAGTGAGAAGGCTTTAGCGCGCCCTTCCCGACTGGGAGCTGAACGGATTGTGCGCGACTGTGGCCCTGGCAGGCATGTTTGTCGCAAGAGTTGCCAACGAAGCATCACTGGGTCGACCAACGCGACGCCGGCGGGACGACCGGACTTCGCTTCATCCCTGCCGTTCGCATGGAAGAGCGATCCCGCAAGAACTCGCCGAAAATCCGGCTCGAAATCGATAGATAGCTCATCTGCCAGCTGCAACACGTGACCGGCCGGGTCAGTGAGCAATGACCTTTTCGACCGCTCCGACTACGGCTTCGACCGGTGGCCGATTCTTGTACCCTTCCTCCGCCAGCTTGGCCTGCACAACGCCGGTGGGCGAGATGATGAAGATGGATGGTTGCGGCACGCCATAGGCGAGATTGCCTGGCGGGTACTGTGGATCGCGAAGTTTGAAGGCGTCGATCATCCGCGAACCGGCATCCGAGAGCAGGACATACGGGATGTCCCGCCGTTTCGCGAACGCTGCAAGCACGTCGGTCGAGTCGTAGCTGATCGCTGCCAGCTTGTACCCGCGCAATTCCAACGGACCCGCCGCGTCTTTGAGTGCAATTAACTGGGCCTGGCAGAATGGGCACCAGCTGGCGGAACGAAAGAACACAAGGACCGTGCCATTGGGGCCGGAAATGTCTGCAAGATGCACCACCTTCCCCTCGGCATCATGGGCTTCGAGGGTCGGGATTTGAGAGCCAACGGCGGGCCCTACATCAAGCGCCGTCGCCGGAGTCGAAACCAGCAGACCGATTGCGGTCAGCGCCGCCAACATCCAGTTTCTCATGCCTATCTCCCATGAATGAAAACAACAATGTCTTTGCGTCGAAAACCCGAAGCGCCCGGCGCGCGATCTACCACCGCAACCACCATCGGCCTGCGAGAACGCCGGCCGCTCCGCACACGGACATACCGAGCGAGTACCAGACGATCATGAACGACGCGGTCTGCTCTGGGCAGGCGAACGCATAGACACTCGCAGAAATCGACGCGGCCAAAACGCCGGCAACCGCGCCGGCGAGACCGGGTCTTGTCGGCGCCAGCCGCCGGAATGCCCAAAGCAAACCTACAAACGCGGGGACAGCCAGGCCGACAATCGCCACAGGGCAGATGGACGCCGTCCGGCCGAGGACCAGTGCGCCTCGCTGCTCAGGTGCGGCCAACATCAGTTCACCGATGGCCATCATCAAGACAACCGCGAACGGCGCGACAAGTCCAAGCCAGCCCCACCCGATTCCAACATCCGGTTGGCCCAGTCGCCCCACGATCAGGAAGGATGCCCAAGCCACGCTTAGCGTGAACGCCCATTTCATCCAGAAGGGCGCCGTGGCGCTTGCTTCCACGAAGTCCGGTCGCAGGCCGAACGCTGCTAGCAGAATTGCAAATGCCGCACCTCCGCCAATTGCGAGCGCAATTCCTAGCCTTGCGGAGATGGCATGACGTGAAACCCGAGGCACATCGCTGCTGAGCTGGTCGATAAGCTGGTCAGTTTGCATCGGTGTCGCCCTTTCGAACTCGGGTCATAAGCGCCTTCAGCCCCCGGTGGACGCTGATCTTGACGTTTGAGGGTGAAAGCCCAGTTCTCTTCGCAGTCTCCTCCACAGAGAGGCCATCGACCTTTGTGTGCTGGATCGACAGGCGTTGGTTGGCGGGCAGTTCCGCCATCAACCGCTCAATAGCGATGCCAGCCGCAATTCCATCGTGCGCGTCATCCGCAAACAGGTCGTCGACCTCCTCGATTGGAACTGTCACCCTGGCCCCACGGCTGCGAAATGCATCGATCATCTTGTAGCGCGCGATCGAAAACGCCCACGCGGTGAAGGGTCGTTCGCGATCATAGCTTTCCCGTCGCGTATGCACGGCGATCAAGGTCTCCTGAACCAGATCTTCGATGTCCGCCGCTTGGCCGCTGATGCGTCTCGCATAAAAACCCCGCAACATGCGCGCGAGTTCGCCGAGCAACCGGCTGTGTGCCGCTGCATCGCCTTCGAGACCCTCGATCATCAGGGCCTTAAGTCGCGTTTCCGACGCCGTCACTCGCACCCTCTATTCTAAGTTCGTCGGCGGACGATGTGCGGTTACACTCTCACGTGATCAGATAAGCAGGCGCATCGATACTCCGTCGATATGGGGATGAGCCACTGCCGTCCATTGAGCGCCAAGCCCGCCGTGAACACTTGCCCACGGCCGGAGACTAGTAAGCACGTCTGCCTAGGGCTACGCCAATTGTTTGCTTGTCTTGCGGGCTCCGAGCACGCCGTACGTCCATCCAAGAATCGCGCCGAATATCGCGTGAAGGACCAGCGTCATCATCGGCGCCATCACGCCCAACGCCATGCCGAAGAATCCGGCGCCCGCCATCGGCATCAGAGCCACCATCATGACGACCCACCCGCCGAGCCCGATCAAGACGCCATGCTTGGCATGCCCACGGCCGGGGAGGCGGCTGTCAAGTAATGCAATAGCCAGGCCGTAAAGGACGACGCCGATCATGACGTGCACCACCCCGCCCAGAGCCGGCATATCGGGCGCGCCCATCATTCCGGCGATCATCGAGGGCAAATCGAGTTTGGGCATGACACCCATCATCGATTTCATCACCATGAGTGCGGAGAGCACCGCCGTCGCCGCGGCACCCGCCATTAGACCTCGTCCAACATGAGTCATGTGCGTTTCCTCGTCTTGCCTGAATGCCCAGCCGATTGCCTCCGGCTGACTAGGAACAACCTCTGATACGGGCCGTTGTTCCTAGTATTCGGGTCTGGAAGGGGCGCCGGTTACACAGCACTCCACTCCGATGCAAAAAACTCCGACGCAAAAAAACATGTGCGAGGGCCACGGTCTGAGCATCTCGCGGTGAAATCGTTCGCGCGCTCGAGGTGTAACCACCGGTAGGCCAGCTACGAATACTCTAATGACGGACACGCTCCGTCGGCTCTCCCGTCCTGTTGGCGCGAGCGACACAAATGGAGAAGATTCATGAAGCCTGTCACCAAGACCCTTACAGCTTCCTCGCTCATTGGCGCGTTCGCCCTGGCCGCCATCCTGGCGGGCCCCGCATCCGCCCAGGAAAACAAGATGCCGATGAAGAAGCCCGTGACGATGGCTCAGATGCAGGGCATGGAGAAATGCTACGGCGTCGCCCTCGCTCACCAGAACGACTGCAAGGCCGGGGCCGGCACGACCTGCGCGGGCACCTCGAAAGTTGACTACCAGGGCAACGCCTGGTCGCTCGCCAAAAAAGGCACTTGCACCACCATCTCCACGCCAAAGGGGGCCGGTTCGCTGACGGCGAAGCCCTGAGGTCCTGACGCGCCATGAAACCGACCGCCGGGCTTAGTCTGAAGCCACAGCACTATCGCGAGGCGCTGGACGTCTCGGCGGCCGGAATCTGGTTCGAGGTCCATCCCGAGAACTACATGTGCGATGGCGGGCCCCGCCTTGCATGGCTCGAAGCAATTCGCGAGCGGCACGCCCTGTCGCTTCATGGCGTCGGCCTGTCGCTGGCTGCAGATGAAGATCCCGATCCCAGTCATCTCGCCCAACTGAAGCAACTCGTCGACAGGTTCGAACCCTTTGTTGTCTCCGAGCATCTCGCCTGGTCGCAGAGGCGCGGCGTCTATCACCCGGACCTGCTGCCCTTTCCGCGGACCCGTGAAGCGCTCGATCGCATCTGCGCCAATGTGAGCCGGGCCCAGGATGCAGTGGGTCGAAGGCTGCTGATCGAAAATCCATCCCTCTACCTCGCCCTGATTGGCCATGAGCTGAATGAGGTCGAGTTCCTGACGGAGCTCACGCACCGCAGTGGTTGCGGGCTGCTGATCGACGTCAACAACGTCCACGTAAGCGCCAACAATCTCGGCTTCAGCGCCGATAGCTACATCGATTCCGTTCCGGCTGCCGCCATCGGCGAGATCCACCTCGCGGGCCACAGGCCCGACGAGAAGGCAGGAACCTCCTTGCTGATTGACACGCACGGCGAGCCGATCGCGGAAGAAGTGTGGCGCCTCTATCAGAGATTGATTGCGCGGATCGGGCAGCGTCCGACCCTGATCGAACGGGACGACAACATTCCCGCGTTTGGAGACCTCCTGGCAGAGCGAGAGCGCGCGGCGTCTATTCTTCTGGCAGAATCGCCTGCGAGAAACGAGCTGGCCCATGTCTGAGCATACACAGTTTCAGGATGCGTTCGCCGCCGCCCTGGAGGGCGACCAGGGGCGGCTTGGTCGTTGGCTGGCAGATCCCGGCGGCGCGGGCCTCTCGGTATATCGCAACACCGTCGTAGCAGGCGCGGTCGATGCGCTTGCGGCGAGCTTTCCGACCGTCGTCCAGATCGTTGGGACCGACTGGTTCCGCGCCGCTGCCGCAGCTTATGCAGCTGAGCACTCGCCCACGAAACCTTCTCTGATGGACTACGGTCAGGACTTTCCGGATTGGCTAGCGTCCTTTGCTCCCGCTCGCGACACGCCCTACCTGGCCTCGATCGCTCGCATTGATCGGCTGTGGTGGGATGCGCATTTTGCCATCGACGCCGAGCATCTCCCGCCGACAGCGTCTGAGGGGCTAGCGGAATCCGACCTGTCGTGCGCGGTGGTCGGGCTTCATCCCAGCGTGCGCCTAGCGCGGTTCGAAGAGACGGTCGTCAGTCTGTGGCAAGCCCACCAAGGGCCAACAGCTGTGCGCGATTTTCAGATTGAGGCTCGACCTGAATATCTGCTGATTGTGCGACCAAGTCTCAACGTAAGAGCGCAGAAAATTGATCTTTCGACCTTCGCGTTCTTGTCGGCGTGCCTGGAGGGGCAGCCGTTGATGAAAGCTGCGATGCAGGCAGTCGAAGCGGATCCATCGGCATCGCTTCCCATGATCCTCACCTTGGGCTTTCAGTCGGGGGCGTTTAGACGCCTCGACCAACTGGGTGGAGACCAAACATCATGACGACCGAAAGAAACTGGTCCGGCGTCCGCGCGCTTCTGGCCCGGCCGGATAAAGCCATCCCCGAATGGTTGATAGCACTTGTCTGCCGGTTTGGCGTAGCCGGCGTCTTTTTCCTCTCCGGTCGCACCAAGGTTGACGGCTTCCTCCACATCACCGATTCGACCTACACGCTCTTTGAAACGGAATACAAGCTGCCGCTGGTGTCGCCATTCATCGCTGCGCATCTTGCGACCTACGCCGAGCACCTTTTCTCGATCCTGCTCGTGCTCGGCCTTTTCACGCGCATTTCAGCTGGCGCTTTCCTGATGATGACCCTGGTGATCGAAGTGTTCGTTTATCCCGACGCCTGGCCGACGCATCTCAGCTGGGCTGGGCTCCTGCTCTATCTGATCGCGCGCGGCGGCGGCGGTCTCTCGCTTGACCGGGTGTTTCGCATTCCATGAGCGCGACAGGAGACATGAACGAGGTGCTGGCCCGCTATGTCGTTGCCTGTCCAGATGGTGTGAACCGGGTTCGCTACCGTGCGTGGCAGTCCGAGCCGCGCGACAGGACGATCCTCAACGACTACGTACGCCTTCTTCAGGAGCAGCTCCCATCATTGCTGCCCAAGTCAGAGCGTATGGTCTTCTGGATCAACCTCTACAATGCCGTGACGCTGCAGGTTGTGCTGGAGAACTACCCGATCAAGTCGATTCGAGAGATCAGAAGCCATACGCTGGATCCAAGGGGCCTGATCGGCCCGTGGTTCGAACGACGCGTGACCGTCGAGGGACACAAGCTGTCGCTCTACGAGATCGAAAACGCAATTCTGCGGAAAGAGTTCGGCGAGCCTAGAATTCACTACGCCATCAACTGTGCATCCGATGGCTGCCCGAATTTGCGGCCTGCCGTGTGGTCTGGCGACGACCTTGAACACGACCTTGAAGCGGCGGCTCAAGAGTTCGTCGGCAGTCGGCGCGGAGCGTGGTTGGACGCGGCGGGACGCCCTCACCTCTCACGCATCTTCAAATGGTATGGAAGGGACTTCAAAGCCGAAGGCGGTGTTGCCGCACATCTTGCCAGACTCGCGTCGCCTGCGACTCGATCAAAACTTGCCGCACCGGACCCATCGCTGCGACACGCTTACGATTGGTCGCTCAACGATGCCGAGCCGCAACCGGCGGAGGCGACAGCCTAGCGGTTGTAGCGAGTTCACATGCCGGGGGGCATCTTGTCGAAAGCTGGCAGGCCCTCCTGACCACGATCCCAGCTGGCGGCGCGCGACGCATAGACGTGCATCTGCGGTTTGAACACCTCAAGATCATCGAGGCTCGACGCGCGCAGGAAGATCATCCCAGGCATAGCCGCGTTCTTCGAGAAAAGCGCCGCGCCACAAGTAGGGCAGAAGTAACGCGTGACCACATTGCCGCTGTCTGCGGGACGAGCATAGCCCTGTGTCTTGCCCGTGAGCGTAACGCTCGCCTCCGGCACCAGGAGATGGGAGCTATGTCCGCTGCCGCTAGACCGCCGGCAGTCCTCGCAATGACAGTGTCCCGCCATTGCGGGCTCAGCAGCGCAAGAATATCGGACCGCGCCGCATAGGCAGCCACCAGTAAACCTCTGAACCATACTATAACCTTCCCATCAGGAATTAGGCCGGCGCCGACATCTTTCAGCCTTCTAGCAAGGCGCCGAACGTTGTGTACTCACATGGCCATGGTCATGGCCTCAGCGACTTCGATCGTGCCGCCGATCTCAAGATGCGGGCACGATTTTGCAACGTCCAGCGCTGCCGTCACATCGTCAGCCTGGACGATCATGATTCCTGAGATTGGATTTGGCCCGCCATTGTCCGCAACACCGCTCGCGGCCACCGTCTTTGAAGGGCCGACAGGCACGCCTGGGTCAACAATCGTCTTGCCGAGCCCAGCACTCCACTGCCGCCACTTTTGCATGTAGGCGCCAGCCTCGGCTGGACTCTTGAACTTGTGGCCGCCGTGAAAAGCAAACAGATACTTGGGCATCCGGTCCTCCAGAAGATCTTGGACCACGGTGTGCTCGCGCCTCAAAATATGTTCAAGATCATATTTTGAGAACTGGTATTGGATCGGGACTTGAGGAATTCGAATGCCCTACAGCGCCGCGCACAAGGAAATAACACAGACACGAATCGTCGAGTGCGCCCGCATCCTGTTCAACCGGCACGGCTACGACAATGTCAGCATCGACATGGTGATGGCTCAGGCCAAGCTCACGCGTGGCGGGTTCTACAATCACTTCAAGTCCAAGGAAGAATTATTCGCCGCGGCAGTTTCCAGCTTCCTTATGGGACGTGGCGCGAAATGGCGCGCGGAGGCTGGGATCGACCCATCGCACCCTACGCGGGAAGCAGCGTCTCAAATGCTGGCAGCCTACCTATCCAAGAAACACCTTGGCGACCTTGATGGTCAGTGCCCCATGATCGCCCTGCCCTCCGATGTCGCGAGGAGTACTCCGGAGGTCCAGGCGGCCTATCAACACTTGCTTATCGCCATGGTTGCCTTGTTTGAGAACAGCCTCCCAGGGGCTCCGCGTACTGCACATCAGACCGCACTGGTTTTGGCCGCGCTCAGCGTTGGCGGAATGGTGCTTGCTCGGACCCTCCCAAACTCAAAGCTAGCGGAAGACGTTCGCAGCGCCGCATATGAACACGGCGCACGAACATTGGCGGCGCGATATTAGAACCGTTGCCGACATGAAAGAGCATCCGCGCGCTTGGGTGAAATAACGTGTTAGGGCCAACTTCAGGCAGTCACCCTGCCCTACATCATCGACCGGTTCTCGCAGGGCGCAAAAGTTGCGATATTCCGAACGATGACCTTATCCGTGGCCGCGTCATAACCAACAGAACGAGCCCGGCGGCGAGTACGCCGACAACGCCTTCAACGACGCGCCCGAACAACACCTGCGCCGCATCCCCCAGACCGTTGATCGCAAAAATGGCGACGGCCAGCCACCAACCCCATCTGGAACCCGTGAAAGTTCCCAGAGAGGCAAACGCCATCGCCACCGATAGCGCGACAAATCCGACGCCAGACCAGGGCGCCAACGCCAACAACTGTTGATATTCAACCGGCTTGATCGACCAAACGCCATCGACCGGCGATCCAGGCGCAAGCAGGGTGATAGCCGCGACGAGGCAAATCAACATCGCGGTGAGAAAGAAAAATCCCAGAATAATCGGCGCGTATAAGCGCCTATTCTTCGTTCTCCGAACCAAGTCGTCAGATGTCGTCGTCGCCATTGGATTCAGGCCGCCCGTTTCCCGAGCTTCATCGCAGCCGACCGCACCGGCAGCGACAGTGGTCCGCGCATACCCGGGCGCGCAAGCCAGCGAACCTCCGACGCCGGAACAGCCAGACTCAGGTCCGCCCAGCGCGCAAAGATGCGCTCCAGGGCGACCTCCGTCTCCACGCGAGCCAGATGCATGCCGAGGCAGAGATGCATGCCTCCGCCATAGCCGATGTGCCTCACGCCGTCGCGCTTGAGATCGAGGCGCTGAGGATCGCTGAAATGAGCCGGATCATTGTTGGCCGAGGCCAGTAGGCCCATCACCCGGTCACCCTTCTTGAGATTGGCGCCATGGAACTCCATGTCTGCGCGCGCCATGCGAGGCTTGGTCGCCTGAACCGGGGAGTTCCTCCGATGCAGTTCCTCGACGGCGTTGGCCATCAGTGAGGAATCCTCTTTCAGCAGATCAAGCTGGTCAGGGTGTTCGATAAGGTCGAGCACCGACGTCGAGATCAGATGCGTTGTCGTTTCATGGCCTGCCACGAAGAGAAGCAGAACCATCGCCAGCAACTCGTCTTCGCTGAGCCGGTCGCCATCAGCTTCGGCCTGCACAAGCTCAGTCACCAAGCCTGGCTGGGGATCGGAGCGGCGGCGGGCGAACTCGTCGCGCAGATATCGCATCATGCCGCCGAGCGCCGGGAAGACCCGGGTGACCGAGATGAAACCGGCTATGTTCGAGAAGTCCGCCATCCAGCGCGTGAACTGCGGCCTGTCCGCTTCAGGAAGCCCAAGCATTTCACAGATAACTCGCAACGGGAGCTGAGGCGCAAAACCTCGGACCAGATCAGCCTCGCCGGCAGCCTCCATCTCATCCATCAGCGTATCGGCGATGCGTGCAATGGCGCGTCGCATGGCGTCGATGCGGTCCCGCCGAAACGGGGCATCGACCAGCTTGCGCAGACGGCGGTGATCCGGGTCGTCGAGCGTGAGCATGTTCTGAGAAAAGATGCGGATGGCGCGGGGCGCCCACCAAAAACCGGTGCTATTACCTTTGCCGGCATTGCGATCGTCAGCGGCAAACAGATCGCCGCCTTTCAGGAAATCGGATGCCGACGCCCAGGTCGTCGCAAGATGGATGCGTCCGACGATCGGGAATGAGAACTCAACGATCGGGCCGGCAGCGCACAAGTCAGCGAGCACAGGCCATGGATTGCGCTTGAAGTCCTGACTAAAGATGTCAAAGCGCGCCATGGAATGTCTCCAGCGCATCCGGGTGTCGGGGCGCGTGTATACCCGCCCCGGTAGAGGGTCAAAGGCGCTCGCGCCGAGTTGTTGAGGGGGTCCAGTGGACACGTCCCATACGCCGAGTGTTTTTGACGCCGCTGCGATTCTCATCACGCTGGCGGCTGCACTGAGCTGGCTCAATCACAAGCTTCTCAAACTGCCTTCGACCGTCGGCCTTGCGCTAATGGGAGCGGTTGCTTCCCTGATCGTGCTCGCCATCGACCTGGCCACGCCCGACTTCCACATCGGCAAGGCCATTCGTGCCCTTCCTGTCCGGCGTCGACTTTGAGACCGCCCTGATGCAGGGGATGCTGTCTTTCCTGCTGTTTGCAGGCGCATTGCACGTCGATCTTGGCGACCTTCGACGTCACTGGGTGCAGGTCAGCGTGTTGAGCACGCTTGGCGTCGTTGCATCGACAATCATTGTCGGCTTTGGGCTGCAGCAAATAACACGACTTGCCGGCATCGATCTCCCGATCATCTGGTGCCTGGTGTTCGGCGCCCTGATCAGCCCCACTGATCCGGTAGCCGTGCTCGGCGTTATGAAACACTCCAGCACACCGCGTGGTCTCCAGGCAACGATTGCCGGCGAGAGCCTGTTCAATGACGGCGTCGGCGTCGTTGTGTTCAGCATCATCCTGACTGCCGCAGCCGGAAGCGGGCAGCTCTCCGTTGGAAATGCAACCTGGATGTTTGTGGTCGAGGCGCTGGGCGGTGCGATGCTCGGTCTCATCGTTGGATGGATCGGCTATCTCGCGATGAAGGCGATTGATGACTATCCGGTGGAGTTGCTGATCACGCTTGCCATGGTGATGGGCGGGTACGCGCTGGCGCAGAACCTTCACATCAGCGGGCCGGTGGCGATGGCTGTTGCGGGGTTACTGATCGGCAATCGCGGCGTGGCCTACGCGATGAGCGAAACCACGCGGGATCACGTCATCAAGTTCTGGGGGCTGGTGGATGAGGTGCTGAACGCCGTCCTCTTCCTTCTGATCGGCCTTGAGGGAATTGTGCTGTTCGGCAACATGCAGTTCCTGATCGTTGGCGCTGCGGCTATCCCGCTGGTCCTGGTTGCGCGGGCGCTGTCGGTTGGCGCCCCTATCGTCTTCTGGTGCAAGTCGCTGCCCTTCCGATCGGCAATGCCAGTGATGGTCTGGGGCGGCCTGCGCGCGGTATTTCAATCGCGCTGGCGCTGTCCCTTCCCGCGGGCGGCGCCAAAGACCTACTAGTGACCACGACCTATGTCGTCGTGCTGTTCTCAGTGCTGGCTCAGGGCTCGACCATTGGGCAAGTGATCAAGCGCGGCGGAGGGCAAGTGCCAACCAATAAGCCGCCTCACGCTTAAGGTAGCGCCGAAAACAACATCTCAGGGAAGGCAGCGAAGGCCCGACCGTGCTAGGTTACGAATGTCCGCTTCGGCCCCGTCTTACCCAAATCGGCAGAAGGCTACGACCGTCGCCGTAACCTAATAGCTGCCGTAAGGCTGGTCAGGCCGGCGCCGGCTGGACTTCTTAAGCGTTGTTGGACGCCGGCTAGGCACGGGAATGGCCGCGGCTACGCTGGCCGGCGTCCAACAACGTCGAGTGTAGGTAACCGCGTGAGACGGCGGAACACCGCTATGGGGATAGTACGGCGCCGGCCGCGACCGGAGCGTTCGATCGGCACCCTGCCCGAACCGCGAGACAGCCGTCGGCGTCATTCACCGATAAGGTTGAGGCGGCGAAGATGGGTTTTGCCCTCTCGCAAGCCGATGCAACTGGGCGACCGGCATTAGTGCAGGCATCCGCGCGGAGGTGTCGCGTCGTCGTCGGGGTCAGCCTTATCGCAAGAGCAGCTCTGATCATGATGTGTCGGGCCGCTTGACGATAAGACTGGGCGCGAGCGAGCCGCGTTCGATGATCTGGCTGAGGATCATCCGGCCCCCGCAGCACGGGCATGGTGCGGGGCCCGCCGGTTCGGGCGCTGCGTCGAGGACGGTTTCGGCAGGCGCTGGCTGCGTCATGCGGTCGGTTAGCAACACGCGGGCGCGGGCGACGAGCCTGGCGCGCTGGGCGTTGGCGAGGAACCCGACATGGCGGATGCGGTGGAACCCGTCGGGCAGGACGTGGCGGAGGAACCGCCGGCGCATGAACTCCGCCGCCGAGAGGGTCAAGGATCCATACCGTTCAGCCCCAGACTTCCGGTAATCCTTGACCTTGAACGTGACGCGCTCCCCGTTGAATGCGGTGATGCGGCTGTTGGAGATGGCGATGCGGTGGGTGTAGCGCGCCAGATAGGCCAGCACCCGCTCCGGCCCGGAGAACGGCGCCTTGCAGTAGACCACCCAGTCGCGCTGACGCTCGCATCTGACGAGAGCGGCGAACGCGCCTGGCTTGGCGAGGTCCTCATTGCGCCCGACGAACCGGAGCTCGCCGGCGGCGTAGAGCGCTTCGAGGCGCTCGCACATCAGCCGGCGGAAGAGACTCGAGAGCACTTCAACCGGTAAGAAGTAGCTGGGGCGGCAGTCGATCCAGCGCGACCCGTCGGGGACAAGACCACCGCCCGGGACGATGCCGTGGATATGCGGGTGGTGGGTCATGGCCGAGCCCCAGGTGTGGAGCACGAGAGTTGCGCCAAGCTTCGCGCCGAGGTGCTTGGGGTCGCCGCCGATGGTCATCAGCGTCTCGGCCGTCGCCTTGAACAGGGCGTCATAGACGGCGGCCTTGTTGGTGAACGCTATGTCGGCGACCGCCGCCGGCAGGGTGAACACCACGTGGTAATAGGCCACGGGAAGGAGATCCCGCTTGCGCGCCTCCAGCCAGTCATACGCCGCAGATACGCGGCCTCGACCTTGTCGGCGACCGTATGCGCCAGCGTGGCTTCGACCACTTCGCGGGGCATAGCTGTGCGTTCGGCAGCCCAGTCTCGAAACGTCGACCGGAAGCCGTGTCCGGTCAGGTCGCCCCGCCCCATTCGCCGGAGCGTCATGAGAAAAGTCATGTTCCCACCCCTTTGGCACCCGACATCCAGTCGTCCTCCCCGGAATAGAGCAACATTCAGTTAGGATTGCCGACGCTGCGTCGGGGAGCTGTGCACTGTGAAGGGCACGCTGCACTCGTCTGCCCCTCCAACCTGATCGGCACGCCTGCTCCGAGATCCAATTTAACCCACGCGGCGTTCAGCGCGAAATGGTGAGCCTGCAAGTGCGCCTCCGATGCTCCTGGCATTAGGGACTATGTCTTCATCGCGGACGGGTAGATGCGGGCGCAACCGCTGTCGATCAAGATAGCTCGCCCACCAGTTCATCATCTTGCGGCGCCCGGGAAGCCATTGAGCTAGGTTGTAGGTCGCCCTGACCGAACCCTCGGCGTGCGCAAGCTGCATC
This sequence comes from Alphaproteobacteria bacterium, assembly GCA_031394145.1. Lineage (GTDB taxonomy): Bacteria > Pseudomonadota > Alphaproteobacteria > Caulobacterales > Hyphomonadaceae > UBA7672. The sequence goes on along the minus strand of JANMWT010000242.1, from coordinate 3,458 downwards.
TCAATCCAGTCACGATTGAATTGATGTTCGTTGAGGATCGTCGACGCCGTCGATCTGAAGCCATGAACGGTGGCTCGACCATGGTATCCCATCCGATACAGGGCAAAAATCATGGTGTTTTCTGACATGACGCCGGACCGCGTGGCGGCAGGAAACAACAATTGCGAGGCTGAGGAGATTTTTCTCAGTTCGGCCAGCGCTCTTACGGCTTGCGGCGCGAGCGGCACTAGGTGCGCACGGCGCATTTTCATCCGCTCTGCTGGGATGCGCCAAACCGGCTCTCGCCCGGACAGCCCTTCGAATTCATCCCACCTGGCGAAACGAATTTCGGAGGTTCTTACAAACGTCAGGAGGACCAACCGCAGCGCCATCTTGGTCGTTGCATCTCCTTCGTAACCATCAAGTCGATCCAAGAATTCCGGGAGCTCCTCCGGACTGAGCGCCGACCGACTCTTAATCGCTTTCCGAACGACGAGCGCGCCGCGAAGGTCAGCGGTGGGATCACGCGGGCACCTCGCAGTCGCAACGCCGTATCGAAAAATGGCGCTGGCCATCTGCATGATCCTGCGCGCCATCTCAGGTGCGTCGCACTTTTCCACCTTTCGAAGTGCATCGAGGATTTCGATCGGCTCAATACTGGCTAAAGGGCGCGATCCAATCGCAGGCATAAGGTCCTCGTCGAGCCGGCTGCGCAAGCGAACTGCGTAGCTCGCGGCCCATCCCGACTTCCGCTTGTTAAACCATTCGTTTGCGATCGCCTCGAATGTATCGGCTGTTGCAATTCGCTGCCTTCGCTTCTCGATCTTCTTCTCATGCGAAGGGTCTCGATCATCGTCGAGCGCCTCCTTGGCTGCCTCGCGTAGCTTCCTCGCGTCGCGAAGCGAAACTGACGGATAGGCGCCAAAGGCGAGCAACTTGTGCTTGCCGCCGTAGCGGTACGCCAACCGCCAAAGTCTTGAGCCGGAAGGAGTCACGAGGATGGAAAGTCCCTCGCCGTCGCTGACCTTGAATGGTCGCTCGCGCTTCTTCAGTGCGCGGAGCTTCGCGTCAGTCAACGACATGTGGGTACAATTCCAAAAAGTGCGGGTATTTCGCGGAAATTGTACCCGCATTGTTCGCGGGTGCTCAAGCAGGCCAGCGAAGGATGGCGAACACAAAGCGCAGTGTTTACAGCTCTTTTTGTGATCTCGCGGAGGCCGGCGAAAGCTGGCGAAGGAGGGGTGAGTGGGCCCGGCAGGACTCGAACCTGCAACCAGACCGTTATGAGCGGTCGGCTCTAACCATTGAGCTACAGGCCCTCTGCACCGGTTTGGGCGAGGCGCGGCACAATACGCGGAATTTCCCCGCTGGGAACAGCGCTGCTTTCTCCTTTACCCCGCCACCCGGCCGCCTAGATTGCCCGCTGAATAGGGGACTGAGTTCAACGGCCCGGCCGCCCAGAAGCATGGATGGTCGAATCTTGGAAGGATATCCGATGTCTCATCGCACCCGGCCCCGCCTCGCCGGCGCCCTCGCCGCTGCAGGTCTTGCCGCTGCTTTCATCGCCGGGCCGCCTGATGCGTCCGCCCAAACCGCGCCGCCGATAGCGCCCAATTCGATCCAGCCGGAAACCACCATAACCCTCACCGGCCACGGCGGCGTCGATCACGCACCCGACCTCGCGCGCATCACGGTTGGCGTATCAATCGACGCGGAAACGGCCTCCTCCGCTATGAGCCAGCAGGCGAGCAAGATGACTGGCGTCTTCAACGCCGTGAAAGCGGCAGGCGTCGCCGACCGCGACATGCAGACGTCAAACCTGTCGCTCAGCCCCAACTACAGCTATCCGGAAAACCTGCCGCCGAAGCTGATTGGCTATAAGGCGTCGAACCAGGTTGTCGTCCGGGTTCGCGACCTCAAGAATGTCGGCAAGACCCTCGACGCCATCGTCAAGGCGGGCGGCAACACCATCGAGGGAATTGCCTTCGACATCGACAAGCCCGAGCCGCTGCGCAACCAAGCGCGTGTCGCCGCGATCAAGGATGCCGCCGACAAGGCCGAACTCTACGCCAAAGCGGTCGGCTATCGCGTCAAGCGCATCGTTACGGCGTCGGAATCGACCAGCTATGAGCCGCCGCGTCCGATGCCGATGGCGCGCCTGGCGCAAGGGACGCCCTCGACGCCCGTCGCCGCCGGCGAGCTCACCCTCAACGCGGAGGTCAGCGTGACCTTCGAGCTGGTGAAGTAGGGCTGCACGCCTAGCCGCCCCCGACGCCTGCGCCGTCTATGGCTCGAGCGTCGGTCGCGGCGCGCGTCTGCCGGCGAGCCGAGACAATCGCGCCTTCATCTCGTCCGCTGCCGCGTGCGCCGCCTTTTCATGCCAGCCCTCATGCGTGCCAAGCCGCGCCGCGATGGCGGCGAACAGCGCGCCGCTCATCAAGAAGCGGTAGATCACGATGAAGGCGGAAAACCATTTGTTCTGCGGATCGTTGTGCGTGTCAGAGATGCTCCAGTCGAAGACATCGAACAGGTCGAACAGCGTTCCACGCATCACCTGATCAACCGAAAACAAGGCAGCGTGATAAGCATCCGGCCCATGCGCGTCGACGAACCAGCGCTGCTTGGGCCAGACCTGCGGCGCCAACTCGGTGAAGATCCAGAACGCGACAGACAGGACGCAGATCAACGCCAGAACCGCGTTGGCCAGACGCACGCGCCGGAGGAAGACGGCGTGCGCCTCAACCGCAGGATCGATCAAATCGGCAAGTGCGCCGGCCTGTGCGATGAGCCGCTGCTCGCGACGTTCGCGGCGCGCGCCCTTGGCTCCGTGCACCTTGGCTAGCCTGCGCTCGAGCTTGAGGGCGGTGCGCTCGCTTACCGTGGCGCGCGGACCGACCCAGATTTGCAGATAGAGCCATAACAGGCCGCTCAGGGCCGCGGCGGCGAAGACCAGCCACGTATAGACAATGAAGCCCGTGTAGAGCGGCCCGTCGAGCCGGACGAGGACCTCGCTGCCGACCGCCAGAGCGCTCGCCAGCGCCACCACGCCCAACGCTGTCCATCCACGCATCATCCGACCCCGAACACTTGGCGGCTCGAAGAGGCCGCTCCCGCCTCGCAAACCTAGCATAGCCAGGGATTCGGCGCCTTTGTGGCCCGATGACCCGGGCGCCATCGGCTGAAATGAGCGCTTTGAGCCGCCCAACCGGACACCTTGCAGCCGGACACCTTGCACCTAACGTCAACGGAGGCAGGAGCCGACCATCCAGCCGCCGATCACATCCGCGAGGTCACGCTACGAAAGCCCCGATCTGAGGCTTGGTCTGGGGCGCAGAAGTCCCTAACCTGCGCCCAGACGACGGGGCTTCATCGGAGCGGAGGGCAAGCGATGGCGACGGGTAAATGGGTAGCCGGTCTGACGGCGGTCATTCTGGCCTTGACGGTCAGCGGCGCGGCAATGGCGCAACGCAACATCAGCG
>JANMWT010000205.1:0-3715 GCA_031394145.1 Alphaproteobacteria bacterium | reverse complement strand
GATACGCACGGCCGGGGGCCTGACCCGGCGGCGCCTGTTCGCCTCCCGGCAAACCTCCTAGGCTTCGGTAGGCCAGAGTTTTGGCCTTGGCCTGAATCTTGGCCTGAATCTTGGCCAGAATCTTGACCTGAGTTTTAGAAGGCGCGCCCCCGATGTATCTCCGACTTCGCCAGATCTGCCTCGTCGCCAACGACCTCGCACCTGCCGAGAAAGCGATCGTCGATATTCTCGGGCTCGAGGTCTGCTTTTCTGATCCTGGCGTCGGCAAGTACGGTCTGCACAATGCGCTGTTCGCGGCCGGCGGCACCTTCCTCGAGGTCGTCTCGCCAACCGAAGAAGGCACAGCGGCGGGACGCTATATCGAGCGGCGAAAGGGCGATGGCGGCTATATGTTCATCGTCGATTGCGACGATCTCGAAGCGCGGCGGGCGCATTTCCTGAAGCTCGGCGTGCGGATTGTCCAGGACCTGACATCGGCTGAGGGCGATCTCAAATCAGAAGCGCTGCACCTCCATCCGCGCGACACTGGCGGCTGCCTGTTGTCGGTCGACCGCCATTCGGGCGGCGCCAACATGATGGGCGGTTATAAATGGGCAGGCCCCGACTGGCAGCGGCATGACCGGTCGACCACCCTCTCGTCGATCATCGGGGCCGGCATGCAGTCGAGCGATCCTCAAGCGACGGCACAACGCTGGTCCGAGCTGCTGCAGCGTCCCGTGAAGAAGGACGATGTGAAAGCGGACGGCGATCACTGGCGAATTGATCTTGATGTCGGCTTCGCACGCTTTGGCCCGCTGCGCGATGATCGCGGGGAGGGTCTGCGCGCCGTGCACTTTGCCTCGAAGAACAAGGCGGCGGTGATTAAGGCGGCAAAAGCGGCCGGCGTTCCGACCGGGGAAAATTACGTCGATCTCGTCGGCGTGCGCTGCGTGCTGGGCTAGAAGGCGCGATGACCGTCTATTCGATCGCGCAGCTCAAATTTACCGACATCGAGGCTTATCGCCGCTACCAGAAGGCGTTTCCGGCGGTGTTTGCGATGTTCAACGCCAAGGTGCTGGTCGCCGACGAGGCGCCGCGCGTGCTCGAGGGCGACTGGCCGCGCGACAAGGTGGTGATCCTGGCTTTCCCGGACGAGGCTGAGGCGGCGCGCTTCGGGTCTTCAGCCGAATACGCGGCGATTGCCACGGACCGGAAGGCCGGCGCGGACGCCGTGATCCTGATGGTCAGCGGATTTGAGCCGAAAGGCGAGCAAGGCTAGAGCCGCCAGACATAGGCGGTCTTGACCGGGGCGTTCTCGATCTCGATCGAGGTCTCGATCTGATATTCGGCAACCAGCTCGAGCCCGGTGCGCGGGGTGTAGGCGCGGCCCGGATCGCCGACCAGCACGTCGACGCCCAATCGGCGCGCCGCGAGCAAGAAGGCGTGAAAGCGCGCGCCCATCTCCTGCTCGTAGAAGATGTCGCCGGCGAGGATGACATCAACGTCTGGCGTCGGGCCGGCGATCAGATTGCCGGTGGTGAAGGTCACGTGGACGCCATTGATTTCGGCATTGAGTGCGATGGCCGCTTCCGCCGTGGGATCGATGTCGTTGGCGAAGGCCTCGGCGGCGCCGGTCATCATGGCCGTAATCGCGATCAGTCCTGAGCCGGCCGCGAGGTCGAGAACCCGCTTGCCCTCCACCAGATCGGGATGCTCCCGGAGATAGCGCGCGACGCCCTGGCCGCCGGCCCAGGCGAAGGCCCAGAAGGGTGGGGCGACGTTGCGCGCTTCAAGATCGTCCTGCGTCGCCTGCCAGATCGGCGTGATTTCATCGGCCTGGAAAAGCCGGATCGGCTCCAGCCCTTTTATCCCGACGACGCGCGTGTTGGCGCGGACAAAGCTTCGAGCGTCGTCGAGAAGGAGAAAGGTCATGGGGGGGCTCCTAGCCCGCGGCGAGCCCGGGCGGGAATAAATCGGTCGGCGCCATGCAAAATTCGCCGGAACCCCGCCCCCGCCGGCCTGCGCCTCACCCGCGTCCTCCCCGCGTCCTGCCGATCTCGAAGCGCGGCCCCGGGGCCAGGAGAGCGTACGAGGGCCCGGCGGCCACCGGCTGACCGGCGTTCGGAAATCCGGTGTTCGGAAATCCGGCGCCGGCGGGTCTCGGCGCAGGGGTTCAGCCAGCGGCGGGGATGCGGGTCGCTTTCTTCTCGCCCAACAAGAAGCGCGGGCCGGGCCCATAGCGGCTAACCCGGTCGCCGGGGTTGTAGAGGTGGCATTTCTTGAGCGAGAGGCAACCGCAACCGATGCAGCCATCGAGATTGTCGCGCATCCGCGTCATCGCGGCGATGCGCTCCTCGAGCGTCCGGCGGAAGCTGCGGCTGATCGCTTCCCAGTCCTTCAGCGTCGGCGTCCGCTTCTGCGGGAGCACGGCCAGGAGGGCGCCGATCTCTTCGATCGAGAAGCCGATCTGCTGCGCGATCAGGACGAAGGAGAGCCGGCGGATGTCCGAGCGGGCAAAGCGCCGCTGCCGGCCAGCATTGCGGATCGGGGAGACCAGGCTGCGTTCTTCGTAGAAGCGGATGGCCGAAACGCTGAGCCCGGTGCGGGCGGCGAGCTCGCCGATCGACAGCAGGTCACTCGGGCCAGGCCGATCCAGAGGCCGATCCAGAGGGCGATCCAGACTTGGCATCGAAAAAATACCTTGACCTCAAGTTAGGTTGAGAAAGTAGCCTCGGGTCATCAACGATGCAAGCGGCGGACATGGCCTCGCCAGAAGCTGGCAAAGCGCCTCGCCAATTAGAAGCACCTCGCCAAGAACAAGGAGACCTCCCCGATGACCCCTGGCGCCAAGGTTCGACTGGAACACGTCAACCTCACCGTGAGCCGGCCAGAGCGCACCGCCGAGATGATCTGCGCCATCTTCGGCTGGCGCATTCGCTGGAGCGGACCCGCCAAGAATGGCGGACGCACCATCCATGTCGGTGATGATGATGCCTATCTTGCCATCTATGCCCCGAAGACGCCGCTCGAGCAGGGCGGGGCCAGCTACGACATGGCCGGCGGCCTCAACCATATCGGCATCCTTGTCCCCGATCTCGACGCTGCCGAGGCGCGCGTCATTGCGGCGGGCTTCACGCCCCACTCGCACGGCGATTATGAACCCGGCCGCCGCTTCTATTTCAACGACGCGGACGGCATCGAGTTCGAAGTGGTGAGCTATGCGCAGACCTGACAAGACAGCCACCGCGGCCCTGGGAGCGTTCGGCGCTGTGTGCGCCGTCGCGGGCGGCGGAATGCGCATCGTGTCGGCGTTCATTCCCTGGGCGCCCGCTTCACCCTGGCTCGAGACGCTCTACGGGGCTATCGACATCTGCCTGCTCTTTGGCCTGATCGCCGTCTATCTCCACGCCGCGACGCGGGTCGGCCTGGTCGGGCTGGTCTTCTTCATTGTGTCGCTCGTAGCGGACGCCAGCATCGTCGGCCCCGATGCCGCGATGTTCGGGATCGATTTCTATTCTGTTGGCGTCGCCGGATTGCTGGTCGGCCTGGCCGGCCTCTCGGTGCAGCTGCTGCGAACCAAGGTGCTTCCGGTTCCGGCAGGCCTGTGGCTCTGCAGCGTCGTCGCCGGTTTTGGATCCAGCGCGCTCGGCGCCAAGCTGGGCGTCGTGGCCGCCGGCGGCGTCTTCGGGCTCGCCTTCCTGTGCGCCGGCGTCCTTATCCTCACCCGCGCAGCGGC
>JANMWT010000179.1:0-2887 GCA_031394145.1 Alphaproteobacteria bacterium | reverse complement strand
CACCAACTGGCCGGGCGCGGGCTTCGATCCCGAGACGAGCATACTCTACGTGCCGTCGTCCCATACGCCGGTGGTCGCATCGCTGGTGCCATCGCCCCCCGGCTCGGACACCGGCTATACGCGAGAGCGCTACGAGCCGCTGAGAGGTCCGCAGGGCCTTCCGATGTTCAAGCCGCCCTATGGCCGCCTCGTGGCCATTGACCTCAACCAGGGCGAGATCAAGTGGACGGTCGCCAACGGCGACGGGCCGCGCGACAACCCGGCGCTGAAGGGTCTCAGTCTTCCCCCGCTCGGCGTGCCCGGCCGCGTTGGCCCCTTGGTGACCAAGACCCTCGTCTTCATGGGCGAGGGCTTTCCGCAGGACCCGCCCGGCTCAGGCGGCAAGACATTCCGCGCCTTCGACAAGGCGACGGGCGCGGTGGTCTTTGCGATGACGCTCGACGGCGCCGTGACCGGGGTTCCGATGACGTACGCCTGGCAAGGCCGGCAATACATCATCGTCCCGATCGGCTTTGCCGGCCACCCGGGGGAGTTCCTCGCCCTGACGGTCGACTAAAGTCAACCTCTGCCCGAGGTCGATGATCCTGCGCCGGTGAGACGAAGCGACCGGTCGCCGGCGCTCGCTTTGATGTTGTCGGCCCCGCAGGTTCGATGACACTCTCTGGTGCGACAGCGGGAGTGGCTTTGATGATGAACGACGGGGGTGATGCTCCCTTCCACGCCCACATCTACTACGCTGCGGAGGAGCGGACCGAGGCCGCAAAGCTTAAAGACAGATTGCGCACCGCCCGTCCCGACGATCCTCTTTCGGCAATCTGCTTTGTCGGAGAGTTGCGCGATTCCAAGGCGGGCCCGCACATCACCTCGCAGTTCGAAATCCATTTTGAGGAAAGATTGCTTCCGGTCGTCGAGGACGAGTTGAGGCGTTCGGGGCTTCGTGTTCTGATTCATCCGCTCACGCGCGATGATCTCGGCGATCATACATATCTGGGACGATGGATCGGCGAGCCTGTCGAACTTGATTTGACCGTGCTTGATCCGCCCGGCGTCAACCAGGGACTTGCCCGTTTCGGCAAGACAGATTTCTAGGGGAGGTCGAAGGTTCGCTGCGGAAGCGGCAGGCGCCGGTGTCGCAGGTTTAGAAAGCCCGGACCCGGGCCATTGGCGATGATCACGAAGGCGCCAGACCACCGCGCTTGCGCGTCGACGTCTTCGCGCCAATCGAGATGCGCTTCGACGCAAGCCGAAGCCCGTGGCGTGACAGCGCAGTCGAAACCCCTTATCGGAGGGGCATCGGGAGACGGAGACACACGATGACGAAATGGCTCAAGTCGCTATCCATGGTGGTCGCGCTCATGCTGGCTGCTGGCGCGCTCGCGGCGCCCGCCGACGCCATGCAGCTCTTTGTGAAGACGTTGACGGGCAAGACAATCACGCTTGAGGTCGAGCCAAGCGACACGGTTGGGAAGGTGAAGGAAAAGATTCAAGACAAGGAGGGCATCGCGCCTGAGCAGCAGCGCCTGATCTTCGCCGGCAAGCAACTTGAAGACGCCAAGACCTTGACCGATTACAATATCGAAAAGGAAAGCACGCTGCATCTGGTCCTGAGACTGCGCGGCGGCTGAGCAAAGTGCGTCGTCGGGTCGGGCCCATTGTTGTCACGAGCTAGAGCGTTCAGTCTCCCGGACTTTTTGGGGCGAACATCATGACCCGCCGAATTCTTCCGGCAATCGGTTGGGCGGCGGTTTGTCTGGTGTTGGCAGGCTGCTCCGCACTGTCTTCCTCTCCGACGATGCAGGCTCAGGAATAATCGATGTCGAACCGACTGACCGACTTTGCGAAACGCTATGGCGAGGCCTGGTCGAGCCAGAAGGCCAGCAGTGTCGCTGCTTTCTTTTCGGAGCATGGTTCGCTCAAGATCAACGACAATCCACCGTCGATTGGACGCGCCGCCATCACCGAAGCCGCGCAGGGCTTCATGACGGCCTTTCCAGACCTGCGCGTCTCCAGCGACACAATCGAGAAGGTTGGCGACCGTGTGATCTTTCGGTGGACGCTGACCGGCAAGAATACCGGCCCTGGCGGAACCGGCCGGTCTGTAAAGATAAGCGGCTACGAAGACTGGCGCCTCGGTCCTGACGGTCTGGTTGCTGAATCGCTCGGCCACTATGACAGCGCCGACTACAACCGGCAGCTTGCAGGAACGCGCTGAAGCGGACCTGCGATTTTACCGCATTGGTTCAAAGATCAACGCCTAATCACATTCCAGCGTCCGTCGGATATTATCGCCCATCTCCGGATGGCGACGCTGAAGCTCTTCCAACACGCAGACCGCCCTCAGGCCGGGCGCCGCCGTCAGCATCGGCACGACCTCGCTGTCCCAGACGTCGATCAGAGGGTCAGGGCGCCGGCGCTCGCGGGAACCTCGTTTCTGGGAAGGCAGTCGCGGATCGCTCTTTATCCGATAGCCGCTGGCTGCCGAAAAGCCGGCCTTAGCGGCGGCGGCGCTCACGTCGTGGGTGTCCCGGTGGCTCATGAAAATCCTCATCTGGCGGTCGTTGATGTGGGAGCCGGTCAAATGCTGATCCCTCAAACACGAGAAGAATCAGCCACTTGATCACAGCCCGCCCAACCGTCAGACGCCGCTCCCAGCGGGAAAAACGACGAGATCGCCGGCGACAGACCTTCGGTCGGGCTGCGCCCTCCCTCCGCTCTGCCGCCAGCGATCCATTCTCATCCTGATTGACGGTGCGCCGGATAAACCGGCGAGAAGCAGGCGGTGCAAGTCCGCCATGATGAAGGAGTAGCGAACCGCATCGACCCCGAGCCGTGCGTCGGCCTTCGCGAGGAGGCAGGCGAAGCGTCGGCAGGGGCATGCACAGGCCAG
>JANMWT010000168.1:0-13163 GCA_031394145.1 Alphaproteobacteria bacterium | reverse complement strand
TTGCGATAACCCCCGAGGTCTTCGGGTTTCAAAATGCCCGCGCCGACGCTGGGCGTGAATAATTCCCGATACCAGCCTCCGTGGTCACGGTCCGCCACGTCGCCTGCGTTCTGTCCCTGCAAAACGTCACGAACACTCTTTTTGACTGCTTGAAACGCCTGCCAATAGCCACGCGCAGCCATGGCGTTACGATGTTCGCGGTCTTCATCGTCACCGTCGGGATTCCATGTGCCGCTTCGCACCCGTTCGATGAAAGCAGGGCTGACTTGGTAGCCCTCGATCGACAGCGAGTGATAGGCGTCGGTGACGTAGATGTCGTCCACTTGGCGCATGTAGGCGTCGATGTTGTTGACCCTCGGCGGCGGCGGCGGAAACCGTTCGGGGATTTGCTCGCGCATCGCCTGCCACAGCAATCGGATGCGATTCACATAGGGCGATTGCTCGCGCCGATATGGCTGCTGCGCGAACTTGGTGGTGAACGGATCTGCCTCGCGAACATTGTAGTCCGTCGCCCTCATGGCGCTGATGATTTCATCCGCTTCGCGATCCCGGCCGACGTTGCGAAATGCACCGGCAATGCGCCCTGCGATCGTTGTGTGTCCGCCACGCAAGAGACGTGCGAGGAGCGCCGACGCATCGCGCTGCATCGCGATGATGGTGCGCGCCTCGGTCGGGTTTTGCTCAAAGAAGGTCGGCGACGCCGCAATGAGCGCCGGTTCGACTTTGAAAACGCGCAGTCCGTTGAGTTCGGCCGCGTCCTCCGGCGCAGGCAGCGCGTGGTTTCCTTCAAACAGCGATGTGCCGTGAATGAAATTGGTCGTCTGGTTGCGCGCGCCCTTCGCCCTGACCAGCAATTGATGCGGCACACTGAGGTTGCCTGCGTGCAGGACGAGCGATTGCTCCGGCGTCAGGGACCACTCGGAGTCGAAGCGCTCAGTGAGATAGTCCCGGCAGAATCCCCAGAAGGACGTGAACCAGGCGGTGCTTTCCCCGTCCCCGATGCCCGGGCGGGCTGGAATGTACCACCCGTTCATTACCTGCTGGAGGAAGCCATGCTTCAACAGCAATTCCCGCGTGGTTCGGGTCAGATCGCTTGTCCGGATAGCCTGTTTGCCGGAAGTCTGAAGCGTCTGCAGGTTCTCAAGGGCGGCAGCTAGCTTCTCGTTTGGGGCCGCCATGATGGTACTCCTGGGTGCGCCTGAGTCGCCTTTTGCGTTGTAGCATAAATAGCTTTTTATGCGTTACTTAAAATAGCTTTTCTTGCGGCTCGGCATATCGCTTTTCCAGCAAATGGCCGAAAATCCCCTTTGGATGCTTGCTTAATCCGGCCAGCTACTCCGCCGGAGCCACGCCTTGCTCCCTCTCTTCAAGGCCCGGCCGGCGCGCGTCGAGGGACGCTCCGCTCTTCGCCCTCGACCCGCCCCCTCTCCGCGGGCCTACCTCAATCCGGGTCGCAACGCGCGGCCCCGGCTCGGCATACCGCCGCCGGGAAGCTCGAGGAGCTTCCAAATGTCCAACCATCAACTCATTCCGCTCAATCGCTTGATCGTCAGTCGGCCCAATGTCCGACGCACGGATCGCAAGGCCGAGATCGACGCCTTGGCTTCTTCCATCACTGCGCACGGCCTGCTTCAAAATCTGACCGTGAGCCCTACCGAAACGGACAAATTCGAGGTTATCGCGGGTGGCCGCCGCCTCGCGGCGCTCAAATCGCTCGCGAAGTCCGGCGCGATCGCACGCGACTTTGCTGTGCCCTGTCAGATCATCGAGTCAGACGGTGCGAGCGAAGTCTCACTGGCTGAAAATGTTCAGCGCGTGGCGATGGACGCCATGGACGAAGTCGAAGCGTTTTCCGCGCTCGCGGATGCCGGGCAGTCTGTCGAAGACATCGCACGACGGTTCGGCATTGGCGCTCGGCACGTTGAACAGCGTCTGGCGCTCGCGGCGCTGTCTCCGAAGATCAAGGCCGCGTATCGGCGCGGGGATGTGACGCTCGACGCTGCCCGCGCCTTCTGTCTCGTGGACGATCATCCCAAGCAGGAGGCGGTCTTCAAGTCATTGTCGAAACCAATCACCCATCCGGGATCGGTACGCAGCCAGCTCATGCAAGGACGGATGCGCCACACCGACCGCTTGGCCCGTTTTGTTGGCCTCGAAGCCTATGAGGCGGCTGGCGGAACGCTGAAGCGTGATCTGTTCGAGACGGACGGCATCTATGTCGATGACCCGGCGCTCATCAACAAGCTGGCGCACGACCGGCTTGACGCCGTGCGCGACGACGCCCTCTCGCAAGGCTGGGCCTGGGTTGAGGTCAATATCAACCAGCATCGGTTCGAGAGCGCCTACGGCGCACGCCTTCGACCGACGCAGCGCGCGATGACGGAGGAGGCGCGTCTGGCGGACCTGCGTGCAGCCGGCGTTACGGCGGCGACCATGACGCGCATGGCGAATGACGGCGAGGTCGTGCGCCTGGCGCGCGGCCTCTACCAGCTCGCCGGCGCCGAACTCGACGCCCAGCACAGCGTTGCGGAAGCGGCTACTCGTGTACCGAAGGGCGTGATCTGCCTGACCTCCGCCCTTGCCTTCCACGGCCTCACCGACCAGCTGCCCCGAAAGGTTTGGATCGCCATCGGCGTCAGCGACTGGGCGCCCGAGCCCTCTTCGCCGCCCCTGCGCATCGTCCGCATGACCGGCGCCTTACTCGGCGACAGCGTCGAGACGCACACCATCGAAGGCGTCAATGTGAAGGTGTTCGGCGTCGCCAAGACCGTCGCCGACTGCTTCCGACACCGCCGCTCGGTCGGCCTCAGCGTCGCGCTGGAGGGACTGCAGGAAACGCTGCGCCAGCGTAAAGTGACGCCCGGCGCAATGTCGCGCCAAGCGTCGAAGAGCGGCGTCGCCACCGTCATGCGCCCCTATTTGGAGGCGCTGACCGCCAATGCCTGAGCCGAAGAAGAACATGGGCGCCTCGGTCCGCGCCCGCTTGCTCGCGATCTCAAAAGCCAAGGGACAGGTCTTCGACCTCGTCCTCAACCGCTATGCGGTCGAACGCCTGCTCTACCGGCTCAGCGTCTCGGCGCACGCGGGGCGTTTCGTGCTCAAGGGCGCCACCCTGTTGATGACCTGGCTCACCGCCCCGCACCGCGGGACGCGCGACGCGCGACCTCGACTTGCTCGGATTCGGCGATTCCGATGGCGAGGCGATGCTGGCAGTCTTCCGCAAGGTGATGGCGGTTGAAGACGATGACGGCATCATCTTTGACGCAGCTGCAATGCTGCGTCGAACGCATTCGCGAACACCTTGCCTATGGCGGCCTGCGCCTCGCGACGACCGCCGACATCGGCGGCGCGCGGGTCAAGATTTCGATCGATATCGGCTTTGGCGACGCGCTCGAGCCGGAGCCTGAGACCCTCGCCTATCCCGTGCTGCTCGACATGCCCACGCCGCTGCTCCGCGGTTATGTCCGCGAAACCGTGATCGCCGAAAAGTTCGAGGCGATCACCTCGCTCGGCCGCGACAATACGCGGATGAAGGACTTCCACGACATCTGGATTCTCGCCCACGCCTTCACGTTCACCGATGATCGCCTCGCCCACGCCATCAAGGCGACATTCTCGCGGCGCGGCACAGCGATCCCCGTCGAGGCGCCCGACGCCCTGACGCCTGCCTTCGCGGCCGACACGCAGAAGCACGCGCAGTGGACGGCTTTCGTCGAAACGGTCGACGTCGAGCCCGGTGAACTTACCGCCGTGATCGCTGATCTCACAGCTTTCCTCATGCCCCATGCGCTGGCGGCTGCGAATCTGGCCTAGACGTTGCTGAGCGCCCCACCCGCGCCGAGCTGCCACTACCTGACAGATGCATCGCTGGCGACAGTCTATAACACACTGAACCAGTTCGTCGCCGCCGGCCTGATGAAACGCATCACGCTCGACAGTGACCGCACCTATTTCGACACCAACACATCTGACCATCACCACCTGTTCTCCGAGAATGAGGGGCGGCTCCACGACGTTCCCGGCCACAGCATCCGCGTCGATGGACTACCTTCGCCGCCGCCTGGCGGCAGAGTACGCTTGGTCGAAGTGATGGTGCGGGTGACCGGCGACCACGACCGCTGAACCAACCTTATGCTGAATGATCCGCAGCGCGGAGCTGGTCGAGATCGGGATCAACGTGTTTCGACACCCGAACTGCGGTTTATAGAAACATTCTAAAAAATTTCTTGAATCCCCTGTTCGACTGGCTACAGTTCGAACGTAGCGCTGCGTGAATGAGTTGCGTTTATGGCGTGCTGGCGATCGCCGAAGACATAAAGGCGGAGACGGTGCAGCTGGGAAAGAAGATCGACCTGATCGTGCGCTTTTCGACAGCGATGCGGGTGTGCGACGAGTGCGGCTTTGCTCCCAAGCTCGACAACCAGGACGGCGAACGGAATTTCGCCGGCGGCCGGTCGGAGATCATACCAACTCCGTCAGGAGCGATTCGAAGAACCTTGCAGACGTGATCGGAGAGAAACATGAGTGCAACGACTGACACGAGCGCCAAATGCCCAGCCCCCCACTCGCGCGGCAGGCAGAACCGCGACTGGTGGCCGAACCAGGTCAACGTCCAGGTCCTGCACCAGCATGGCCCCGACTCGGATCCGATGGGCAAGGATTTCAACTACGCCAAGGAATTCGAGAGCCTCGACCTCGACGCGGTCGTGAAAGACCTCAAGGCCCTGATGACGGATTCGCAGCCCTGGTGGCCTGCGGACTACGGACACTACGGCCCCTTCTTCATCCGCATGGCCTGGCACGCTGCCGGCACTTATCGCACCGGTGATGGCCGTGGCGGCGGCGGACGCGGGCAACAACGCTTTGCCCCGCTCAACTCCTGGCCCGACAACGGCAACCTCGACAAGGCGCGCCGCCTGCTCTGGCCGATCAAGCAGAAATACGGCCGCAAGATTTCCTGGGCCGATCTGATGATCCTCACCGGCAACGTCGCCATCCAGTCGATGGGCGGCCCGGTGTTCGGCTTCGGCGGCGGCCGCGCCGATGTGTGGGAGCCTGAGGAGCAGGTGAACTGGGGCGCGGAAGAAGCCTGGCTCGCGGACTCCAAGGCGGCCAACACCCGCTATTCCGGTGACCGCGAACTTCAAGGCAATCTCGGCGCCGTGCAGATGGGCCTCATCTACGTCAACCCGCAGGGGCCTGACGCCAATCCCGATCCGTTGGGCTCGGCGCGCGACATCCGCGAAACCTTCAGCCGCATGGCCATGAACGATGAAGAGACCGTCGCCCTCGTCGCCGGCGGCCACACCTTCGGCAAGGCGCACGGCGCCGGTCCCGAAAGCCATGTCGGCAAGGAGCCGGAAGGCGCCGACCTCGAAGCGCAAGGCCTCGGTTGGAACTCGTCGTTCGAAAGCGGTATGGCCGGCCACACCATCACGTCGGGCATCGAAGGCGCCTGGAAGCCGAAGCCCACCACATGGGACAACGGCTATCTCGAAACGCTCTACAAGTTCGAGTGGGAGCTGACCAAGAGCCCCGCCGGCGCGCACCAGTGGAAGCCGAAGGGCCACTCGGGCGACAACCTGGTCGAAGACGCGTTCGACAAGAACAAGAAGCACCCGCCGATGATGACCACGGCCGACATGGCCATGCGCATGGACCCGGCCTACGGCAAGATCTCGAAGCGCTTCCTCGACAACCCAAAGGAGTTCGCCGACGCGTTCGCCCGCGCCTGGTTCAAGCTCACGCACCGCGACATGGGTCCCAAGCAGCTCTATCACGGCAAGCTCGTGCCGAAGGAAACGCTGATCTGGCAGGACCCGATCTCGGGCGCGCCCTCGACTATCGGCGATGCCGACGTCGCAGCGCTCAAGACGAAAATCCTGGCTGCCGGCCTCTCGGTGTCGGAACTCGCCGGCGCCGCCTGGGCCTCGGCATCCACTTTCCGCGGCTCGGACAAGCGCGGCGGCGCCAATGGCGCCCGCATCCATCTTGCGCCGATGAAGGACTGGGAGGTCAACAGGCCTGCCGAGCTCTCGAAAGTGCTATCTGCTCTCGAAGGCATCCAGAAGGAGTTCAACGCTGGCGCCAAGAAGGTCTCGCTCGCTGACCTCATTGTCCTCGCCGGCACGGCCGCGGTCGAGAAGGCGGCGAAGGATGGCGGCGTCGATGTGAAGGTCGGCTTCACGCCCGGCCGCGCCGACGCCACGCAGGAAGAAACCGAAATCGAAAGCTTCGCCTTCCTCGAACCGAAAGCCGACGGCTTCCGCAACTATGTGCGCAAGCCGATCATGGCGATCGAGGATCATCTGGTCGACCGCGCGCAACTGCTCAACCTCACTGCCCCGGAAATGACCGCGCTGATTGGCGGCCTGCGCGTCTTGCAGGTTGGCGATCCCAAGCTTGGCGTTCTCACCGCGCGCCCGGGCAAGCTGACGAACGACTTCTTCGTCAACCTGCTCGACATGGGCACGAAGTGGACGGCGCTGAACGATGCGAACAACAACTTGTTCGAGGGCAAGGACCGCAAGTCCGGCGCGACGAAGTGGACAGCCACTCGCGCTGACCTCATCTTCGGCTCGCACTCGCAACTCCGCGCCCTCGCCGAGGTCTATGGGGCCAGCGACGCGAAAGAGAAGTTCGTAAAAGACTTCGCGGCGGCGTGGACCAAGGTCATGAACCTGGATCGCTTCGACCTTCACTGATCGCTTCGGAAGGGCGGCCAGGAGGATTGTCAGGTTAATTCCGGTGTGCCGGCCTGGGAGCCAGGCGAGCCTTCGCAATACTTGTTGGTCAGAACCGAACCCAGCGCGGTAAGAACTTAGGGATAGGTGTAGTTCTCCGAGGGAACCATCTCGACGCCATCGAATTGGCGACGCTCCTTGGGCTGCTGCCAGTTTCACGAACACCGAGTTAAAGTGTTTTAGTGGGACTGAAGGCAGTTCATCAACTGCGTCCCAAGCTTCTTTCGCCCGGCGCACGTCAGCGCCGTCGGTTGACCGGAAGCGGCGTTGACGCTCGACCTTGGGCGTTGGGTCATGGTTGGAATTCCATCGCTTGGTTGGTTTATCGAAAGGGCGTTGTACGATCGTGGCTTATCCAAGCGGCAATCATTCGCCGCTTCAGCGAAGCACCGATTGCTTGCCGCCGCCGCACATGGGCTTGGCGGCAGCAAGCCCGCCGCGCAGCCAGCCAGGCAGCCATGCTCCGGCGCATCGCGCATGCCTGAAGCAGACCGCGCCCTTTGCCTTTCCGACCGAACGCCTCAAGGACCGGCCCTCGCCGCTTCGGGCCTCGAAGTGCTCATGGCGCGATAAACTGACAAGCGAGTGTGCGACACCATGCCCCCAGGCCATGGTCGCCGGGCTGGCGCGGCAGCTCTTATCTAATGACCATCTTCAAGGACCATCGTCTCAAAAGGATCGTGCACGATTTGGAACCGGACCGCCTGCTTCTGGTCGAGGATGATCAAGCTCTGCGGGGCCAACTTGTGCGTGCGATGTCTGCGCGAGGGTTTATTGTCCATGCCTATGCCTCGGAGCTAGACGCTCTATCCGACGCTGAAGGCTTGCAGCCAGCGTTCGCTCTGGTCGATCTTCGCCTTGCGGAAGGCGACGGGCTCTCACTGGTCTACGCCCTCAGGCATATCTGTCCCGACTGCAGGTCGGTCATACTCAGCGGATATGGCAACATACCCTCAGCGGTCGCAGCGACGAAAGCAGGCGCTGTGGATTTCCTTCCCAAGCCATCCGACCCTGATGACATCGCAAACGCCCTCAGGCAGGCGCCGGGCGAGAAAGCCAGGCTTTGCGAGCATCCGATCAATCCGAGGCAAGCGCGACTGACGCACATCATCGCGATTTTCGAGGAGCAGAACCGCCAACTGACCGCGACTGCGCGCTGCCTTGGGATGCATCGCCGAACGCTGCAGCGCATACTCAGGAAGAGCCGGCCTCACGATGGCATTCCATAAGCCAACAGCTTTGCTCGTCCGTGTGCTCCGCACCCCGTTCTATCCCGGACGCCTTGCCCGATAGTTTGCAGCCCTAAGAGGGACGCCAACACGACAACATCCGCGCCGAACCTCGGCGCGGATGTCACGTGGAGCGAGCAACCTGCGGAGGCGTCGGAGGCCGCCGCAGCGTCAGTTGCGCCAGCGAGTTCTATTTAGGCGGCATAATGACCTTGTCGATGACGTGGATGACGCCGTTGGAAGCCTCGATATTGGCTGAGATGACCTTGGCGTCGTTAACCATGACCTTGCCATCGGCGCCGCCTACGACCTTGACGGTCTTGCCTTGGACTGTCGCCGGATCGACAGTTTTGCCGGCGACATCTGCAGCCATCACTTTTCCAGGCACGACATGATAGGTGAGAACCGCTGCGAGCTTGTCTTTGTTTTCTGGCTTTAGCAGGCTTTCGACCGTGCCTGCGGGAAGCGCTGCGAAGGCGGCATCCGTTGGCGCAAAGACGGTGAACGGTCCTGGGCCGCGAAGTGTCGCTTCAAGGCCGGCGGCCTGGATGGCGGCCACAAGCGTCTTGAACTGGCCGCTGGCAATGGCGGTATCGACAATATCCTTGGCCATGACTGGGGTGGGTGCCGGGACAGGCGCAGCTTCGACAGTCTTTTCTGGCGCAGCCGGAGCGGGTTGCTCAGGCTTCGGTGAACAGGCGGCAACGGCCAGTGCCCCTGCTGCTAGGGCGGCGTGAAACTTCATCGGTGAACCTCGTGTGGAGAAAGTCGGGTTGAACATCAGGATATGACTCACCGCAGCTCGCTGAGGCGCGTCCGTCCCGTGCCGCGCTGTACGCATCCCGCGACAGATCAGATGCCTCATGACGCAGGTTTAATCGCTGATCGGGAGCGAATTGTCGGTCGCGATGCGCGGTGCAACTCAACGCTGAGGCGTCGAAACGCTCGATCAAGGAACGAGGCTACTCCGCTCCGATCTTGAGAACGGGCGTCCGGGCAGCTTTCAAGGCAGGAAAAAATCCGCCGACCAGGCCGAGCGTCAAGGCCAGGATTAATCCAGAGATGACCTGCGGCGCACCGACCGTGAAATTGAAAACAACCTGGGTAAATCCCCCGCCCAGCGTCGATGCGCTAAACCCGTTGAAGGCGAGATAGGCTGCAAGGACGCCGAGCAGGCCTCCTGCGAGCGATAACAGCAGGGACTCGCTGATGGCGCCAAAAAACGCTGGCACGCCGCCAAAACCGATGGCGCGTAGCGTTGCAAGTTCCTTTGAGCGGGCTTCGACAGCCGCATACATTGTGTTGAGTGCGCCGGCGAGCGCTCCGAGCGCGAGGGTGATTGAGAGCGCCCATCCGAATACCGCGATCGTCTCCAGCGATTTGGCCTGGGCGGCAAAGTGTTCCTTTTCGCTTTTGACCTCGACTTGCAAACGCGGCTGGCTCTTGACGTAGTCCTTGACCTCCTGGAGCGCGGCTGGCGATTCAAGCCGCGCACGCACCGCCGCTACCGTCGCCCCACGATTGAAAAGGGTCTGCACGACCGGCAGGTCAGCCCAGACTTCGCTGTCGAAGACCGTGCCGGGCACTTCGAAGACCCCGACCACTTTCCATCTGGTCGCGCTGAACTGCATCTCGTTGCCCAGATCGAAGCCTTTGAATTCGCGCAGGACGCCGGCCCCGACGACCATCTCATTGGTGCCAGGTTCGAACATGCGCCCCTGTGTGATCTTGAACCCGGGCCGCATCCCAGCGGCATTGCCGGCGACGCCGCGCAACGAGAGGTTCGTCTCGCCACCGCCGGCGCGCCGCACCGCGTTGACGACAAAATAGGTCTCCGGCGAGGTGATCGGCTTTCCCGATGCATCACGCTTGATGCCGGGCGCCTCTTGAAGAATACGGACCGCCTCGCTCGGCATTGTCGAGTTGAGCTCGGCTCCCGATCCTGTCCCGAGGACCATGGCGATGTCGTCGGCGCCCGTTCCTGCCACCGTCTTCGAGAAGCCGTTGGACATGGCCAGGAAGGCAAGCAGGGTCGCAACCACGAGCGCGACCGACAGAATGGTCGTAAGCGACGCCCAGAACCGGCTGGGCAGCCCGAGGACAGTCATTCGCACAACCGTCCCGATCTGGCGCAAGCTCGAAAACATCGGTCTAGATCCTCCGGAAGGCGGTGATGACGTTGACCCGCATCGCGTTCCAGGCGGGGATTGCCCCTGTGAGCGCGCCCAGCAGGACCATGAGGCCCAGGCCGATCAGGGCAATCAGCGGGGTCAGGCTCAGGGTCGTAAAGAACGCCGAAAAATTCGAGCCGCCCGTCTTGAGCGCGCCGACCAGCGCGCCGGCCACCAAGAGACCAAGGCCTCCGCCGACGACAGCGATCACCAGGGTCTCGCCAACAACGATGCGAGCGATGCGTCCGGAGGTAAATCCGAGCGTCTTCATCACCGCGATCTCCCCTGTACGCTCGCGAATCGCGCCGGACATCGCGTTTCCCACGATCAGCAGGATCGTGAGAAACGACACGCCAGTGACCGCAACGATGATCTGGCTGAGATTGCCCTGCTGGTTGATGAAGGCCGCGTTGAACTCTTCCGCGGTTGTTGTCTTGGTCTCGGCAGGCGAGTTCTGGAAAAGCTCGTCCACTTTCTTGACGATCGCATCATTCTGGTCGGGCGAGGTTGTGGTGATGATCACATTGCCGATCGTGTCCTTGGCGAAGGCGCGCGCCTCATCGAGATATTTGTAGTGAACATAGACCGCGCTGGTCGGCGTCTTTCCATCTCCATCATAGATGGCGCGGACGATAACCGGCCAGGTCGAGCTCCCGTCTGCTCGTCGCCAGATGTTCGAGGAGATCGGCACCTGTTGCCCGAGTTTCCAGCCGAACTGATCGGCAACAGAGCGACCAACCAGAATGCTGTCGCGCCCCTCGATGAAGGCTTTCCTCTGGTCATCGGGAATTTTCAATTCCGTATAGATCTGTGTGTAGGTGTCAGGATCGACGGCAAAGGCGAGCAGGAAGTTGCGCCGATCCTGGAAATAGCCTCCGAACCACATTTGGTAGCTTGTGTTGGTGACGTCGCTGATCCGCGAAATCCGGTTTGCGTAGGCCAGCGGCAGAGGTTGCGTGAAATTGATCCGGTTGGAGACGATCAGGCGGTTCTGCGACGATGGTCCTGCCGCGTTGGCAAGCGAGGCCTGGAAGGCTCCGAGGATCGCATAAATCAGGAAAGCGATGAACACCGCAAAGATCAGCAGGGCAGTGCGGAATTTCTTCCGACCCAGTCCCGCAAGGATCAGCCCGAGATCTTTCATGCGAGCCGCTCCTCGAAGGTTCCCTTATCGAGGTGTAACTCGCGCTTAGCGTACTTTGCCGCGGCCGGATCGTGGGTCACCATGACAATGGTCTTGCCCAGTTCGCGGTTCAGGAGCTGAAGCATGTCGAGGATCTCCTGGGCGGTCGTTCGGTCGAGGTCCCCGGTTGGTTCATCGGCGAGAATAAGTTTGGGGTCAGCGACGATCGCGCGGGCGATGGCGACGCGCTGTTGTTGCCCGCCGGAGAGTTCTCTTGGCTTATGCCGGGCGCGATCGGCGAGGCCGACGATGTCAAGCGCCGTCTGCACGCGCTTCTTTCGATCGCTTGTTCCCAGCTTAGTGAGGAGCAGCGGCAGCTCGACATTCTGCGCCGCCGTCATCGTCGGCATCAGATTATAGAACTGAAAGATGAACCCGATGTTCGCGGCGCGCCAGGCCGACAGGCTGGTTTCCGACAGCTTCTCAATCGGGGACCCGTTGAACCGGATTGTTCCAGCGCTGGGGCGATCAAGCCCGCCCAACATGTTGAGCAACGTCGTTTTGCCCGATCCCGACGGGCCCATGACGGCGACGAAGTCTCCGCCTTCGATGGACAAGGACAGGTTGTTGAAAATCGAAATCGCCTCGTCGCCACGACGATAGCCTTTTGCAATATCGCTGAGCTCAATCAGAGCCATCCGTCAGCCCTCCTTTGTCCTACGACCTAGCGCCCCGGCAATTGATCAGGCCCGGCCACGCTCAACGCCCGCACCCTGTCTGCCCGGCATTGTCCGCCGGACCCCGACCGGGCTCGGACCCCAGCCCTTTATTTGTTGCGATCGAATGTCACTTTTGCGGCCATCTGAGGCAGGATACGCGCATCCTGAACCTTGAACCCCACACGCACCTGGATCGTCGCTCGATCGCGGTTGGCTGTCGGGATGATTGCGATCACTTCGCCGGGAATTTCCCAGTCTGTATACGCGTCAAGCACGATCGTCGCGGGCTGGCCTGCGTGGACATCCGCGATCTGGCCTTCGTTGACGTCGACCTCGACCTCGAGGCTCGCCATATCGACCAGCGTCGCCACGCCCGTGCGGGTAAACTGACCGCCGCCGGAAATCGGCGACAGGATTTCGCCTGCCTGGGCGTTCTTAGCGATGATGACGCCGCTGAAGGGGGCGAGCACGCGATGGCGATCGACATACTCCGCTTGTCTACGCGCCGATACCGCGGCCACTTCGGCATCGGCTTTAGCCGCCTCGAGGCGCGCCTTGAGAGAGTCGGTCGATGCAACAGCCGCTTGCAGGGATGCCTGGGAGACCGCCTGGCTTTTGATCAGCGCCTCGGCGCGGGCGCGTGATGCAAGCGATTCCACGAGCTGGGCGTCCAGCGCCTCGACGTTCTTGCTCGCCGAGGCTGCCCGCGCACGCGCCAGCTCCAAATCGTACTTAGCCAGTCGATCGTCGAGCTGGGCCATCAACTGGCCCTTTTGGACGACGGCGCCCTCGTCAAACACGACTGATGTGAGGCGCCCCGTGATATCGACCGAGACGGTCGCCGATCGGCGCGCGACAACATACCCTGAAGCCACCAGGCCGCCGCGGGGTTTTGGCCCAGCGTCGGCTAAAACCGCGGGGGCCGACGGCGAACTGGCAGGGGCTGCTTGTGCAAGAGGAACGCTGACCCCGGCGCGGTTCAAAGCCGACCCCGGGGGCTTTGGCCAGAACGTCCATAAAACCATTCCGATCGCCAGCGCAATCGCGATAGCAGCAACCCAGGGCCAGGCGCCAGGCGCCCCGGAGTTTGGTACGCCAGCGCGATCAATCGCCAAGGATTTGAGTTTCTCCGACAGCTCCGTAGCCACGTCGCGCCCCGTCCTTCCCGAAACGACAAC
>JANMWT010000059.1:0-2465 GCA_031394145.1 Alphaproteobacteria bacterium | reverse complement strand
GAGGAAAAACTCTCTCGCCTGGGTGAGCGGAGCATGATTCAACCGTTGGGCGGGGATGTCCATCGGGAGGGGTGCGATGCGGGGATCGGATCAGCGTTCGGGATCGTTGTTTTCGTATGTGGACCTGGAGAGCCGGGTCCGGCGCGACCATCCGTTGCGGCTGATCCGTGGGATCGTCAACGAGGTTCTGGCGAGCTTGAGCGCGGAGTTCGAGGCGATCTACGCCACGCGGGTCGGGCGGCCCTCGATCCCGCCGGAGCGGCTGTTGCGGGCGCTGTTGCTGCAGGCGTTCTACGGGATCCGCTCGGAGCGGCAGATCCTGGAGCGGCTGGAGTACGATCTGCTGTTCCGCTGGTTCACGGGCCTTGGGGTGGACGACGCGACCTGGGACCAGACGACGTTCGGCAAGAACCGCGACCGGCTGCTGGCGGGCGACGTGGCGCACAAGTTCCTGGCCGCGGTGCTGGCGCATCCGAAGGTCACGCGGCTGTTGTCCACCGAGCACTTCAGCGTCGACGGCACGCTGATCGAAGCCTGGGCCTCGATGAAGAGCTTCCGGCCCAAGGACGGTCCGGGCGATCCGCCCGCGCCGGGGCGCAACGCGCAGGCCGACTTCCATGGCCAGTCGCGCCGTAACGACACCCACGCCAGCACCACCGATCCGGACGCGCGGCTCTATCGCAAGGGGCCGGGGCAGGAGGCCAGGCTGTGCTTCATGGGCCATGCCCTGATGGAGAACCGCCACGGCTTGGTGGTGGACGCCTGCCTGACCCCGGCCGACGGCCATGCCGAGCGCATCGCCGCCCTGCACATGATCGAGCCCCGCGCCGAGCGGCCAAACCGCATCACCCTGGGCGCCGACAAGGGTTATGACGTGGCGGACTTCGTCAACGAATTGCGGACCCTCAATGTCACCCCGCACGTGGCGGCCAAGGACAAGGGCTCGACGCTGGACGGGCGCACCACACGCCATGCCGGCTACCGGCTGAGCCAGACCATCCGCAAGCGCATCGAGGAGGTGTTCGGCTGGGCCAAGTCCGCCGCCGGCCTGCGCAAGACCCGACACCGAGGTCTTGGCCGCGTCGGCTGGCAGTTCACCTTCACCCTGGCCGCCTACAACCTGATCCGACTGCCCAAGCTGCTGGCGCAGGCAAGATGATGGGAACCCCAGGCCCAGACTCCGTCGCCGACGCACCGCAAGGCCCCAAAACCAGCCCGTAACCGCTGCGCGGGACAAGAATCAGCCCCAAAACCTCGACCAACCGACAAAACCACCCGCACTCGTCAGGTTTTTCCTCAGCCTGTTAGCCCCTCACGCGGTT
This sequence comes from Alphaproteobacteria bacterium, assembly GCA_031394145.1. Lineage (GTDB taxonomy): Bacteria > Pseudomonadota > Alphaproteobacteria > Caulobacterales > Hyphomonadaceae > UBA7672. Next base: position 1,143 of record JANMWT010000059.1, on the reverse strand, counting down.
CGCGCGCGCCCAAGCCTCAAGATCTACCGCCTCGTCGCCGACGACCGCCAGCTGCGTCACGGCGACGTGCTCGGTCATGATCACGACATTCGTTCCCGGCCAACGCGCCGACGGGACGATCACCGCTTGATATTCGTAGAAGAACGCGGCTTCGCCGATCTGCTGCAGCGACGGATATTCTTCGACGCGCTGCACGTAGCTGAGCTGCCCATACCTGGCGACGTTTACGCCGAGAGCCGCAAGACGGCCATCTCCGGACAGGTCCAAGACCCGCTGCAGGTCCGCCTCGATCTGGAAGAGACGTTTCGCGATCTTCGACGGAACGATTGGCTGGCCCTTGGTCATGTGGAACCAGGATTCAGCCACCGCCCCTTCGCGCGACGCCGCAGTGTAAAGGACGTCAAAGCTCCCATCGTCCCACCGACCACCCGCTCGAGAAGGGCGCAGTGGATCGAAGCCCTCGGTCACCACCCGCCAAAGGCGCCCGCTATATGCCGCGGGGGTCTCCTTATCGATGGCATCGAGCAGCGCCTTTGGGCGAGGCGGCCGATGCGACGTCATCAGAGATAGACCTCCGCATCCAGCCGATCGAGGATAGCGATCACGTCAGCAGCCTGGCCGCTCACGATGGAGTCGATCGCGGGACGGCCCTCCAGTTGAGGATGGGGCGCGTAGAGCCACAGGCGCACCTCGTCCGGCGTGTAGTAGTCGTCGAGGCGGCTGACGACGTAGTGCAGCTGCGCGAGCATGAGCTGCGTCGCCGGATGGGGAACATGCGTTCCCGCCTTCCAGCGATGGACGGTCGCCGAGGATACGTCGGCGAAGTTCGCGATATCGGTTCCCTTCAGGCCTCCTTGGTCCTGGAGAGACTCGATATAGCGGGCGACGGCTGCGGTCATGGCAATCAAGGCTTCCGACTGGAATTTCGAACGCGTGGCGACAGGTGCGCCGCTGGCGCTTGGCCGCCCCCATGGTCGTCGGGAGGGACAAGGTTGCTCATAGGAGTCAAATATCATTTTCTTTTCACAAATGCCAATCCGCGAAAACAAAATGTACATCGACGACGGGTCTGCTTGAGGCCCTATTTCGCAACAGAACCAAGCCAGCGCTCATTCGGCGCATCGGCTTTGGTCGGAAGGCCGC
>JANMWT010000056.1:0-2535 GCA_031394145.1 Alphaproteobacteria bacterium | reverse complement strand
TGACCGGAAGAATTTTGCGACCGAGAATATCGATGGCCTGGGCGATCTCTTCGGGTGAAATGAAATAGATCGTCCGATCGCGATGTTCGACGAACCAGACCGGGAAACCCTTGCCATGGACGGGATACGGCAGCGGCGGATCGAACACGGTCGCCGTGTAGTAGGGCCCATCGACGCCCCGGTGCACCCACGGCGTCAACGGCGAGAGCGGACGGGTGGAGTGGTGTTCGAGGCGCACGCGCATTGGGCTCAGCCTTGCGCCCAGCCGCGCTTGGCCATTTCGGGCCCGGCGCTCCAGCCCCATTTCTCGTAGGCCGGGCGCCCCATCGGCGTTGCGTGCAGCACGAGGAAGCCGACGCCGCGTCGCGCCAGTTCCGCCTCCGCCCGATCCATCAACCGCCGCGCCAAGCCCTGTCCGCGGTGCGCCGGCTCGACAAACACGTTGAGGATATAGCCGCGGCGCGCCTCGGTCGGATGGTTGGGATGCGGCGGCCAATCGATCACCATCAGGCCGACGCCGGCGATGGACTGCCCCTCATCCTCGAGGATGAAACCGGAATAGGTCCCGTCGGCGAGGCGCGGGGCGAGCCAGTCGCGGAAGGTCGCGCGCATCGCGACGATGGCGTCGTCCTGCCGCCCGGCCTCGCGGAACAGCCTCTCCCGGTGGCGGCAGATCGTGTCGAGGTCGGAAGGGGCGACGGGGCGTTCGGCCAGCATGGCGGTTGGATATCGCCGCCACCGGGCTAATGTCCATCCGGGGCTGGCAGGGGAACATCATGCCGAAACTCACCGTGCGGCAGGCCGAGAAGAAGCTGATCGACTACGGGCTCACCTTCCCGGAGACGGCGCGGGAGCATCCATGGGGGCATGACGCGCTGAAGGTGAAGGGGAAGATGTTCGCCACGTTCGGCGGGGAGATCGGCGAGAAGGGGATATTCTCGATGAGCGTGAAGCTGCCCGTCTCGTCGGAAATGGCGCTGACGCTGGATTGGGTGGAGCCGACCGGCTACGGCCTTGGCAAATCCGGCTGGGTGACCGCGCGGATCAAGTCCGGCGCCAATTTCGACATCGACACGATGAAGGCCTGGATCGCCCAGAGCTATCGCGCCGTCGCGCCGAAGAGGCTGGTGAAGCTCCTGGTCTAGCTATCCTCACCGCGGTCACGATTTGCGGCTTGCACTCGACCGCCACGAAGGCGTCGCGGGGCAAAGAGACCGGCAGGCAGGATCGTCGCCGGGTGCGTTTCGCCATGAACCGACTGCCTTTTTGCGACCGCGAGGTCGTGCGAGCAGACAACGTCGGGTGGAAGCGCCGGCTCCCCGCTCGGTTGCCGATCCCCGTGCGATCGACCGCTGGCCGGGCAAACGGCCGAACGGCAGCGCCGAATGGCGGCCCGGATCGGGGGGCCTAGAAGCGCGGCTCGCTGGCCGGCTTGCGGTAATGCGCCACCGGCGTGGGGTTCGCCCGGCGCTGTTCCATCTCGTTGGCGAGGCGGGTGAGGACTTCGGCGGCGGCGCGGGCGGCGTGGGGCGTGAACACCCCGTCGATCCCTGCTGGCGCCCCATGTTCGAGCGGGCTTTCCATGGCGAAGCGTACAATCGCGACGTCGCCCTGGATTTCGCCGATGGGCATGGCGTTGCAGAAGAAATGCTGGGTCACGGCGGTTAAGCCTCTCGACTTCGATACCCGGCCCCTCAGCCAGATTGATTCGTAAGGTGATTCGCGCCGAGTCGAGAGTGGCTCAAGGCGTCGCCACGTGTGTTATCATCGAGATTGGCGTGAATTTTCGGCGACCGCCCTAAAGGCGCGTTCACTCGCGATCGTCAATCGAGCGGTCTATCTTCTGTTCAGTGCCCGTTCAGGTCGCTGGCGCAAGGCTTCATTCTGGGATCTGCGTGTCTGAAGGAGAGCCCCATGAAACATCTCATTGCAGCATGTATAGCGGCGCTGCTGGCCGTCGCGTGCCAGTCGGCCGACACCACTCACGAGAAGGCCGCGGCCAAGAAACCCGATCCGCGCCAAGGCAAGGAAGTCTCGCAGGTCTGTTTTAGCCAACAGATCCGGAACTGGCGTGAAAACGACAGCCGGTCGGTGATCATCGAGAAAGGCTTCAAGCAAGAGTACAAACTGGACCTGATCGGGACGTGCCAGCCGGGCGACGCCTTCACATCGATCGGTCTGATCAGCCGCTTTGGCGGCGGCAGTTGCCTGTCGAACGGCGACCGGCTGGTGACCGACGCTCGCTTTGGCGATGGCCCGTGCACCATTCAGCGGATCTACGAATGGCATAAAGACGCCAACAAGACACCGGCGGCGCCGCCACCCTCAGCAAGCTGATCGACGCTGGCGGTGCAACAAGAGAAAGATCCGGGAAGCGAACTTCCCGGACCTTCCTTGTGTGCCGAGCATGATCGACAGCTTGGCGGTGAAAGTCCTTTACCCAGCCTGATGACGGCGAAGGGTTAGTGAAGCGCAAGGGCGTCGTCGTGAGGCGAGGTCTGAAGGAAGCGTGGAGCAAAGTCGCGACCCGATGAA
>JANMWT010000606.1:0-2575 GCA_031394145.1 Alphaproteobacteria bacterium | reverse complement strand
CGGGTGGTCGATTGCATGCAGGCCGCCGAACGTATCCTTGGCCTGTTCGATCATGCGCTGGACCGACTTGAAATCGGCGACACTGTCGGAGTTCGAGACGGCCTGACCGCCTGCTGCCTTGATCTGCTTGGCGACCGCTTCGGCGGGGCCGGACGAGCCCTCGTCGCCGCCGGTCAGCGCGCCGCCGAGGTCGTTGACGACAACCTTGGCGCCTTCCTTGGCCAGCAGCAGGGCGGTTTCCTTACCGATACCGTTGCCGCCGCCGGTGATGAGAACGACCTTGCCTTCGAGAACGCCCATGACTGTCTCCCATGGATAGGCTGAGTGGTTTAAGCCTTCACAGCACAGCCGGAAGGCTGACGCCAGAGGATGAGACGCGACGCCGCGCCGAGCGGGTTCGCCCGTGGCGGGAGGCGCCGGCCTTTCCGCTTTACACCCCGGCCAAACGACCCTATTTGCACGCCCCAATAACCGGCTGCGCGAAGGGCCCCCGGCGATCCCGGGCGGAAGACGGCGACCAGCGGTGATGTGCTGACCTGGGCTTAACCGGAAAGGCCGGAAGGGCTGCGGTCGTTGGTTCGTCACGTCTGTCGCGGAGTCTGCCCTCGTGAACGCTTCCACGCCTTGCGAACTCATTCCTGATTCCATCGAGCATGCCGCCGCTGTGGAGCGGCTTTACGACGAGGTGTTCGGCCCTGGCCGCTTCGCCAAGGCGGCCGAACGACTGCGTGAGACCAACGCCAAGATTGCCGAGGCGAGCTTTGTGGCGGTCGACGCCGAAGGGCTATGCGGCGTCGTGCGGCTCTGGCCGGTCGATGTCGAGGAGGGGCGCCGGGCGGCGTTTTTGGGGCCGATCGCGGTCGCCACCCGGCGGCGCGGCAATGGCGTTGCCTTCCGCCTGATGGAGCGCTCGATCGGGATTTGCCGCGAGCGTGGCTTTCCGGCCGTCATGCTGGTCGGCGACGAAGCCTATTATGCGCGCTTCGGTTTCCGCAAAGCCGGCGCCGGCCGTTTCACGCTGCCAGGGCCGGTCGACCAGGATCGTATCCTGATCCGCGATCTCAATCGCGATGCGGACGCGCTGAGGGGGCGTCTCAGCGTCCCTCCCGCCGCCAGGCGAGCATCATGAAGCCAACCGCCAGGGCCATGCCAAGCACGCCGGGAAGCAGATTGATCGATTCAGTCGCGCGCACCGCATAGGCGTTACGCTTGCGGATGCCGATCCAGTTCGGTCCTGAAGCGTTGCCGCGATCCTCAACGCGCCGCAGCTCAGGCATTCTTGGCGCGCCATCCGAACCAATGCGCTCGACCCCGCCCAGCGTGGCGGTCGCCATCGGTTTTAGCACCTCGGTGGTCGCGCGCAGGTCCTGATATTCGCGCGGATGGGCCGGGCCGCGCAGCGCGACAGCGGAAAGATCGCCGCTCTTGGCGGTGTAGAGGCCAAGTTCCGTCGCCGGCAGTTCGGCGTGATACTGGCCCGGGCCGACCAGGGTCCATGGCGTCTCGGCGGTCTTGCCGTCCGGCGCCTGGAGCTCGAACGGCGGCGGCTTGTCGGAAAGCGTGCGCAGATCTGCGGCGAGGGTCTGGCCGCCCGCCTTCACTTTGAGGAACTCTTCCTCAAGCTCCGGCTCTTTCATCAGCCAGTGGGCGACGCGGCGGATCAGCTCGGCATAGGGTCCGCCGCCTTCATATCCGCGCGCCCATAGCCAGATCTGGTCGGACATCACGCTGGCGACACGGCCTTTAGAAACACGCTTGAGCAGCAGCAGCGGCGAGCCGTCCGGCGTCTGCATCAGCGAGGTCGCCTCGCCCTTCTCGACCTTCATGTAGCGCATCCACGGGCCCCAGGCCGGATCAGTGGGTAGCGTCGCGGTGACCGAGTGGCGCTTGCCGAGCGCCGTCAGCTGGGGAACAAACTTCTTCTCAATCACCTGGCCGGTCGAAATGCCGGGCAGCACGGACGCCAGCGGCGTCGAGTAAAGCGGGATCGCATCCTGGTCGGCGTAAGGCGGGCCGGCAGCCACAAGCAGCGCGCCGCCATTCTCGACATAGCGCGCGATGCGATCGAGATACTGCGGCTCAAGCACTTGCGGGCGCAGTTCGTGGTCGAAGATCACCAGGTCAAACTTGTCCAGCTTGTCGCGGAACAATTCGGCCTTCGGAAAGCTGATCAGGGCGATCTCGTCGGTCGGCGTCGCATCGGTCTTCTGCGGCGGGCGCAGGATGGTGAAATGGACCAGGTCCACCGAGGGGTCGGATTTCAACAGATCACGCCATACCCGGGCGCCAGCGTGCGGCTCGCCGGTCACCAGCAGAACCCGCAGCCGGTCCTTGACGCCGGAAACCTGCGCTGAGGCCAGATTGTTGGCCAGCGTCAGCTCGCCGGGAATTCCCGGCACCTGCAGCACGACCAGGTTTTCGCCGCGCCGTTTCATCGTCAGCTTGATCGTCGCCGGCTCGCCGACCTTCACTTTCTGCGATTGTTGCGCAACGCCGTTGATCGTGATGGCGACATCGACAGACTGTTCTTTTGGGTCATCAACTTGTATCCGCATCTCGACGGGCTGGTCGACGA
>JANMWT010000585.1:0-4547 GCA_031394145.1 Alphaproteobacteria bacterium | reverse complement strand
GGCGCCGCTCGCGATCGCCTCGCACAGCTTCTTGCGCAGGGCATCCGTCTCGCCGGCCTGCCCGAGCAGCAAAGACAGCAGCGCGTGTTCGTGCGCCAGGGCGGACTGGCCGACGACAAGTTCGCGCAGCACGGTGTCGATCGAGTTCGCCGCGACGCGGGCAAGAAAAGCGTTCCGGCCGTCGAGCGACTTGGGCAGATCGCCGGACAGAAAATTGCGGACGCTTTCAAGCAGCTCGTCGCTGCGCGGCAGGGCGGCGGCCGAGAGCCTGCGTTGCGCCTCGGCTGGACGATGCGCCGGCCCGGGGATGATGAGGTTGACGCAATCGATCTGGCATTCGGAGCTGCGCCGACCGATCGCGGGGCGCTCGACGCTGGTCTCCGAGCCGTCGCGCCAGGACTGCGCCATCGACAAGGTGCCGACCGCCCACCAGAACGAGCCGAAGACTTCCCAGAAATGCACGGCCTGACGGTCCACGCTCCTGCCGATGACAGCCTCATATCCGGCAAAGAGATCGTCATAGGCGCCAAAGCCGCCAACCGGCTTGTCGGTGACGCCGAACCGCCAGGACCGCGTGCAGATCCAGCCAAGATCGCGCGCCGGATCGCCGATATGAGCAAGCTCCCAGTCAAGCACGGCGACGACGCCGTCGCTGGGCGAGACAATGAAATTGCCGTTCCGGAAATCGCTGTGCACGAGGCCAAGGGCGCGCTCCGAAGGCAGGTTGGCGAGGAGCCACGCTGCCGTGTAGTCGATCATCGGCTGGGCCACCCCAAGCGCAAGGTAGGTTGCATAGGTGTGGCGAACCGATGCCTCGGGGGTCAGGGTGTCGAGCACGCGCTCAAGCCCGGCAGCCGCAACGTCGAGCCCATGCAGCCGGCCGAGAATCTCGCCGCATTGTCGCGCCAGTTTCGGCCGGATGGCGGCGAAGGCGTCGTTGCGGGCGATGCGCGCGCCCAGCGTCTCGCCGCTGATCCACTCCATCAGGAAGCCCGACCCGAGATCATCGGCGGGCTCAAGCATCATCAGAACCTGCGGGCCCGGAACGCCGGCGGCGTGTGCAGCGCTGAAGAGGCTGGCCTCGGCGCTGAGACCTGGACCCTGCTTCATCGCCGACCCTTCGCCCGCTGCCGACCGGCGCAAGGCGAGCAGCGTCTCGGCGCCGCCGATCAGCGCAGTGATGCGGTAGGTCTCGCGGCTTGCCCCTGCCGAAAGGCGCTGACACGAGACCAGAGCCTCAAACCCGGGCAGCCGGGCGCGAAGACTGGATTCAAGCTTTACCTGATCGATCATCGGCATTTTCTGGCACGCCGGGCCCTCGACCGGAAGCCAGGCGGTTCTCGGAGCGCCCGCAAATCCGCCCGGCGGCGCCCAGGCTCAACCTTGGTCTTCGCGCACGCCCTTGGGCGCACGCTGGTCCATGAAGCCGAACATGTAGCCGGCGACGCGGCGCATCTGGATCTCCTCCGAGCCCTCGGTGATGCGATAGCGCCGGTGGTGGCGATAAATGTGCTCGAACGGTTTGTGGCGCGAATAGCCAAGACCGCCATGCACCTGCATCGCCCGGTCGGCCGCTTCGCAGCACAACCGGTTCGACCAGTAATTGCACATCGAGACCTGCTCGGACGCCTGAAAGACGCCCTCGACGTCCATCCGCCAGGCCGTCTTGTGGATCAGGGCGCGCAACATCTCGCACTGGGTCTGCAACTCGACCAGCGGGAATTGGATCGCCTGGTTCGACGACAAGGGCTTGCCGAACGGTTTGCGCGCCTTGGCGTAGGCGATGGACTGGTCGATGCAGTATTGCGCCGCGCCAAGCGAGGACGCTGCCTGGCGGATACGGTTTTCGTTGAAGAAGTGCTGGACCACCTGCAACCCGCGCCCCTCGCCGCCGAACACGGCCGCATCCGAGACCCTCACGTCGGTCAGCGAGACATGCGCATGGTCGGTCGGCATGTTGAACGTCCAGAGGTATTCTTCGATTCGAAACCCAGGCGCGTTGGTGGCAACGAGAAAGGCGGTGATGCCCTCGCCATCGCCGGCCTTGCCCGAGGTGCGCGCGAAGATCAGATCATGGCTCGCCGTGTGAACCCCTGTGTTCCATGTCTTCTCGCCATTGATGACCCAGTTTGCGCCATCCTTCTTCGCGGCGGTCTCCATGTGGGTCGCATCCGAGCCATGAGCAGGTTCGGTGATGCCGAAACCGAAGCCCTTGGTTCCGGCAGCGAGGCCGTCGAAGAACTCTGCTTTCTGCCCATCCGTGCCGTAGGCCGCCATCAGCTGTGCGCCGACGCTGTTGCCGACGATCGAATGTTCGTTTTGCAGATCGTTGTGGAGGCCGAGCCCCTTTGCCGCGAGATGCTCGCGGATCACCGCCATGGCGAGGTTGGAGCCGCCGCCGCCGCCCAGCGCCTTGGGCAGGGCAAAACGGTAGTGGCCCGCCTTGTCCGCCCGCCGGCGCGCCTCGCGCAGCAAGGCCTCCCATTCGGGCCTGGGCAGCCCCTGATTGTCCCAGTCGGTGCGGGCATGCTCGCGCCGGTGATCAAAAAACCGGATATTGTCGTCGGCCATTTCGAGGGGGCGGATATCGCTTGCAATGAAGCGGTCCAGGGCCTCGAGATAGGCGCTGAGGTCGGGCGACAGGGTAAAGTCCAAAATCAACCTCCGGCTTGGATTCTGCATCTCAAGCTGACAGCATCGACGGCATGTGTCACATGGGTCGTTAGAGTATTAGACGCTGTCCAGGATCACCCAGGATCACCCAGGATCACCATGACGCCACGCCAACCCGTTGGAAACAAACAAGTTGTGACGGACGATGTTCGCGGATCGATTCTCAACGCCAGTCTCGACCTGATGAACCAGGGCGGCCTCTCGGCGCTGAGCATGCGCGAAGTCGCCCGCCGCGCCGGGGTGAGCCACCAGGCCCCGTACCACTATTTCGCCGATCGCGAGAGCATCCTCGCCGAACTGGTGCGCGACGGTTTCGACAAGCTCACCGGCTATCTCGAAGACGCGCTGAGCCATGTCCGCACCTATGACGAGAGCATCAGCGCCATGGGTGAGGCCTATGTCGCTTTCGCGCTCGACCACTCCGCCCAGTTCCGCTTGATGTTCCGCTCCGAAATGGTGGACTCGAGCCGCCATCCGGAAACCCATGCCGCCGGCGAGCGGACCTTCGACCTCTGCGTCAAGATCGTGACCGGCAAGGACAGTTGCGAGGATGCGAAGGAGATGACGCCGGTGATCACCGCGTGGTCGATGGCGCATGGTCTTGCGACGCTTTATCTCGAAGGCAAGCTGACCCAGACCACGGGCTCGACGCGGGCAGAGCGCCTCCAGGGCGCGCGCTCCGTGTTCCAGCACTACCTGTCCCGGCCAAAACTCTGATCCTGGCGCCCGCAGCCTGACGCGCGAGGCGGATGTGACCACGAAAGTGCAAATTGCAGGGCTCGTGCTCGCGGGCGGAAAGTCCTCGCGCTTCGGCGCGCCCAAAGGGCAAGCCATGCTCGGCGAGGCAAGCCTCGCCGTCCATGTCGGACGGGCGCTGCAGGTGCATGTCAGCGCCCTCGCGATTGCGGGCGACAAACCCGAGCCTGACCTGAACGCAATCGCCCTCTTCGATCCGCCCGACGCCCCGCAAGGACCGCTGGCCGGCGTGCTCTCCGGACTTGAGTGGGCTCAGCGAGGTGGCTTCAACTGGCTCGCAACCGCGCCATGCGACGCGCCGCTGATCCCAGGCGATCTTGTTCCTCGCCTCTTGGCTGGAGCGACGATTTCGGGTGCACGGCTCGCGCTGGCGGCGACGAGCGAGGGCTGGCAACCGCTCTGCGCTCTCTGGCGGACCGACCTGGCGGAGGAGCTGCGCGCCGCGCTGGCGGAGGGACGCCATCCTTCGGTTCATCGCTTCGCCGAGGCGGCGGGCGTCTGCATCGTCCAGTTCGAAGATGCAGACGCCTTCCTCAACATCAATACGCTCGAAGATTTGGCGCAGGCCAAGGCGCTGCTTGCGCAGCGCTCCTAGGCCTATTCGGCCGGCCCGCGCGCCTCGCCGATCGGGGTGCCGAAGATGCCCGGACCCATCGTCGGTTTTTCACCGCGCGCTTCTTGGCGGCGGGCGCCGCCCAGAATGCCCTTCATCGCGTAATTGCCCTCATGGCAGGCGTATTCGTAGACCGCTTCCTTGCGCGCATTGAGGCTTTCCTCGCCCGTCCACGTCTGGGTGTAATAAACCGGGTCCGCCACTTCGAACTGATAGAAGATCGACGTGTCAGAAACGCGGGTGAGGCGTTCCGTCACTTTGCCTTGCGGGCTCAGATAGATCGGACCGCCCTGGGCCTGCGTCGGGTTGACGTTGGCAGTCTCGACCACCAGCGTGTCGCCTTCCCACCAGCCGACCGCATCGCCGAGCCAGGGCGTGATGACGTTCGGCTTGTGGCGCGCCGAGGCCTTGTCCTTGGCGATCGGAATGATGCGGACGTCGTGCACCATCTCGACCAGGATCATCACCGCGGTCGGCGTCTGCACGATCTGATAGTTGTTGTTGT
>JANMWT010000561.1:0-20519 GCA_031394145.1 Alphaproteobacteria bacterium | reverse complement strand
ACTCTTCCTGAGCAGACGCCAGAACCGAGCCGTCGAGGGCAATCGCCATCGCTCGACTGGAGGTGGTGCCCTGATCGAGCGCGAGGATGACACCGCCGGTCATCGCGATTTTCGCCCGCTGGAGGCCGCTTCCGATCGCTCGAACTGGATCGTCGGCTCGCCGTGATAGGTGGTGCGCGTCCTTTCACGAAAGCCGAACTTCGCCGCGATCCTGAGTGATGGCGTATTCTCCGGGCTGATGATGCAAACCAGCGTTGCAACGGCTAGCTGGCCATCCGCCCAGGCGAGAGCTGCCTGGACCGCCTCGGTTGCATAGCCGCGGCCCTGCACCTGGGGCGACAGCGACCATCCCACTTCAGGTTCACCTTCGAAGCTGGGCAGGATGTCTCGCCTTGCTTCCATGACCCCGACATCGCCGACCATCAGTCCGCTTGCCTTTTCCTCGATCGCCCAGAAGCCATGGCCCATGAACGCCCACATGCCGGAATAGCGGAGCAGACGGCCCCAGACCTCTTCGCGAGTAAACGGCCGCCCGCCAATGAAGCGCGTGACGGCCGGATCGCTCCACATGGCGAAACTGGCGTCGAGATCGTCCGGCCGGTAGGCGCGCAGGCGCAATCGCGGCGTGTCGATCAGCGGCGCTCCGCGTTCAAGCGAGCTGAAAATCATGTATCGAACCCAGATTCAGAATTTGCGAAAATGCATCGAGCGCGGCGCGACTTTCCTGAAACAGGGCAGGATCGCCGAGATCGGCCGGCGACAGCCGGTCGCGATAGAGCCTTTGCACGACCTCCTCCAGGCTTGCCAGTTTCGTCGCGTCAAGTACGACGCCGGCCTTGAGCGCTGCCCGCTCGGCCTCCGTCAGGACGACGCGCAAACGCAGGCAAGCCGGGCCGCCGCCATTGCGCATCGATTGGCGCAGATCGAGATAGTGGGCCTCGCGAACCGGGCCGTTGCTGGCGATGACCTCGTCGACAAACGCCTTGGCGTGCGGGGTCTCTTCTGCTTCGGACGGCAGGATCAGCGCCATGCCGCCGGAGGGTCGGGTTACGATCTGCGAATTGAACAGGTAGGACCGCACGGCCTCTTCGAGGCTTAGCGCTCCTCGCCCAGCCTCGATGATCTGGACCTCGAAGCCGAGCGACGAGCAGGCCTTCTTCAACGCCTCGATGACCACAGGCTGGTTTTCGAAACTGTCCTGATGAAGCAGGAAGACGCCCTCATTCGACACCGACACGACATCGTTGTGGAAGGCGCCTGCATCGATCGCCGCTCTCGACTGCTGGGCGAGAATGGCGCCGCCGCGGCGGAGCCGGTGGCTGGTTGCAACCACGTGACTGGCTTCCATCGCCTGTCGCGACCCGAAGCGTCCGACGCCGTCCTTTGCAAATGCCGACCGGCCATAGACAAAGAGCTCGACGCCCGGCTCGCCATGGCGTGAGGCAAACCGGCAGTGGTTCGCCGCGCCCTCATCGCCAAACGTCGGAAACGGCACAGGCTCGTGCACGGCGAAATGCGCCTCGTCGTGAAAGATCGCCTTGAGCACCCGCGATGTCGTTTCGGTCTCGATGGCCCGGTGAAACTGGTAGGAAAGATTGGCGGGGGTAAGATGGACGCGCCCATCTTCGGCGTCGGCCGATGGCGACACGCTCGCCGCGTTCGCCGTCCACATTGCAGACGCGGATGCCGCGTTGGCCGCCAAGACCGGGGAGGCCATCGAAGCGGCGCGCACCACGTCCGCATCGCTTCCGGAAAATCCCATCTTGCGCAGACTGGCGACATGCGGCCGCTCGTGCGGCGGCAGAACCGCCTGGACCAGTCCCATCTCCATCAATCGCCGCATCTTTGCGAGGCCCTGCAGCGCCGCCTGCCTTGGATTGGAGACATCGCCGGCATTGTTTGAAGAAGCGAGATTGCCCCGCGCCAGACCGCCATAATTGTGGGTCGGGCCCACAAGTCCATCAAAATTGACTTCGATCGCGCTCATGGCCGCAAACCCGTGATCGGCTCATCGTCTTTTACCAGGCCGGGCGCGATCAGACTGGCCATGGGCCAGGCAGCGTAGTCCGCCGCGTAGAAGCCGGCCGCCCGGTGATTGCCGGATCGCCCGACCCCGCCAAAGGGCGCTGCACCCGAAGCGCCGGTCGTCTGCCGGTTCCAATTGAGAACGCCTGCCCGAACCTCCATCGCAAACCGGTCGAACAGGGCGGCGTCATCCGAGATCAGCCCCGCTGCGAGGCCAAAGCGTGTCGCATTGGCTTCCTCGATCGCCGCATCGAAATCGGCGACGCGAATGACCTGTAGAAGCGGTCCGAACACTTCCTCGTCCTTGCGCCCCGGCATGGCGGTAACATCGATCAGGCCCGGCGAAAGATAGGCTGGACCCAGCTCCAAGCGCTGACAGGCTCGCAGCGACGCCGCGCCCGCCTTGATCCAGCTTTCCTGCTCGCCGAGAACAGCGCTTGCCGCTTTCTCGGAGATCAGCGGCCCGATGAAAGGCTGCGGGTCGGCGTCTGGCGCACCTACCACAAGCCGATCAATCAGCCGGCCCAGCGCCGCCAGAACCCCATCCCCGGGCGCGCCGACCGACACAATCAAACGCCGTGCGCAGGTGCAACGCTGGCCGGAGGAGATAAAGGCCGACTTGACGATCAACCGGGCGGCCGCATCAAGATCCGCTGCACCCCAGACAACCAGCGGATTGTTTCCCCCTAGCTCCAGCGCGACGATCTTCTCGGGCTTGCCGGCCAGGGCTGCATGAATGGCGCGGCCAGCCGGCGCCCCCCCGGTGAACAGGATGCCGCTCACCTTGTCGCTTCCAACCAGCTGCTCGGCCGTCGCCCGCGCGCCCTGAAGAAGATTGATCACGCCGGCCGGCGCTCCAGCTTCCTGCCACAGGCGTACGGTAAATTCCGCCACCGCCGGGGTCTGTTCGGAAGGTTTGAAGATGACCGTATTGCCGGCAATCAATGCCGGCATGATGTGACCGTTGGGCAGATGACCAGGAAAGTTGAACGGGCCGAGCACGGCCATCACGCCGTGCGGATGGTGGCTGATCCTCGCGGTGAACCCTCCCGCCGGGGTCTCCTTGGTCGGCGTGCGCTCGGCATAACCCTTGACCGCGAGGTCCGCCTTGCCGCTCATTGCAGCGGCTTCGGTTGCCGCGTCCCACAACGGCTTTCCGGTTTCGCGCGAGATCAGCCCCGCCATCTCCGCTGCATTCGCCGCGACCAATTTGGCGAAGCGACGCACCAGCGCGACGCGCTCTTCGATCGGCGTGCGCCGCCATGACGGAAAAGCCGAGCGCGCGGCGCTGATCGCATCATCGACGTCAGAAGCGCCTGCTTCGGCGCCACGCCAGACCACCGAACCATCGGCAGGCGAGAGTGAGACGAAGGCGAGCCCGGCGCCGGCCCGCCACTGGCCGCCCACAAGCATTTCACCCGTGAGAGCGCGAGGGCTCACTTTTTCACGTCCTTCAATCGGTAAACCAGCACCGCGTCATTCCCGACGGCGCCCACGCGCGCCAGTATCGCGGATCGATCTTCCTCGGCATTCGCCTGGGTCACGGCGAATTCGCCGAGGCTGGCCTTGGCGACCAGACCGCCAACCGAGGCATCGCTGCGCGCGAAACTGCTTGCTGGCATGGATCGCGCATTGCGAACAATATCGATGTGATCCGTAAACGCCTCAACACAAGGTCCCGCATCGAAAATATCGACAACGTTGTTGAAGTGAAAGCCCTGTGACTTGAGCAGGGACAAGGCCGGTTCCGCATCCGGATGCGGGCGAGCGATCACGTCACGCGCTTCGGCGGGCAAGAGGTTGGCGTAGATCGGGTAGCGCGGCATCAGGTCGGCGATGAAGCGATGATCACGCGCGCTCAACGTATCCGCCTTGCGATAGTCCATCTGGAAGAACTTGGCGCCAACCGCCTCCCAGAAGGGCGAGCGCCCCTGTGGATCCGTCCAGCCACGGATCTCCGCCATCGCCTTTGGGCCAAAGCGAACCGGATCGACGGCGATCAGCATCAATCTGGCGAACGACAACAGCTTGCCGCGACCACCACCCCGCGCGTGGCGCTCGATGAACAGGGTGCCCAGTTCGGTATCGCCGTGATGGTCGTTGACCAGCTGCAGGAGATCGAGCTCGACCTTCACGTTCTGCTCTGGAGAAGCCTTCGAATCGCGCGAGATTCGGTAGGAGTAAAACGGCCGCTCGACCCCGAGATTGGTGAAGATGCTGGCCGTGCCCACCAGTTCACCGGCTTCTTCCATCACCAGAAAGTAGCACTCATTGTGCGGCGGCGCCGACGGCCGGCTGAACGCTGCGACCGATCGCCCGATCCGCGCCGCCATCGCCTCGCGGGTCGACGGCATCGTCAGCATGCCGGGATCGACATGCGCGATCATCGCCTCCAGGCGAGGCAAATCGGTAAGGCGTGCAGGACGGACCGTTGCGGACATCATGAGAGCCTAGGGGGCGCGCTCCAGCTGCGCCAGCCGCTGGGCGCTGAAAGACTCCACCGCCAGCTTGAGCTCCTCCGGCGTAACCTCGCCGCCGGACGCCTTCACATAGAATTGGTCGTCGGTCAGCCTGGCGTAGCTGCCGGACTTCGAGGCCTTGTTCCATTCCTCGACGACGATCGCGACGCCCTCGCGCCGTCGACGGGAATAGCCCTCGGCCGTCTCGCGATCGTATTCCGATGTTGCAGGGCCGCCAAATCCGATCACGCTTGCGATGGTGGGCGAATGCGTGATCTCGATTTCGATGAAGCGCTTGCCCTTCCGGTACTCGGCATCGAGAGAAACTGACTTGGAGGCGGACAAGCCAGACACTTCAACCCCCAGCGAGACGCGATCAAAGCCCGCCAGCTTCGCGGGCGCCAAGGCCTTGAGGGCGTCGGTTGAAACCAGCCCGGGTGGGGAGGCCACCGGTGGGGCGGCGGCAAGCAAGGAAGCCGGCGCAGGGTTGACCGGCGCGAGCGTGGTTGCGGCGGCGCGCGGGGCGCCCATGCCCGGCATGCTCGCAAGCTGCGGGAACAGCACATGCGCGTATGGGCCGATCGTCGCCATCGCCGCCAGTCCGACAACCAGCCCCAGGCCGAGGGCGCAGAGGGTTGCGACAATCGAATAATTCGTGGCGCTGTCCGGCGCCGGCTTCATCAGCTTTGGGACGCCGAGGAACAACAAGTAGAGGCTGTAGCTTGCCCCGATCAGCGCGACGATGCCGAGCGCCGGAACCGCCGTCGCGATGCCTGCAACCATCGCTGAGGTGATCGAATAGCCTGACACCTTCAACGCCTGGACGTAATTTCGCTCTGCCGAAAAGGTCGGGGCCAGCCCGTTGATGAGCAAGGCGAAAACCAGCACCCCGACGACCGAGAGGACAAAGAACAAGGCAGCCGACGCCAGCATCCAGATCCAGGGCGCGCGGATGGTCTCGCCTTCAACTTCGACCCCGAGGACCGAAAGACCAAACACCGTTGCGACAGCCGGCAACGCGGCCAGGGGAATCACATAGCCAACGATCAATTTGCTGGGATCGGCCGCCTCGAGACCGATCACGTCCCACTCTGCGTGCGGCGAAAGCAGCAGGTTTTTGACCCGTGCAACCAGATTGGCCATCGACCGCTTCTCCCGAATCTGGAGGGAAACCTATAGGCTGGCCCTCGGAGGCGATCAAACCGGCCGACGGGCCGCGTCGATCGAGGACGCCGAACCGGTGTAAGGGACGCGTGTAAGGGACGTTACAAACCACTGGCGCCTGCGCGCGCGCCCGTGTAAAGCGATGGAAACTGCGCAGTATCTTAGCCGACAGGGCCTGATCCATGGACGCCAGCACCGCCCACGATGCGCCTCACCGGCATGAGCCGACCGCCCAGGAAAAGCGCCTCACCTTCTATGCGCTGATGATCGTCTTCCTGCTCAGCGCGCTGGACCAGACAATCGTCTCGACCGCGATGCCCCGGATCGTCGCCGAACTCAAAGGGCTTGATGTCTATGCGTGGGTGACCACGACCTACCTCCTCACCTCGACCGTCATGGTGCCGATCTGGGGGAAGCTCGGCGACATGTACGGGCGCAAGCTGATCTTGATCATCGGCATCGCCATTTTTGTCGCCGGGTCCTGGCTGTGCGGCCTCTCGGGTGAAGTTGGCGACATGCCGTTGATCGGCGGCGGCATGAT
Organism: Alphaproteobacteria bacterium; assembly: GCA_031394145.1. GTDB lineage: Bacteria > Pseudomonadota > Alphaproteobacteria > Caulobacterales > Hyphomonadaceae > UBA7672. The sequence goes on along the minus strand of JANMWT010000561.1, from coordinate 14,330 downwards.
GCAACTGATCGTCTGTCGCGGCATTCAGGGCATCGGCGGCGGGGCGCTGTTCACCACGGCGTTCGCCACCATCGCCGACCTGTTTCCGCCGCGGGAGCGCGGGAAGTATGCCGGCCTGTTCGGCGCGGTGTTCGGTCTTGCGAGCGTGCTCGGGCCGATCATCGGAGGCTGGCTCACCGATCATGGCACCACCGATGTTCTTGGCGTCCACATCGAGGGCTGGCGCTGGGTCTTCTATGTGAACCTGCCCACCTCGATCCTTGCCCTGTTCATGATCATGGCGAAAATGCCCGACATCGGCGCGCGGTCCGGCGCCAAGAAGATCGACTATGTCGGAGCAGTCCTGATCGTCGTCGCTCTTGGATCACTGATGCTGGCGCTCACCTTTGGGCCCAAGGACGGGTGGACCGACACCACGGTGTTGTCGCTTTTCGCGCTCGCCTTTGCGACCGGGCTGGTGTTCCTCGCAGTCGAACGCAAGACATCCGAACCGATCCTGCCGCTCAGCATGTTCAGCATACCGGCCTTCACGACCACCATGCTGTCGTCGTTCATCATCTCGATGGCGTTCATGGGAACCATCATCTTCCTGCCGCTCTATCTGCAGGTCGCTCTTGGGGTCAAAGCGACCAACAGCGGCCTGACGCTGCTGCCTTTGATGATCGGGCTGATTGCGGGGTCTTATGCGTCAGGTCAGCTGGTCACCAAGACCGGAAAGTACAAACCCTTCCTTCTGGCTGGCGCAGCCCTTCAGCTGGTCGGCATGTTCCTCATGTCGCAAGTCCACGCCAGCACGGGCGGGGCGCCGCCGGCACTGATCGTCGGCATTCCCGTGGATATTGCATGGCGTCTCCTGGTGCTCGGCTTCGGCCTTGGCCCGACGCAAAGTCTGTTCAACATTATCGCTCAAAGCGCTGCGCCGATGAACCAGATTGGCGTCGCGACCTCGACAAGCATGTTCTTGCGCCAGACCGGCGGCCTGATCGGGGTTGCGATCTTTGGCGCGTTGATGACCGCCAAGCTCTCGGAAAAGCTAGCGCCGATGATGCCGCCGGGCATGAAATTCGACCTCGGCCGAATGGAGGCGATGGCGATGACCCAGCAAAGCGCCGGCGCAAAACCGATGGCGATCCCGCCCTTCATCGCAACCGCCTTCGCCGACGCGATGAGCTACATTTTCCTGGGCAGCCTGATCATCATCGCCATCGCATTCGTTTCGATCCTGTTCATCCCGCAAATCACGCTGCGAGGCCGGGGACCCGAACAGGCATCGCCGAACAAGGCGGTCGCCGCAGCCGAGGCCGCGATTGCCGATGCGGCGCCGTCGCCGGCCGATCCAGCACCGATGCCGGATGGCGCCAAGGCGGCGGACTGAAACCTAGCGCTGGATGCGGTAGAGGCGGAGCGGCGTGCCGGCCAGCGGCGCGCGCTTCAACCACTCCGGCGGCTTATCGTCCCGGAGGCGGGCGGACAGGGTGTCGCTCGAGGCAACCCCGCGAAGAGGGTGGTCGGCGTAAAAGCCCGTTTCGGGGAGCGCCGGACAGACCAGAACATAATCCGCCGCCGAGCCTTGGATCGCAGCCCGGGCCGTTTCTGGATCTGACCGCAGCGCATTGATCATCGCCATCGTTCCTTCGGCGTCGCGGTGATAGGGTCCTGCCATCACCGCATGCGAGGTCCACTGGAGCACGCCCGTGCCAAGCATGAACTGGTTGAGCATGGTCGCGGTCGGAACGGTCTTCAGCGGGGCAAACGCCTGTGCACTCAGGCAGTCTTGAGCGGATGCCTGGCGTCCGTCATAGCTCCGCACCACCGCTGGCGGCAGCAGGAGCGACTGGACCTGATCGCCAGCGCTGGCCCAGAGGGCGGCTGCCGAGACAGCCCCCACTCCAACAAACGCCAAGAGCCTGATGGGCGAGGGATAAGCTTGCCAGGCCTGGCGTGCGCGCACGGCGGCCCAGGCGCCGAAGGGAATGGCGAACGCGGTGGCAAGATAAGACCCGCGGATCTGCCAGACCAACATCCCCCAACTCGCAAGCAGGAACGCGAAGAGGATCCAGCCGGGCGCGGCAGGCTTTCGCCAGAGATAGACCACGGCCGCAATCAGGCCGGCGCATGCCGATCCTGCCACCGCCAAGGCCTGCGCCGGGTTGTCGCCAGCCAGCCTCGCCAGCGACCTTGCCTCCGAGATCTGCACCAGCCACAGCGTCTTCATGTCGGCGCTGAGCGCAGAATATCCCCCGCCGGCACATGCTGGAAACAACAGCCACAGGACGAGCAACCCCGCCAGGGCGAGGGCCGAAGCTGATCCGAGGCGCAAGGCCAGCGTCCGGTTCAGACCTTTCGGCAGGACGCCGCCGAGAACGCCCGCGACCGCCCCCGCCGCAACGCCAAACCCGAGAAAGCTGCTCGACATCGCATCGCACACCGGTTGCGACCAGCGTGACGGCGGAACCAGGACAAGAAACATGACGAGCGAGGCCAGGACCAGTCCGCCGCCGAACCAGACGAGGCCGGCGCGATACCGCTCGGGCTCAGCCAACCAGAGCACGCCGGCGATCGCAACCTCTGCCGCGACCAGAGGCACGCCTTCAGCCGCCGTGCCCATCATCGCGCCGAGTGCAAGACCGGCGAGGCCAGCCGAGCGCGGCGAGGCGGCCATGCGCATGAGGCCGAGGATTGCGACAAAAGCGAGGATCAGCTCGATGTTGTGGTGATCAAAGGCGCCAGGAGAAAACTTGTCGAGCGTCGGAAACGCCAGGGCTGCCACCAGCGCGCCGGCAATTGAGGTTTCGGCGCGCAAACCGTCGCGAGCGCCAATCTCGCCGCAGACCCGCACGACCAGCATCATGAAGAGGGCGAGCAGACCAAGAGGCCAGATGAACCCGGTCGCCACTTCCGCCTCGCGCTGACCGATCAGCGGCTTCAGCAGGACAATCGGCGCAGCGATTGCAGCGTCGATCCACCGCGCCCAGTGCATCGGCGTTCCGGCGGGGGGATTGAGGCGCGCTTCAGTGGTGTCGAACCAGGCCTGTCCAGCGATGAAATCCCGGACCTCGACAAGCCGCATCGCATTGTCCGGCTCGACAAAATCCTGTCGCAAGGCGGAGACGCCATACCCGGCCAGAAGCACGCCGACCGCCAGGACCCATCCCAGCATCCAGGCCGAAAGCCTGAAGCGGCGCGGCTTCGGCACGCTGTCGCCTGCCATGCTGTTCGCCGGACCCATAACTGCCTGCCGTCTTCGTATGACGCTGGAGCCTAGCCGAGAGGCTTTAAGCATTCGCAAAGCAGTGAATTCTTCCGTGCCGCGGTTGCGACACGTTCGCCACAATCCCGCGAAGAGACCGCCCTAAGCCAGCCTCACGGCCCCGTGAAGCTGGCTCGATCATCGGCCCGAACCCCCGATCCGAAAGTTCGGCGGCGCGGCCGGCCTGGAGAGATTTATGACCACCCGCATGCTCGCTCGAATAGCCTCGGCCCGAATGGCCCCGGTCCGAACAGTTCTGGGCCTAACACTTGTGGCCCGAACCGTCCTGGTCGCGAGCCTGGCGCTGGCTGCAGCGGGCGCGGCGAACGCCGATGTCTTTATGAAGGTCTCCGACGCGCCCGGCGACGCAACGGCGCGCGGCTTCGAGCAGCAGATCGCTCTTGGCGGCGCCAGCGTCACTGTCAGCAACCTGCCGGTCCCCGGCCACAATGAGGACGCCTCGCCAACTCGGACAATCTCGGCAAGCCCGATCATCATCAACAAGACGCCGGATCGCGCTTCGCCGAAACTGATGCTGTCAGCGGTCAATGGCGAAAAGCTCGGGACGATCGAGATCGCCTTCACCTCGAGCCCGCGCACCGGCGGACCGCAGGTCATCGACGACCGCTGGGTTCTCGAGGACGCGGAGGTCCAGAGTTTTCAGGTGAACCCGGGCCTCGACAAGCACGATCCGCCGATCGAAACGGTGGAGATCAGCTACCAGACGATGCGCTATCTGCACTATGTGACGGACGCAAAAGGCGCGCGAACCGGGGCGATGGATGAAGTGAAGTGGGATGCCCCGGCGCCCGATCCGTTCGCGGATGATGTCGGGTGTCGCTGAACCGGTTGATCCGGCCGGGCAATTCGCCCGGCGGGATTCACCTGAAACTAACCGATGTTTGCTAGTGCTTTCTTTCCAAGGGGAGAAAGCCGTCGATGGCCAAGGCAGCATTCCACAAGAACCAAAAAGTGTTCGTGAAGCCGGTCGGCACCTGGGCGGTGATCGAGCGCGTGCTGCCGCAATGGGTCAAAGGCCTCGATGAACCTCTGAAAGTTCACTACGACCTAGGCCTTGGCCGCGAATTCGCCGCCAGCGAACTCGCCGCCGACAAATCCTCAGCTCCGCTCGATGATATTGCCGATCTCGACAACTGGCGGATCCAGCGCGCCAAGAACCGCTGGAAGGATGGCGAGGAAGTCCCTGAACATCCTCATCCGGGATCTTTCCCCATCGTGACGACCGACGAGAAGAACTGGGGTGGCTGGCGCGTGCCGAGCGCCGAATATGACCGCGATCCTTTGAAGATCGAATTCCAGGCGCGGATCATCGAATCGGCGCCGCACCTGATGCGCGTCGCCAAGGCGCTGGCCCAGTTCGGCATGAACCACTCCGAAGATATGCCAGCCGAACTACTCGCCCTGGCGAAGAAATCGACGGTGTTGCTGCGCCGGATCTACGACACGCCCACCGACCAGGCGCCGATGAAGGCCGCCGAGTAACCAGCGCAATTCGTCCGATCTCAAGGCAACCGGGCTTTATCTCGCGAGCAAAGTCTGTAGGCATTGCTCTGGCGTGCGACGATGCATGCGAGGGATTGGGTCGTATTGATGCGAACTGAAACACCTCCTCAAGTGAGGCTGGCGGAATATCGCCCGTATCCCTACCGGGTCGAACAGGTGCGCCTGCTTTTTCTGCTCGAAGCTCGCGCCACGACGGTGGTTTCGCGCCTAACCATGCGCCGCACAAGCGAGGCCCCGCAGCCGCTTCGCCTAGATGGCGAGAAGCTGACGCTGAAACGCCTCCAGTTGAACGGGCAAGCGCTAGGCGGAGATGGATTCATCCTCGACGGCGATGGCCTGACGATCACCGATCCGGGTGAAGCCTTCGATCTCGAGATCGAGACCGAGATCTGTCCTGAGGACAATACCGAGCTCTCCGGGCTCTATATGTCGGCGGCGCGTTTCTGCACGCAGTGCGAGGCCGAAGGATTTCGTCGGATCACCTATTACCCCGACCGGCCAGATGTCCTGGCGCCGTTCTTCGTGCGGATCGAAGCGGAAAAATCAAGATATCCGCACCTGCTTTCCAATGGAAATCCCAGCGCGCAGGGCGAACTCCCTGCCGGTCGCCACTTCGCCGAGTGGGACGATCCGCATCCCAAGCCGTCCTATCTTTTTGCGCTGGTCGGCGGAGATTTCGATGTTCTTGAAGACGCCTTCACCACCATGTCAGGGCGACGCGTTCGTCTCACCATCAATGTCGAGAAGGGCGATGCGCCGCGCGCCGCCTACGCCATGCGTTCGCTGAAGCGCGCCATGGCGTGGGACGAGGATGCCTTCGGCCGCGAATACGATCTTGATGTCTTCCAGATCGTGGCGGTGCGAGACTTCAATTTTGGCGCAATGGAGAACAAGGGTCTCAACATCTTCAACTCGGCCTATGTGCTGGCAGATGGCGAGACAGCGACCGATGCCGATTTCGAGGCGATCGAAAGCATCGTCGCGCATGAGTATTTCCACAACTGGACAGGTAACCGGATTACCTGCCGCGACTGGTTCCAGCTGTGCCTGAAGGAGGGTCTGACCGTCTATCGCGATCAGGAATTCACCAAGGCGATGCGATCTCCTTCGGTCTCGCGGATCAAGGACGTCATCCGCCTCCGCGCGCGTCAGTTTCCCGAGGACGCCGGCCCGTTGGCGCACCCCGTCCGGCCCGACAGCTATGCGCGCATCGACAACCTCTACACGGCCACGGTTTATGAAAAGGGATCCGAACTGATCCGCATGCTTCGCCTGGTGATTGGCGAGGATGCCTTCTTTGCCGGTTTGAACCGGTATTTCGACCAGCTCGATGGTAGCGCAGCGACGATCGAGGAATTCGTTGGCAGCTTTCAACCCTCGACCTCACGCGACCTTGCCGCGTTTTCCCGATGGTATGGCCAGGCTGGCACCCCCTTGGTGACTGCCGCCGGCGCCTATGACGCGCCCTCCCGCACTTATCGGCTGAGCCTGTCGCAGACGACTGCTCCCACGCCTGGCCAACCGGTCAAGGGGCCGATGGTGATCCCGATGCGCCTGGCGTTATTCGACGCCAACGGGGCCAAGCTCGAGACCCGGCTGGACGGCGTCACGGCGGATGAGCACGTGGTGTTGCTCGAAAGCGATGCAACCAGCTTTACGTTCGAGAATGTCTCCTCGGCGCCTCGAGCCTCGCTGAACCGCGGCTTCTCAGCCCCCATTCGTTTGACCGACGACCTTAGCGAAACCGATCGAGCCGCTCTCGCGGGCCAGGACGATGATGCCTTTGCGCAATGGGAAGCGCTGCAGTCGATCGCCCGCTCGCTAATCCTCGACGCGGCGCGGGCCCGCCGATCCGAACCTGACGCGGAGCGGCTTGAGGCTTATCTTTCCGCCACACACGACGCCGTCGTCCGGGCGTCGAACGATGCGGCGTTCGCCGCTTTGCTGCTTTATGTCCCGACCGTCGGTGAACTCGTCCATGACATGAAGGATGCCGACCCGAGCGCGGTCCATGTCGTGCGCCTCCGGGTGCGACGCGCCGTGGTGGGGAAACTCCAGGACATTCTCATCGCAGCAGTCGATCAGCCAGAATCAGGCGCCTTCGATGCGACCGCCCGCTCGGCCGGGCGTCGAGCTTTAAAGTCCGCCGCAATGTCGCTATTGTCCTGTCTTGATGAACGGCATCAGGCGCGGATCGTGGCGGTCTTTACCTCCGCCACCACCATGACCGAGCGACTGGCGGCCCTCGGTGCGCTGTCAAATATCGAGAGCTCCGCCTTTGACGAAGCGCTCTCAGCGTTCGAGGCCCAGTGGTCCGGTTCGCCGCTGGTGATGGACAAGTGGTTCGGGGTTCAAGCCATGGCGGTGCGCAACGACCTGCGTGACCGGCTGATGCAGCTGCTCGGGCGGCCCGACTATGATCTTAAAAACCCTAATCGGGTTCGCGCCTTGGCCGCCGCCTTCTCGATGAACAATCCGATTGCGTTCCATGCCGTTGACGGTTGGGGCTATCGCTTCCTCGGCGACCTCATTCTTAAAGTCGATCCGCTCAACCCGGCGCTGTCGGCCCGCCTCGCGACTTCGTTCGAAAGCTGGCGGTCATTCGACGCCGCTCACCGCGCGCAAGCGCAGGCTGAGCTCACCCGGCTTTCCGAGGCCGATCTGTCCAAAAACGCCCAGGACATCATCCAACGCGCCCTCGCGGAGGCCCCGTGAGTCTGGCCTGCCCTCGTCCGCATTGTTAACGAGTGACTAATCATGCGCCGGTAGCGTTCACACTGTCTTCAAGCGTCCGGACGTCTGGCATGTCGCTTTCAACCCTTGATGGTGACAGGTTCCGCGAGTTCGCCTTCGCGGCCGCCGACCTTTTGGCGTCGACCGACGGCTATGGCCGGATCATCGAAGCGGAGGGCGACGCCAGCCTGCTTCATCACCCCTCCAGCGACCGGTTGATTGGAAAGAACGCGCTCGATCTGATCAGCGAAGGGGAAGCGCGGCGACTGCGTGAGGATCTCTGGGCGCTCGGTCCCGGACGACGCCTGTCCTGGGAGGATCCCAGCGCGATGGATGGCGGGCGGCGAATTGTCGTCCAGCGCAACAAGGCCCGGCCGGACACCTTCGACTTCACCCTTTCGCGGATGCCAACGACCCTTCATGTCCGGGGCGATCGCGGCGTTGACCTGCTCGCCGAGCAGTTTCGTGACGCGGTGATGAACGGACGCCTCCAGGCCGCGCGCCAGCCGGTGGTTGATGTTCATTCCGGCGCACTCAGTCATTATGAGATGCTCGCCCGTTTCGATGGCGAAGAATCTCCTGCGGGCCTGATCGCCGCAGCCGAGAAGAGCGGTCAGATTTGCCATCTCGACTACATCATGCTCAGCGCCGCCGTGGCGCGGCTGGCGGCGGATGGCGACCCGGCCCTGCGCCTGGCAGTGAATTTGTCCGGTGAATCGATCCAGCGGATGGATGTGATACGCGAGCTTGGTGCGGTGATTGCTGGTCATGAATTTGATCGCAGCCGCTTGATCGTTGAAGTCACTGAATCGGCGGAAATCCAGGACATCGACACGGCTGCGCGCGCAGTAACCCGATTGCGCGCAAGCGGCGTCGGCGTTTCGCTTGACGATTTTGGCTCCGGCGCAGCTTCGTTCGGCTACCTTCGGGCGCTTGAAGTTGACGGCCTCAAGTTCGACGGCAGCTTCCTGAAATCCGCCGAAGGCAATGTCCGCGGCCTTGCGCTGATGCGCAATGTCGCTCGCATGTGCGCTGAACTCGGCATCGCCTCAGTCGGCGAACGGGTTGAAACGGAAGGCGATCGCCGGCTCCTGATTGAGGCCGGCGTGCGCTATGCGCAGGGCTATTTCTTCGGTCGGCCGGTGATTGACGAGGGCTTCTTCACGCGCGGGTCGCGCACGCTTCGCGCTGCGGCCTAGGCGGCAAGCATGGGCCATATCATCGAGAAACTCAGCATCCTCGTCATCGACGATAACCACCACATGGTGAACATCGTGAAGACGATCATGCGTGGTTTTGGAGCCAAGGAGTTCTGCGACGCCAGGGGCGCGGTCGAAGCCTACGACCTGGTCAAATCCCAGGCTGTCGATCTCATCATCACGGATTGTGTGATGGAGGGGCTGGACGGCTGCGACTTTTCGCGCCTGGTCCGGGTCGGCGAGGACAGCCCAAATCACTATATTCCGATCATCATGCTGTCGGCCTATTCGGAGCGATCGCGGGTTGAGGCGGCGCGGGATGCCGGGGTGACCGAATTTTGCGCCAAGCCGGTGACCGCAGCGGAGCTCTATCGAAAAGTCGTGTCGGTCATCAACGCGCCGCGCCCGTTCATCCGCACCGCCACCTATTTTGGGCCCGACCGACGCCGCAGGATGAGCGAGGCCTACAAGGGCAAGGAGCGTCGCGAGGCCCTGTTCGGCCCGAAAGCGCCCGTCTTGCCGGGGCCAACGACCGCCCGCCTCGATCCAAAACACGATCAGATGGCCTTGGGAAAGGCCAGTTGAAGCAGGGCCTCGTCCTTGCGTCACCCTTCGCAAAGGTCGCCCAGGGTTAAGCAGCGGTTAACGCTTTCGCCACGTTTCGAATCTCATGCTGATAGTTCCGTCATGCGGAGTGATTCGTGGGGAAGCGCGCGCCAAAGGCAAAGGCCACGAAGGCCGCCGCGAAACCGCGCAAGGCGGTTCCCACAGCCATGCTCGCCGTCCTGCTGACGGCGTTTGGCGGCGCGCTCGCCCTCAAGGCATGGGAAGAGCGCCAATCAGCTGACACGGCGACCCTCACGCAGCAGTCTCGCGAGGCAGCCGCGGTTGCAAGCCATGCCCGAGCCGAACTCATATCCTCGCGCGCCCGCATGGAGGGTCTGTTGCTCACCGGCGCATCGCTTGACGCGATCCGCAAGGGCGCTCGGTTCGACACGGTCGCCGAACGCGCGCCGGCCGAGGGCTCGTGGGCCCAGCTCGTCGACCAGGACAGTGTGCGCGTCTTCGCCCAGGACGGTCAGGGGAAGTGGATATCCGGCGTGCGCACCGCCAAATCCTTCATGCCGGTGATCGAAGGGCGCGGGCTCTATCTCGCATCGATCGCCAATGCGCTGGCCGGCCCATCATTTCAGACGTCCGATGGCCAGCGGCTCGCGGTCGCCTGTTCGCCGATCGAGGGCGCCGACATCGCAGCCTGCGTCTCGAGAGCCGCGCCTCTGCTCGACCTCGGCGATCTCAACCGTATCGTCATCTACCTGCTATTGCTGGCGGCGCCGGTCCTCGCGGTGATCGGGCTTCTTCAGGTCATCGCCAGGCTTCAGCTTGCGACCAAGGGGACAAGACAGGGCTCGCCGCCAAATCAGATCGTGATCAATACGACGTCGATCAGCCCGGCCTTCGAAGTCGCCGGCGTCCTTGGCTTCTGGCGCTGGGACCCGAAGTCACAACTGCTCATGCTCAGCTCCCAGGCAGCGTCCCTCCTAGGAGCGCTGCGCTCCGGCGAGATGACCCTCGACGAGTTTGCCGGCCTGCTTTCCGAAGACGACCGACGCAAGGTCATCGCCACGCTGACCAACGCCAGCCCGCTCAGCCGGATCAATATCGCCTTTCGCGGCGTCGGCGTCTCGGCAGGCGCTTTTTTCGAGCTGATCGGCGGATGCACTGACGGCGTCTTCACCGGCGCGGTGCTGAATGTAACCGACCGCATCGTCGCCCAGCACCGGTCCAGTCGCGCCGAGGCGGTGGCGCGCGCAGCGCTCGCCGCCCACCCGGGTCCGTTCGCCATCTGGGATAATCGCAAACGCCTCACTCACTGGAACGCCGGCTTTCAGCGCGTCTTCAACCTCGACAAGTCGATCGTGACCTCCGGCGCATCCTATGATTTCATCATGGCGGAGATTTCGAAATTCGTTCGGGTCGAGCGGCCGCTCGGCGATGACGCCAACGCCCGCGAAGTCCTTCTCCTGTCCGACCAATGGGTTCGTCTGGTTGACCGCCGCACCGCCAACGACGGACTGATCACTGTCGGGCTCGATATTTCGGCTCTAAAACGCCAGGAAGTCACGCTCTCGCGAAACGACAAACGCCTTCGCACCATGGTGGTCGAACTCGAACGCACGCGCGGCCAGGCCCAGGAGCTTGCCGCCCGTCATGCCGAGCAGAAGGCTCGCGCCGAGCGCGCCAGCCAGGCCAAGAGCGTCTTCCTCGCCAACATGAGCCATGAGCTGCGCACGCCGCTGAACGCCATCAACGGCTTCTCGGAAATGCTGGTCCACCAGGTTTACGGCCCGCTCGGCGACGAGCGATACAAGGGGTATGCCGAAGACATCCTCGGCTCGGGCCAGCACCTGCTCGATATGATCAATGACATCCTCGACATGGCCAAGATCGAAGCCGGCAAGATGCAAATCACGCCGCGCCCGATCGACGCCAGCGACGCGGTTGATGCGGCCGTCCGGATGATCCGTCGGCGCGCTGCCGACAAGCACGTGGTCTTGAATTTCGATCCGGACGATGATTTGCCCGAGATCAACGGCGACCATCTTGCGATCAAGCAGATGACCCTCAATCTGGTCTCCAACGCCATCAAATTCACCGACGAAGGCGGCGAGATATCTGTCGCTGTGCTGCGCGAGAATGACTGGCTGGTGATCCGCGTCGCCGACAATGGGTGTGGAATTCCCGAGGCGGATCTGCCTCGACTGGGCCAGCCATTCGAGCAGGCCCAGGCGCCGGACGGTCGCAATACCCAGGGAACCGGACTTGGACTGGCGCTGACCAAGTCCTTCGCCGAGATGCATGGCGGCTATCTGTCGATCGAAAGCGAGGTGAAGGTCGGGACGACGGTTTCGATCTATTTGCCGGTGCCCAGCGAGGGCGCGCGCGCAACCCGCTCATCGGAGCCGGCCGCTCAACCTGTCGAAGTCGCCAAACCTGACGAGGACGCCAAAACCTGACGACTGGCGCCTGACTTGCGGCTGACTTGCGGCTGGCGTGCGCCTGACTGGCGCCTGACTGGCGCCTGGGACCTTGTCGCTGGCGCGTTGCGGCCGGCGCCGGGCGCCCAACCCCGGCGAGATAACCACCGACCCGCGAAGGTTTTGCTATTTCTGGCTTGCCGCCGGCGGCGGACCCTCAGGCGCGCGCAGTGGCGGCTTGACGTCGGCAGGTCCATCCCCGGGTCGCGGCGGGCCTTCATGCGGATGATCTGCTCGCTGCACCCGCGCGCTGAACGGCGTCAGCAAGCCAACGGCCGCCGTGGCCCGCGCTTGAGCCGGCATCTTGCCAAGATGACTGATCAGAATGTCTTCAGCGCGATGCTGCATGGTTTGTTGACGCTGCTGGAACACGATCATCGCGCCGCGCAAACGGACCTCGTCAAAGGGCTCCGTCATCGCAGCGTCGTGCACGGCCTTGCTGGCCTCCTGCAGCAATTGACGGTCAGGCTTCATCCCAGCCCATTGGTCGCGGAGCTCCTTGCGCAGATCGGCGCGGTCGGATTCGGGCAACTGCGCCCAAGCGGCCTGAACAACGTCGCTGGTCGGAAGTGTCCGCTGCGATTGCGACCGGCTGGCGGGCTTGTCCTTGTTGAGGAAGTTGCCTCCCACGACGCCGAGCAAAGCCGCGTTCAACGCAACTGAGCCGATCAGAAAAAGAGCAAGTTTTGACGGCATAAGGATCGACTAGTTCCCAGTATCGTTGACAGCGCTCAGGAACATGTTCCCGGCGCCGGCGCTGTTGAGTGCGAGCATTTGGGCATAGTCACTTCCAGACTGGGACTTGGGCTCGCCCGCATAACCTGCGGCAAACCCTAGCGCCAGCGAAGCGGCAATCGCCCCACCTGTCGCCCATTGGGGCGGCGACCACCGCCCAAACAATCGCTGCGGCCGGCGTGAGGCGCGCGGCGCCGGCAAGGCCGCCACCACGCGCCCCTCAAGCGAGATCGGTGCAGGAACGTCCTTCTCCAGCGTCAGCAGCCGATCGAAGACCCGTTCACTTTCCCAGATGTCCTTAAGACGGTGAGGCGCCACCGCAAGCAGAGCCTCCGCTGCGCCGCGCTCTTCGGCAGGCCAGCGCGACAGCTCGGCGCCATAAGCGGCAAGCAGAACCATGAAACGTGCTTCAGTCATCGTCATCGCCTTTTCAGCCTGCTTCCAGGCCGCTCATTAGTTCGGCGCGTTCGGCCGAGAGTTCGGTCTTCAAGGTCCGCCGCGCCCGCGACAGCATGCTCTCGAGAGCATCGACGCTGACCCCTAATATTTCGGCCGCCTCGATGTTGGTTCGTTCCTGATAATAGCAGAGCACCAACGCCGCCCGCTGGCGTTCAGGCAGGACTTGCAGTGCATCGCGAACCCGCTCGCGACGCTGCATGTCATCGAGCGAGCGCGTCGCTGAAGCGTGAACGTCGGGCGTCTCGGGGGAGACCTCGCCGGCGCTTCGCACGCCCTTGCGCAATCTGTCGAGGCAAAGGTTCATCGCGACCCTATGCATCCACGTCTCGAATTTCGCCTGGCCCGGCTTCCACGCCGAAGCGTGCTTCCAGACCCGGAGGAAGACTTCCTGAGCGACATCTTCGGCGTCTGCTGCATCGCCAAGCATCCGGCGGCCCAAACCGACCATTTTGGGGAGGTGACGGCGCACCAGTTCGCTCGCGGCGCGCTTGTCGCCCGCTCCAATCCGACGCACCAAATCCTCGTCAGGATCTCGCATGGGAGTGAAGCGCTCTCCGAAGCCCGCGCCGACGGGCCCCAAGGCCCGCCTTTCAAAGTCGTACAGCTCTCCACCTATATGCATCCTGTCGGGGTATTTGCCGAGGGTTTCCCTGACATTCGAACCGGTTTTCATCGAGCGCCGGCCCGTTTTGTTCCACCTGCACATTCAACGGGTCATACCCCGCTATCCGTCGTGAGGGGTCCAAGTTTCCGGGTTCGAATCGCAGCCACAGCCTCTTGCCGTCGCTGCAAAAGGCTTTCCAGACTGGCAAAATCGACCACCCCGAGGTGGCGCGCCAGCCATCGTTTCAGCCCGTCGGAGGCTGAAGCCGGCTCAAAGCTGTCACCCGCGGCAATTCGCAGCGCCTGTTGCAGATCCAGCTGAAGCAAAAGCGCGTCACGGAGAATTGTAGCTTCCTCCGGGGTGAGCCGGCCTGCCCGCGCCAACGCTTCGAGCGCCTTCATCGAGGTTGGATTGACCACGTCTGGCGCCTCGCGCGCCGCAAGCAGGATCTGGTGCTGCAAGATAAACTCGATGTCGACGAGGCCGCCGGGGGTCAGTTTCAAATCCCAGTGCGATCGTGCCGGACGTTCGCGGGCCATGCGACGACGCATATCGGCGATGTCGGTGGTGATCGCCGGATCCGCGCTTTTGCGTTGCAGTGATGTGCGGGCGGCCTCGACGATGCGGCGGCCAAGATCAGTGTCGCCGGCAACCGGGCGCAGGCGCGTCAGCGCCATGAACTCCCATGTCCAGGCATCGTTCTGATAATAGCTTTCGAAGGCGGAGAACTGGACAGCCACCGGCCCCGCTCGGCCCGATGGACGCAGCTGGGTATCGACCTGGTAAAG
>JANMWT010000484.1:0-5926 GCA_031394145.1 Alphaproteobacteria bacterium | reverse complement strand
GATCGCCACGGCTTGCAGCAAACCCAAGCCGCCCACGCCGCCGATGCGCGAAGTGGGCTATGTCACCCTGGCGAGTCAGTCGGTGATGCTGACCGCGGAACTGTCGGGGCGCACCAACCCGCACGCCGTCGCCGAAGTTCGTCCGCAGGTCAGCGGCATCATCCTGAAGCGATTGTTCAAGGAAGGCGGAGCAGTCAGGGCGGGTGACGCCCTCTATCAGATCGATCCTGCAACCTACCAGGCGGCGCGCGATCAGGCGGGGGCGCAATTGGCCTCGGCGCAGGCCTCGCTCATCGCCGCGAAGTCCAAGTCAGAGCGCTACACCAAGCTTCTCGCTGCCCAGGCGGTGAGCAGCCAGGACGCTGAAGGCGCTGACGCCGCCGCCCGCCAGGCGGAGGCCTCAGTGCTGCAAGCCGCAGCTTCGCTCAAATCGGCCGAAATCAATCTTGCCTACACCCGCATCGTCGCGCCGATCACCGGACAAATCGGGCGTTCCTCGGTGACCGCCGGCGCGCTGGTCACGGCCAATCAAGCGAGTTCGCTGGCGACGATTTTCCAGCTTGACCCGATCTATGTCGACATCACCGAATCCAGCACCAAGCTGGCGCAACTGCGCAAGGCGCTGGCCTCAGGCAGCGTGCTGCCTGCAGGCGCCGACGTCAGCATCGTGCTGGACGACGGCTCGATCTATAACCAGCCCGGTCGCATCGAGTTTTCTGAAACCGAAGTCGACGAGGCGACAGGCGCCGTCACCATTCGCGCGACAGTGCCCAACCCGGACCGGCAGCTTCTGCCCGGGCAGTTCGTGCGCGTAACGGTCAACCAGGGCGTCCTGCCCGACGGTATCCTCGCGCCCCAGCAAGGCATCACGCGCGACTCGACCGGCGCTGCGATCGCGCTCGTGGTGAACAGCGACAACAAGGTCGAGGGTCGCAAGCTGGTGACCGATCGCGCGATCGGCGACCAGTGGCTGGTGACTTCCGGTCTCAAGCCCGGCGATCGGCTGATTGTCGAGGGGACCGACAGAGTGAAACCGGGCCAGACGGTGAAGACGGCGCCCGTTGTTCTCGCCAAGGCGAAGTAAACCCATGCTCAGCCGGTTCTTCATCGCGCGGCCGATCTTCGCCTGGGTGCTGGCCATCGCCGTCATGCTCGGCGGCCTCGGCGCAGTCCTGACCCTGCCGATTGCTCAATACCCCGATATTGCTCCGCCGACCGTCGGGATCAGCGCGACTTATCCTGGCGCCTCCGCCGAAACCGTCGAAACCAGCATCACCCAGGTGATCGAGCAACAGCTGACCGGTCTCGACGGCATGCTCTACTTCTCCTCCTCCAGCTCGTCGGCTGGCCAGGTGACGATCCAGGTGACCTTCCAGAAGGGCACCAACCCCGACACCGCTCAGGTGCAGGTGCAGAACAAGGTGCAGCAGGCGGTCAGCCGCCTGCCCCAGGCCGTGCAACAGCAGGGCATTGTCGTCGCCAAGCGACAAAGCGATCAGTTGATGATCGTCGCGCTCTACGACGAGACCGACACAGTCGCTGCTGCGGATCTCTCCGACTATCTCGTGACCAACTTCCAGGACCCGATTTCGCGCGTCAACGGCATCGGCGCAACGCAGGTGTTCGGCACCCAATACGCAATGCGGATCTGGCTCGATCCCTTCAAGCTCTCCGGCCTTCAGCTGATGCCTTCGGACGTGGTTAGCGCCATCCAGGCGCAGAACACCGAGGTGTCGGCCGGGCAGATCGGCCAGCAACCCTATCCCGAAGGCCAGCGCCTCAACGCCACCGTCACCGCCAAGTCGCGCTACCAGACGGCGGGCCAGTTTCGCAGCATCATCATCAAGGCCAAGAGCGATGGTTCGGTCGTCCGGCTGGGCGATGTCGCGCGTGTCGAGCGCGGCAATGACAGCTATGACGCCAACGTCCGGCTCGACCGCCATCCAGGGGCCGGCCTCGGGCTCAATCTCGCCCCAGGGGCGGATGCTCTGGCTACCGCCGAAGCCGTGAAGGCGCGCGTTGCTGAACTCGCCCCCCACTTGCCGGCCGGCTTCAAGGTCGCCTATCCGCGCGATTCCACCGACTTCGTGAAATTGTCGATCCAGGAGGTCGTCAAAACGCTGGTCGAGGCGATCGTTCTCGTCGTCCTCGTCATGTTCATCTTCCTCCAGAGCTGGCGCGCAACGCTCGTGCCGGCCATCGCGGTGCCGGTCGTGCTGATGGGCACATTCGGCGTCCTTTCGGTCCTGGGTTATTCGATCAACACGCTCACTCTGTTCGGCATGGTGCTGTCGATCGGCCTGCTGGTCGATGACGCCATCGTCGTCGTCGAAAACGTCGAGCGCCTGATGGTCCAAGAAGGCCTTAGTCCGCGTGAGGCGACGCGCAAATCCATGGACCAGATCAGCGGCGCGCTCGTCGGCATCGGCCTTGTGCTCACCGCTGTGCTTCTGCCGATGGCCTTCTTCGGCGGATCGACGGGGGTGATCTACCGCCAGTTCTCTGTCACCGTGGTTACAGCCGCTGTGATGTCAGTGCTGGTCGCCCTGATCCTGTCGCCGGCGCTCTGCGCCTCGCTGCTGAAGGCGCCAAAACCCGGCTACCATGAGGGGCGTGGACCGCTCGCCAGGTTCAATCGCTGGTTCAACCGGATGACCGGGCGTTATGTCGGGGGGGTCCGCCGCGTCGTCCGCCAGAAGGCGATCTTCCTGGTGATCTACGTCGTCGTCGCGGTCGCACTGGCTGGATTGTTCGGGCGCCTGCCCACCAGCTTCCTGCCGGTCGACGATCAAGGCCAGTTGCAGGCGCAGTTCACCCTGCCGCCAGGGGCAACCGCGGAACGCACATCGGCGACGATGAAAACGGTCGAGGACTATTATCTCGGGCCCGAGCGGGCCAACGTGAACCATATCTTCCTGGTTCAGGGCTTCAACAACGCCGGCCGGGGCCAGAACTCCGGACAGGGATTTACCTCGCTTGCTCCTTTCGACAAGCGCCACGGAGCGGAGAATTCGGCCCAGGCGATCGCCACTCGCGCAACCCGCAAGCTCTCCGCCTATCGCGACGCCACCATCCTGGCGCTGACGCCGCCGGCAGTGCGCGGCCTTGGCCAGAGCAATGGCTTCACCTTTGAGCTTTTGAATTCGAGCGGATTGAGCCGAGCGGAGTTCGCCGCGCTGCATGACAAGCTGATGGCGGCGGCGCTGCAGGATCCCAAACTGGCGGCGGTTCGCCCGTCCGAGCTGCCCGATACGCCGCAGCTGAAGATCGATATCGACGAGGAAAAACTCGCCGTGCTCGGTCTGTCAGAAAGAGACGTCCTGGCGACGCTCACCACCGCGTGGGGCGGCACCTACGTCAATGATTTCGTCGATCGCGGCCGCGTCAAGCGCGTCTATGCCCAGGGCGATGCTTCCTTCCGCGCCGAGCCAAGTGACCTCGACAGCTGGTATGTGCGCTCGAGTACAGGCGAGATGGCGCCGTTCTCCGCCTTCTCGAAGCTCACCTGGACCAAAGGCCCGGTCGCGCTTTCGCGCTTCAACGGCTTGCCGTCCTACGAATTCCAGGGCCAGTCGGCGCAGGGTGGAAGCTCAGGCGAGGCGATGGCCGAGATTGTGAGGCTGCAGAACCAGTTTGCGCCTGGCGCCAGCTATTCCTGGAGCAGCCTGTCCTTCGAGGAGCAACGCGCCGGTGGGCGGGCGCCGCTACTTTATGGCGTGTCGCTGCTGGCCGTCTTCCTCTGCCTCGCGGCGCTCTATGAAAGCTGGTCGATCCCCTTCGCCGTGATTCTGGTGGTTCCACCGGGCGTCGTCGGCGCGGTCATCGCCGCGAACCTGCGCAGCCTCGATAACAACATCTACCTGCAGGTCGGCCTGCTGACGACGGCGGGGCTGACCGCGAAGAACGCCATCCTGATCGTCGAGTTCGCCGAGAATGCGCACCGCAAGGGTAAAAGCGCGCTGGATGCAGCCCTCGAAGCGGCAAAGATCCGGCTAAGGCCAATCCTCATGACCTCGATTGCCTTCATTGCCGGCGTGCTGCCGATGGCGCTGGCCTCTGGCGCCGGCGCTCAAAGCCGGATCGCGCTCGGGACCGCGGTGATCGGCGGCATGCTGACCGCAATGATGCTGGTGATCTTCTTCGTGCCCTTGTTCTTTGTGCTGGTTTCCGCCCTTTTCGGGATCGACAAGAAGTACCAGGCCGAAGCGCCGGCCTCGGCCGAAGGGGCCGTCTGACCCCAAGGAAGGCCGAGGGCGGGTTGGCCTACTCCCCCAAACACTATGTGGTGAACGCCCCCCCGCTACCTTGACGCTGTCAGGGAAAACAGCGATGGATGCGGCAGATTCTAGGCTCAGAGGGACTCACCCCATGCGACGCATCGTGACCGCAACTGCCATTGGACTAGTTCTCGCTCTCTCCAGCGGGATCGCTCTTAATGCCGCCATCGCCAAGGCGCCGGCGGCAGACGCCGCTTCAGCTGCGCCCGCCAAGATCGACAGTTTCCGCCTCGTCGACGCTGACGGCCGCGCACATGACCTCTATCGCCTCAAGGACGCCTCGGCCGTCGTCATCATGATGCACGGTCCGGACCTCAAGAAGACCGGCCCGGAACTCGAAGTGCTGCGCGCCGCCTATGCGGCCAAGGGCGTCGAGTTCTTCGTTCTCGACTCGACCCTCGGCGCGAACCGCGATCTGGTCGGCGCTGAGGCGAAGAAGCTCGGTGTTTCGGTCCCGATCCTGATGGACGACCAACAGCTGGTCGGTGAACAGATCGGCGCGACGCGCGCCTCGGAAACCTTCGTCATCAACCCGAAAACCTGGGCGATCGCCTATCGCGGCCCGCTCGCGGCCGGCAAGAAAGCCTACGCCGCCGACGCGCTCGACGCACTGATCGCCGAAAAACCCGTGACCGTCACAACCGTCGCCGCCAAGGGCGCGGTCATCAACTTCCCGCAACGGACGCCGGCGGCCAAAGCCTCGTTCCAGAAAATCTCCTACACCAAAACCATCGCGCCGATGATCGAAGACAAGTGCGTCGCCTGCCACGAACAAGGCGGCATCGCTCCTTTCGCCTTTGACAGCTACGAGAAGGTCAAAGGCTTTGCGCCGATGATGCGCGAGGCGGTTCGCGGCGACCGCATGCCGCCGTGGGACGTCGATGCCCACGTTGGCGAATTCAAAGCCGACAAGAGCCTGTCCTCCGACCAGGTCAAGACACTGGTCCACTGGATCGAAGCGGGCGCCCCGCGCGATGAAGGCGTCGACCCGTTGGCCGCCACCAAGCACATCGCGCCGGAATGGCCGCTCGGCAAACCTGATCTGATCCTCGACATCCCCAGCTATGAAATTCCGGCCTCGGGCGTCGTCGATTACCAGTATCCGGTCGTCGCCAACACGCTTACCGAGCCCAAATGGCTGAAGGCTTCGACCACCCGCGTCGACCAACGCCAGGCCGTCCACCACGTCCTCTCGGGCTTTGTCACCGAGGAGAACAAAGGCAAGGGCATGGCGAGCTGGGGCTCCTCGGTCGGCGGCTACACCGTCGGCATGGAATCGGTTGTGAACCCGAAAGGCATGGGCACCTGGGTGCCGGCTGGCGGCGGCTTCGGCTTCCAGCTGCACTACACCCCGTTCGGCAAGCCGGTTACAGCCAAGGAACAGGTTGGTCTCTACTTCTACAAGGACGGCGAGAAGCCTGACCTGGTGATGCGCGAAGCTCCGCTGGTCAACCAGTTCATCAAGATCCCGGCCAATGACGGCAACCACAAGGAAGTCGCCTACTTCAGCTTCCCCAAGGATGCGACGCTGTTCACGGCGGTCGTCCACGCCCACTATCGCGGCACCTACTCGAAGCTCGAGATCCGCTATCCGAGCGGCGAGCAGAAGACGATCCTCAACGTTCCCTTCTATGACTTCAACTGGCAGC
>JANMWT010000457.1:0-1845 GCA_031394145.1 Alphaproteobacteria bacterium | reverse complement strand
GCGGCGCTCGACCTCGACCACGATGGTCTTGTCGTTCTTGTCCGACACCACGACGCCCTGCAAAATGCGCTTGGGCATGAATGAGCTCCTTGAACCTGGTCTTACTTGACTGCGCTGCCGACATTCTTCTGGCGCGCAACTGTCTTGATACGGGCAATGTCACGCCGGACCTGGCGCACCCGGGCGACGTTCTCGAGCTGTCCCGATGCCTGCTGGAAACGCAGGTTGAACTGCTCTTTCTTCAGCTTGAGCAGCTCGTCGTCGAGCTGGTCGAGCGTCAAATTCCTCATGTCCCCGGCCTTCATCGCGACATTTCCTCGACACCAAAACTTCAGACCCGCGATCAGCTGCAGCAGCCGATCGCATCCAGCGTTACTTCAACCGCGTGACGATCCGCGTCTTGATCGGCAGCTTTGCAGCCCCGAGGATCAGCGCTTCCCGCGCCGTCTCGTCCGACACGCCGTCGAGCTCGAACATGATCCGCCCCGGCTTGACCCTGGCGACCCACAATTCAGGCGAGCCCTTGCCCGAGCCCATCCGAACTTCGGCCGGCTTCTTCGACACCGGCACGTCCGGGAAAATCCGGATCCACACCCGCCCCGCACGCTTCATGTGACGTGTGATGGCGCGGCGTGCCGCCTCGATCTGGCGTGCGGTGATCCGCTCCGGCGCCGCGGCCTTCAAACCGTGGCTGCCGAAATTCAGGATCGTTCCGCCCTTGGCGTTGCCGTGGATACGGCCCTTGTGCGCCTTGCGGAACTTCGTACGTTTAGGTTGCAGCATGTCCAAAACCTCTTTGGCGTCTCGAGCTGAGCCAGTCCGACAATCCTAGTCCCGTCGAGCCAGACCGGCATCAGCGACCAGCGTGCGAGCGTATCAGCTCACCCGCGTGGCCCGCGATCCGGCCTGTCGCGACCACCGCGGTCGTCACGACCGCCGCCCTCGCGCCGGCGCCCGCCGCCGGTCTCCTGCAGTTCCGTCAGGCGCTTTTCTGACGCCATCGGGTCGTGCTCCATGATCTCGCCCTTGAACACCCAGACCTTGATCCCGATGATGCCGTAGGCTGTCACGGCGCGGCCATAACCGAAATCGATGTCGGCGCGCAGCGTGTGCAGCGGCACGCGTCCCTCGCGATACCACTCGGTACGTGCGATTTCCGCGCCGCCGAGCCGCCCCGCGACGTTGATCCGGATGCCGAGCGCACCGAGCCGCAGCGCCGACTGAACCGAGCGCTTCATGGCGCGTCGGAACGCGATGCGGCGCTCGAGCTGCTGCGCGATGCCTTCCGCGATCAGCGTCGCGTCGATTTCCGGCTTCCGGATCTCGACCACGTTCAGATGCACCTCCGACGCCGTCAGCCGGGCGAGTTCACCCTTCAGCTTCTCGATGTCGGACCCCTTCTTGCCGATCAGCACGCCCGGACGCGCGGTGTAGACCGTCACCCGGCACTTGCGATGCGGCCGCTCGATCACGACCTTGGAGATGCCGGCCTGCCGCTGCATCTTCAAGATGTGAGCGCGGATCGCGATGTCCTCGTGCAGCAACTTGCTGTACTCGCCACGGCTGGCGAACCACCGACTGTCCCAGGTGCGGTTGATGCCGATGCGCAGGCCGACCGGATTGACTTTTTGACCCATGACTTCAAGCCTCCTGCGCCTCGGCCTCAGCCGCCGGCTTGACCTCGCGAACCACGACCGTGATCTGCGAGAATGGTTTGATCACCTTGCCCGACCGGCCGCGACCACGCGCCTGAAACCGCTTCATCACCAGGTTCTTGCCGACCCAGGCCTCGGCGACGATCAGATCGTCGACGTCGAGACCGTGATTGTTCTCGGCATTCGCCAC
>JANMWT010000376.1:0-2091 GCA_031394145.1 Alphaproteobacteria bacterium | reverse complement strand
CTGGGGCAGGGGGGTCTGATCTTCGGTCGATACGCGCGCATAGCCGATCAGGGGCATCAAAACAGTCTTTTTGCAGTTTTAGGTATCGCTACTAAACGACCGTTTGTAAACGTGCGCAAGGGTTGTCTCCCTCGTCGCGCTGAGCGCGGGAACCCTTATATCTATGGGCTGAAGGCTGCGGGAGCCGCACTGACGGTGTCGAGAAGACAGGGGCCTCGATCACCGCTATAATAGAGGAAATGGCAGGGCCCAGAACTCCATCCACAAGCGTGCTAAACGGTGCTATAATGCGCGCATGAGCCGATTTCGCCATACAGATTTGGATGATGAAGGGGTGCCTCTCGGAGACATTGAGGCGGCCGAAGCCCAAGATGACGCCGATCTCTGGTTTCTGCCTGGACCGCTCGAAGATGAACCCGATTATCTCCCTCCCGGTCTGGCACCCGAACCGAAAGAATCCGAGATCGTCGATGCCTGGCGCGCGGCTGAGGCCGGGCAAGCGGCCCAGCTGGCTCACGTGGCGGCGCGCCTGGGGATCCTCGATGAACGCCTGCGCCGTGGTCCGGCGGGCTGGCGGCAGCGGCTCGCATTGATCGAGGCGTCGGAGCTAAGCTGGTTGACGCAAGACCGGATCGGCCTCGACCGCCTCTCGGTCTACATGGCGCTGCGAGTCTCGACCGTGACGGATGATGCGCAGGCCTTGTACCGGATCGGCTGGACAGTGCGCCGTCTGGCCGGTGGACCAGCGCCGCTCATGCTTCGGAAGGGTGTGGTCGATCTCGAGACGTTCCTTGATCGGCGCAGCCAGCCGGGACAGGGGGAGGGCATCGAAGACGCCAAGGCTGCGTCCCGCGTGATCGAGATGGCAGAGCGTGACGCCTTCGAGAACCGGGCAGCCGGATGGCTTGCAATGATGGATCAGGCCGAAGATCTCCACCCTGTGACGCGGGCCTGCATGGGCTTTCACCTATGGCATGTTGCGGAGCTTTCCCAGATCGACGACCCGCTCGAGGCCGCGGTAACGGCGGCGCGTGTTGCGGTCGCCGACCTAGCGTCGGCGAGGAGCGCCCCGGGCGCGATCTTCGCGCCCATCGCCATGGGCGGGGGAGGGGGCTTACGCGCAATCGGGGAGCCGGCGACCCGATTGGCCCGCTGGC
This sequence comes from Alphaproteobacteria bacterium, assembly GCA_031394145.1. GTDB lineage: Bacteria > Pseudomonadota > Alphaproteobacteria > Caulobacterales > Hyphomonadaceae > UBA7672. Next base: position 934 of record JANMWT010000376.1, on the reverse strand, counting down.
TCAACGCGTTGGAGAGCGGGGTGTTTGCGGCGCTCCGCCGGCTCGAAGAGATCGAGGCTTGGGCCGATACCGCGGAAGGAGCGATGGCGTCGCTCTCGGGCAAGACGCCGCCCATGCTGCGGGATCTTTTCACGAGCTGGCCGCTCGTCTCGGTGCAGATGGCCGAGAAACTGACGGGCGCGCATCGGGCGACGGTTCAGCGCAATATCGATTGGATGGAGGAGAAAGGCCTGGTCCGGGAGGTTACGGGGCAGGGGCGGTACAGGATGTGGCGGATCGTCGAGACGCGCGCAACAGAGGGCAAGGCGATCCCTGACAGGCACGATGGGGTGCTGGGCGAAATTCTCTTTGATGTTTCGGCCGGGCGCCAATGATCCAAAGTTCAGACTTGTCAGGCTTCTGCGTCCCGTAGTGGACGGCGAGATGCCCCTTACGGTTCCTCGTGACCGGGATGGCAGTTTCGAGCCTGAACTGGTGAAGAAGGGCCAGACCCGGATTGACGGGATCGACGACAAGATCATCGGGCTCTATGCCCACGGGCTGACGGTGCGGGACATTCAGGCGCATCTGGAGGACCTTTACGGTCTGAAGGTCTCGCCCGATCTGATCAGCCGCGTCACCGATGCCGTGCTGGGCGAGGTCCGCGAATGGCAAAGCCGAGCATTGGAACGGATGTATCCCATCGTCATTTTCGACGCGCTCAGGGTCAAAATTCGCGATGCCGACAGCCGGATGGTTAAGAATAAGGCAGTCTACGTGGCTTTGGGCGTGACCCGTGACGGCTTGCGCGAGGTTCTGGGTCTGTGGGTCGCCGACAATGAAGGGGCCAAATTCTGGCTCTCGGTGATGAATGAACTGCGCAATCGTGGGGTTCAGGACCTGTTGATCGCCGTCGTGGACGGGCTGAAAGGCTTCCCTGAGGCGATCACGGCGG
>JANMWT010000374.1:0-36624 GCA_031394145.1 Alphaproteobacteria bacterium | reverse complement strand
CGGGAAGCCGGTGGCCTTGGAAGCAAGCGCGGACGATCGCGAGACCCGCGGGTTCATTTCGATGACCACGAGCCGGCCGTCCGCCGGGTTGACCGCGAACTGCACGTTCGAACCGCCCGTCTCGACGCCGATCTCGCGCAGGCACGCGATGCTCGCGTTGCGCATGATCTGATATTCCTTGTCAGTCAGCGTCAGCGCGGGCGCGACGGTGATGGAATCGCCGGTGTGGACGCCCATCGGATCGATGTTCTCGATCGAGCACACGATGATGCAGTTGTCCGCCTTGTCGCGGACGACCTCCATCTCGAATTCCTTCCAGCCGAGGACTGATTCTTCGATCAGAATTTCGGTCGAAGGCGAGGCGGCAAGACCCCGGGCGCAGATCTCGCGATACTCGTCGATATTGTAGGCGATGCCGCCGCCAAGTCCGCCGAGGGTGAAGGAAGGACGGATAATCGCCGGCAAGCCGACCGCCTTCAGACCCTGTTCAACCTCCTCGAGGTTGTGTGCGAGGTGCGATTTTGGTGTTTCGAGGCCGATCGCGGCCATCGCCAACTTGAACTTGGAGCGGTCCTCCGCTTTCTCGATTGCATCAGCCTTGGCGCCGATGAGCTCGACCTTGTACCTGTCGAGGACACCCGACTTGGCGAGCGCGAGGGCGCAGTTGAGGGCAGTCTGTCCGCCCATCGTCGGCAGGATCGCGTCTGGCCGCTCGATAGCGATAATCTTCTCGACGAAATCCGGGGTGATCGGCTCGATATAAGTTCGGTCGGCCAGCTCGGGATCGGTCATGATCGTGGCGGGGTTGGAATTGATCAGGATGACCCGGTAACCCTCGGATTTCAGCGCCTTGATCGCCTGAACGCCAGAATAGTCGAACTCGCACGCCTGCCCGATGACGATCGGCCCGGCCCCGATGACCAGGATGGACTTGAGGTCGGTTCTTTTGGGCATGTCACCGGAAAAGCTGCGGAATCGCGTAAGCGGGGCAGGGTGTAGCGAGGCGGCGCCGACGGAGCAAGTCTTGCAGCACAAGCGGCTGAGAAGTTGAGCAAGCACTTTGTTTGCGGTTATTTTCTCGTTTAACCAGCCCCCGGCGCCTGGTCGTGTTAGGTTGCACGGGGGGGACGGTAGGCGTAAGTGAGGAAGCCGCAAGTATGTGGCGTATGGACACTGTCCTAAAATGATCCGCCGGGTGACGACATGGCTGGTTCTGGCCTGCGCGGTCCTGGCTGTGGGCGCGTTGGCCATGGCGCAGGGCGTGCGCCCCTATCAGGACCCTTCTGCGCCCCATCCGCCGGTCGCCGGCCGGGTCACATCGGGCATCGCGACACCGGTTCCGCAGGTCGACCTGTCGGGCATGCTCGGCCCGCTCAACCAGATCCGAAAACAAGTCGGCGTCGGCGCCCTGGCCTGGTCGCCCGCGCTGGCTGAGCAATCCAGCAAGCTGGCGGCAACCGCCGCGCAGACCTGCACCTATTCAGCCGCCCAGAAGGCCTTGGGTTCGACGACCTCGATCTTTTACTGGACGGTCGGCATCGGCCGCATCGATGGCCGGATCACAGCCCAGGATCTGCGGCCTTCCTTCGTCGTCGCCGAGTGGCGCAGGGGCGGAGAGGACTACAATCCTGCGACCGGCGTTTGCCGCCGGTCCGGCGCCTGCAAGACCTACTCGCGCATCGCAACGCCCCTCTCTAAGGCGGTCGGCTGTGCGCGCGTCATCTGCCCGTCCCGGTCGCAGGTCTGGGTCTGCAAGTTCGACGACAATTAGCCGTCTCAAGTCTCCCGATTAGCCTCCCCTGTGATTGAGCTTGTCCCGGGCGTCCGCTAGCGTCGGGTTCGGCAGGCGCAGCTCGCAAGAGGCTGGTCGGCGCCACGCGGGAGAGACGCCATGAAGCGATGGACCCTTGCGGTCGCCGTCCTGCTCGGCGCATGCACCAGCAGCCCGCCAGATGGCGCCGAGGCGCCCAAGGCCGCATCCGTCCCAGCCTGGTTTGGGCTCGCGACGCCAACCGGTCTGGTCGTCCCGCCGGTTACGCCATCGTCCGAAGTCGCGACGACGTCTCCCCGAGCGAGCAAGGTCGCAGCGGCGATCCCCGCCGTGATGGTTCCGCCCGAGGAGGCGAGCCTGGTCGAACTCAAGGGCGAGCGCATCAAGCCCGACGTCGCCAAGGTCGTCAGCTTCGCCGAGGAGATGCGCAAGACCAGCCAGCTCTGGGGGCGCATCTCGGGCTTCCCTTCGCAGGCTGCGACGGCCGACTGGTTTGCCGATCAGCTCAAGGCGGCGGGCGCCCGGAACGTTCAGGTCCAGAGCTATGCGGCGGGCGGCGACTTCTGGTGGCCGGAAAAATGGCAGGTCAAGGTCGACGGGGTTCCCGAATATGGCGCAGGTTCGAAGGATGTGGCGCTGCTCACGGCGATTCCGGTAAACCCCTGGCCAACCGGCCGTGCGGTGCGGGGGCAGGCAGTCTATGCAGGTGAAGCTGGCGCACCGCTCACGCTCGACGTCAAAGGCAAGATCGCCATCCAGCACACGCGGCCTACGACCGGCGCATACTCCGACCGCGCCAAGGTGCGTGACGGTTCGGCGGCGTTGATCAAGGCCGGCGCTGTCGGCGTGCTCAACTGGGTCGAGCAGGCCGGCAATATGAGCACGCGCGACTTTGGCGGCTGCGGCGGCCCCTGCTTCAACATCGGCGGCGATGACGGTCGTTTCCTGTCGGCGGCGATCGCCAAGGCGCAGGCGGCGGGCGCTCCGCCCGTGATACTCGAGCTTGAGCTCGCCTCGACGATGAAATCTGGCCTTACCGCCCGCAATGTGATCGGCGTCGTTCCCGGGGTCAGCGACGAGATCATCGTCGTCAACGCTCACCTCGATTCCTGGTTTTCGGGCGCCGGGGATAACGCTGATGGCGTGGCCGTGCTGGTTGCATTGGCCAAGCATTATGGCCGGCTTCAAAACAAACCGGCGCGAACGCTGGTGTTCGTGGGGTCTGGCGGTCACCACTCAACCGGCATGAACGGGCCGGGCAATCTCCTGCCTGCCAATGCAGCGCTGCTCAAGAAAGCAGTTCTGGTGATCAACCTCGAACACCTGGCGCAGTTCGAGATCGAGGCGGTTCCGAACTGGACGGTGCATGCGACCGAGGAGCCGAAGAATTTCGGCGTCTCAAACATGTCGCCCTTCCTGGTATCGACGGTGGAAGCCGGCGCGACCCGCTATGGCTTCGTAATCAAGCCCGAGATCACCGAAGCGGTGCCAGGTGATCTTGGCGGTTATGCGTCGCTCAACGTGGCCCGCATCCAGGGCATCCACTCGGGCCCCCTCTACCATACGACCGGTGACGTGGCCGCCAGCATCTCGACCGCAGGCCTGGAGCGCGCAGCCCGCTTTTACCGCTACGTGATCGACGCGGCAGGAAAAGCGAACGCCAGGGAGATCAATCCCTGACGCTCGTCTCTTTAGATTGGAGATGTGAGCTAGTCGCGGACGTGGTTGCGAATGTCGTTGTTCAGCGAATCCAGTTGGGCGTTGATCCGCGCCGCGTCGTTGGCTTCGAGTTCGCCGCGATAGTGAGGCAGGCTGGCCTCGCGGCTGACAATGGCGTCGAGCGAGGCGCGGAAGCGGCGCGCTTCGCTGCGGCGGAGATCACCGCGATCGAGGCCGCGATCGATGCGGTCACGGATGCGGTTCTCCTGGTCGCGGAGGTCGAACCGCTCAGGGCCCGGATACGCCGGCGTGGCGCTGCGCGCTGAGACTTCGATCCAGCGATCGTTGGCGTCGTAATAGCCGTTGACCTGCGGCGGCACCCAACGGCCATCATGGTCGTAATACCCATTGCCGCCCGTACGCCATGAGCCGCTGACGTCATAATAGCCATTGGGCGCGCCGCTGAGCCAGCGGCCGTCGCGATCGTAATAGCCGTTGGCGACCTCGCGATCGACGGCGTTCACATGCCAGGCGCCTTGCGTGTCATAATAGCCAAAAGCGTGGTTGCAGTCGGTTTTCGGCTTGGAGAGCTGGTTACCGATAATCGCCCCAGCAATGCCGCCGATCACGGACCCTTCGGTGCGCGCGCCCCGTCCGGATACCTGGCTGCCGACAACCGCGCCGACGCCGGCGCCGGCCACTGTGCCTGCGACCCGGTTTTGCTGTTGGCGCTCGCAGGATGTCTGCGCGGTCGCCGTGAGCGGGAGTACAGCCGCTGCAGCAATGCAGACGGCGAGATGATGCAGGCGCATGGCAGCGCTCCTTGTTTAGCCAACCCTTTGCGAGTCAACACGGTGAGGGCGTTCGAGTTCCGAGATGAAACAGCGTCAATCCGCGCCGTATGACAATCGTGACAGAATCACTCTGCCGGCTTCGACGTCGGCGACATTAAGGGAAGGATAGCCGACGCCCGCCGTGGCGCTCGCCGTCCATGCATCCTCAATTTCATTGCGCAGCTCGGAAGCGCCTGCCGCCACACGCGCAAGGGCGAAATCCACCCCCTTGGGCGTCGCATTCTTGAACTCGCCTGACGCCACGCGTTCATAAAGCGGCTTCGGTTGCGCAAAAGTGGCCTCGAGGTAAGACGACACGCGCGGTTCGATGGCGCAGCCGCAAGGCGCATAAGGCGTCATCGCCTTGCGCACCGCCGCCAGCGAGACATTCGCCTTCACGAACGGTCCTTCGAAATAGTTATGAATTGTCTTGACCTCGGGCGGTTGGCCGGGCGGCGGGTAGGTCATGGGATCGGGATAGGCATCCCAGCCGGCGTGATGTTGGGTCACGTGCTGGGGTTGGCTGCCATCGCCGACATAATGGCTCCACACGCCAATATCGCGCAGGATCAGCATCTCGCGCAGCTTCACGTCAGCGGCGAACCAGTCGCGATCGGCTTTGGCTCTCGCATTGCTCGCGGCCTTCTTGCTGGCGCGCCAGTAGGCGAAGTCTTTCACCACCTGTTGATAGCCGTCGATCATGGCGTACGGCAGATAGCCATAAGAGCCAGGCTTGACGCCCTTGTCGTGCATAATCCCTTCGAATTCAGCGCGCGACACCGGCAGGGTCTCGAGCGTGACGCCGCCAATCGCGCCGTCGTCGCCAAGGTCGATGAAGTGCGCCGAGTCGCGGTCGAAATCGTGCGCCTTGCCTGAGGCTCTCTAGCGATCCGGCTCGCGACTGATCAGGGCGATCTGGGCGCGCGCGGTCGACGTCTTCAAGAAGGCGGGCAGGTCTTTCGACAGTGCGTCGATGGCTGCGCCGGTGACCAGCTCATGTCCGGTCGCGCCCCATGCGAATGCCGGCAGCGGCGCAAGTGCAGTTGTCAGCGCGAGCATGATGGTGAGCGGCGTACGGAACATGAAGTAGTCCCCAAACGGCGGTTGGCAAGACTTGGAGCTATCGCGCTCTTCGCTGCGGGATGCAACGCGCCAGAAAGGACGTCAGCGACCACGCCCGAGGTCCGACTTCGCTCACAGCCAGAGCAGGGCGCCGGACATGATGAGCATGATGGTTCCCTCGACCAGCATCAACGTGCAGAGCGGCAGCTTGAGGGCGTTTTGCAGCCGCAGATCGCTGCGGTCCAGTCCCTGGCGCGCCGAAAGCAGCACGCCGACAATCAGGTAAACACCCAATCCGCGCGTCAGCCAGTAAACGACCGGTGGGTTGAGGAAGGTGAAATAGGCTTCGCCCAGCGCCAGTTCGAAGATTGGCCAGGCGTAGGCGAAGAAACGCCAGCGCATCGAGATGATGTCGAACAGCGCAAACCCATCGGCGAAGCGCTGGAAGTCCATCAGTTTGAGGACAGCGAGGGCGCAGAGCAGGAAGCCGATGGTCGAATGCAGCGTCATCCCGAGCGCGCCGCCATATCCGATGTCGATAGCCAGGGCGACGCTGAAGCTGACCAGGATCAGTGCGACGAGCGGCAGTGCATCGAGCGGCCGCGTGCGCAATTGCGGCCAGACGTCCGGCGTCTTGTTCGGTTTCGAGGACGCCACGGTGAACGCTCGCAGGCTGCTGATGCCCCCGCGTGCTACAAGGCATTATCCGGCCGGGCTGACAAGTGCTTGCAATTGCAACAGGTCGTGAAAGCGGCTGTGGCCGGTCAGGTGAAACGCTTGGCCGTCTTCTGATCGAAGGCTGAGGCCGTTGACCGCGCCGCGCCGCCATAGCCGGTCAGCGCGTCGGCGACGAACGGATTGGTGGCGCGCTCCTGGCCGAAGGTCGATACCGGACCATGGCCGGGCACGAACGTCATGTCTTCGCCCAGCGGCCAGAGCTTGCCGGTAATCGAATCGATCAGGTCCTGGTGATTGCCGCGTGGAAAATCCGTCCGTCCGATCGAGCCCGCGAACAGGACGTCGCCAACGAATGCGATCTTCGCATCGCGGTTGTGGATCACGACATGGCCTGGCGTATGTCCCGGCGTGTGGGCGACGTCGAAGGTTACGCCCGCGAGCTCGAGTGTGTCGCCGTCGCTGAGGTAGCGGTCCGGCGTCACATTGCGCCCACCCTCAATCCCGTATTTGCGGCCAGCGGCTTCGACCTGGTCGAGCCAGAACTGGTCATCCTTGTGCGGGCCCTCAACCGGGATGCCGGTCAGCTCGCGCAGCTCGGCGGCGGCGCCGGCGTGATCCATGTGGCCATGGGTGAGCCAGATCTTCTTGAGCGTCAGCCCGAAATGTTCGAGCGCGCCCATCAGCTTGTCGGTTTCTCCGCCGGGATCGACAAGAGCGGCATCCCCGGTGGCGGTGTCCCAGATCAAGGAGCAGTTCTGCTGCAGCGGCGTCACTGGCACGATGCGGATTTGCAGCCGAGGTTCGGGCCTGGCAGCGGAGGGCTGGGCAGCGGAGGGCTGGGCAGCGGAGGGCTGGGCAGCGGAGGGCTGGGCAGCGGAGGGCTGGGCAGCGGAGGGCGGGGCAGCGGAGGGCTGGGCAGCGGAGGGCGGGGCAGCGGAGGGCGGGGCAGCGGAGGGCTGCGCGGCGGAGGGCGGGGCGTCAGACATGCGCCCTACATGGCTTTTCCTGCCGCGGATCGCAACCGATGGACGGCTGAATTACGGCCGATCGCGCTCAGTGCGCGCGGGTGCGGCGGGGCCGGTCGGCTAGCGCCGGGCCCGGGTTTTCGAGAATTGCCCGGGTCCGCAGGCCGTCCAGCGTCGCGCGCGTCTCGGCCAGGCGTTCGAGCTTGGCGGTCAAGCCCTCGACCTGGTTGTAGGCGATGCGCTTCATCTCGCGCCGCCCCAGGCTCACGGTTTCGAGGATCACGCCTGACACCAGGCTGATCCCCGACAACACCGCCAGCGTCCCCACCAGGAAAGCCGTCGGAAAACGCGGAACGAGGCCTGTCTTCAGGTACTCGACCACGAGCGGCGCGCCGAGGCCGAGGGCGCAGAGCGCGCCCCCCCCAGCAACAGCGCCAAAGAACAGAAGCGGACGCTCGTCGCGCATCAGGCGACCGATCGTCATGAGAATGCGAACGCCATCGCGAACGGTGTTCAGTTTCGACACCGATCCTTCGGGGCGCGCGCCATATTCCGTCTGGATCTCGGCCGTGATCATGTCGAGCTCGAGGGCATGAACCGTGAGTTCTGCTTCGGTCTCGAACCCTTCGGCGAGCGCCGGATAGCTCTTCACGAAGCGGCGCGAAAAGGCGCGATAGCCCGAAAGCATATCGGTAAAGCGGTCGCCAAAGATGCGTGCGACCAGGCCGGTCAGCAGCTTGTTGCCGAATTCGTGGCCATGGCGGTAGGCAGCCTTGTCCCGGGTGATGCGGGCGCCAACGACCATGTCTGCCTGGGTTTCGATCAGGCGCGAGAGCAGGCGATGCACGGCGGCGGCGTCATAGGTCGCATCGCCATCCACCATCACATAGACGTCGGCCTCGACGTCGGAGAACATCCGGCGCACGACATGGCCCTTGCCCTGCAGCGGCTCGCGGCGAACGATCGCGCCTGCGTCACGCGCGATCTGGGCCGTGTTGTCCTGGCTGTTGTTGTCGTAGACGTAGACGCGCGCGGTCGGCAGCGCGGCGCGGAACGAGGTGACGACCTCGCCGATGGTCGCCGCTTCGTTGTAGCAGGGCACCAGGATGGCGACGTCGAGGTCGCGCAGCATTGGGTGAATCGATTGCCCGATCGCATGCAGCGCCGCCTCGGCGGAGGCGATGCGCGCGTGGATATCTGCCGTAGGGTCGATGCCTGACATGGATGTCCCGCTGTTCCAGTACGGGACAAGCTGCCATGGCGGGGTAAAGAAATTGGGTGGCGCCCAGTCGCAAAATTCTTGCTGCGCGATTCAGGAAGATTAAGTGCTGGCGAGCCGAAAGGCAGCGAATTCAGCGCGCTCCGCTCATCAGCTTCGCGAAACGTTCAAACAGATAGAAAGAGTCTTGCGGGCCGGGGCTCGCCTCGGGATGGTGCTGCACCGAAATGATCGGTTTGCCGGCGACCGACAGGCCACAGTTCGACCCGTCAAACAGCGACTTGTGGCTCTCCTCCACGCCCGCGGGCAGGGTTGCGACGTCGACCGTGAACCCGTGGTTCATCGACACGATCTCGACCTTGCCGGTGGTGAAGTCCTTCACCGGATGGTTCGCGCCATGATGGCCTTGCGGCATTTTCTTCGTTTGCGCGCCGAGCGCGAGGGCAAGCATCTGATGGCCGAGGCAGATGCCGAGAATTGGCACGCCGCTATCGATCAGTGCCTTGATCTGGGGCCCGGCGTATTGCGCCGTCGCCGCGGGATCGCCGGGGCCGTTGGAGAGCACGACGCCATCGGGCTTGAGCGCAAGGATCTCCTTCGCCGTGGTCTTGGCGGGAACGACCGTCGTGCGGGCGCCGACAGCCGCGAGATTGCGCAGAATGTTCTTCTTGACGCCGAAATCCATCAGCACGACGTGGTGCTTTTCCTTGCCAAGCTGCTGGTAGCCTTCCCCCGGCTTCCACAGGGCCTCGGTGTTGTCGAAGCGCTGGCCGGTGGTGACATTGATCGCAAGGTCGGCATTCTCAACGCCTGCCCACGCCCTGGCGGCGGCGATCAGCGCAGCAGCGTCGATCTTGCCTTCCGGCGAATGCGCGATGGCGGCTTTCGGCATGCCCAGTTCGCGAATGCGACGGGTGAGGGCTCGGGTGTCGATGCCCGAGAGGCCGATGATGTTCCGTTTGCGCAGCCATGCGCCGAGATGGTCGACCGCCCGCCAGCTCGAAGGCGGCGTGGGATGAGAGCGGAAGACGGCGCCGCGCGCTGCAACCTCACCCTGGGCGGCGCTTTCTTCCTGGTCATCCGGGTTCGCACCGACATTGCCGATGTGCGGGAAGGTGAACATGACGATCTGCTCGGCGTAGGAAGGATCGGTCAGGATCTCCTGATAACCGGTGATCGCCGTGTTGAAGCAAAGCTCTCCGGCGGCAACGCCCGGCGCGCCCGTTCCGCGACCCCAGAAGGTCGTCCCGTCGGCCAGGGCGATGGCGCCGGTTGCAGGAGTATTGGCCATGGCAGGACGCCTCTCGTTCGGGCGTTCGCGCGGGGTCGCGGGCGCAGACGACGGGTCCATATGGTCGAGGGTGGGGCGGCGTCAAGGATTCGGCGCGAGATCGCGCGTGCGGCCTGTGATTCTGGCGATGCCGGCGCTAGGTTCGCCCAACAGGAGGCGCTCATGGCGCATGGCGATCACCCGGACGATTCTGGCCACACGCATCCCCATGCGCAGCACGCCAGGTGGCGCCATGACGGGGTTCAGGTCATCCCAGGGGCCTCGCTTGACCCCAACACAGCCCAGACGCCGGGCATGGATCGCAAGACTGCAATCAACGCCGCCCGGGTTGGCGCCCAGAAGATCTGGGCTGGCACCGTCACCATCCACGCCAACGCCAAGACCGGCGCTCACCATCATGGCGCGCTGGAGAGCGTGATCTACATTGTGCGCGGCCAGGCCCGGATGCGCTGGGGCGACCATCTCGAATACGTCGCCGAGGCGGGGCCGGGCGATTTCATCTTCGTGCCGCCCTATGTCCCGCACCAGGAGATCAACGCTTCGACCTCTGAGCCGCTCGAATGCGTGCTGGTGCGCTCCGACAACGAGGCGGTGGTGGTCAATCTCGACATCACCCCGGCGGAACCCCCCGAGGAGGTGAAGTGGATCGATCCGATCCATCGGGAATAATCGCCGCTGATGGCTGGGTGAGCGCCTCGGTGACTGGACCCCGGCGGTTGCGGCCGGCCATACTGCGGGCCGTAGGAGACCCGCTCATGATCCGCCGCATCATCGCCCTTCTGGCCTTGCTCCTGGTTGCGCTGCCGGCCACTCCGGCGTTCGCCCAGCAAAGGGCCCAGGCCGTGTTCGCCGGCGGATGCTTCTGGTGCATGGAGCACGACATGAAGGCGATCCCCGGCGTCCTCGAAGTCATGTCCGGGTATACCGGCGGCAAGGAAAAACATCCGACCTACGAGCAGGTCTCATCCGAGAGGACCGGCCATTATGAATCGGTGCGCGTGACCTATGACCCTGCGAAAGTCGCTTACGAGCAGATTCTGTCGCGTTACTGGCGGCTGATTGATCCGACGGACAATGGCGGCCAGTTCTGCGATCGCGGCGCCTCCTATCGTCCGGCGATCTTCGTCACGGCCGAGCAAAAACCGATCGCCGAGGCGTCGAAACAGAAGCTGGTTGCATCAAACAAGCTCACGCGCCCGGTGATCGTGCCGATCCTGCCGCTCGGCGATTTCTGGCCGGCGGAAGACTACCACCGCGACTTCTCGGAGAAGAACGCGGCCCACTACAATTCCTACCGCAAGGCTTGCGGGCGCGACGCCGTGCTCAGGCAGGTGTGGCGGAATTCGAACTGATCTTCCATTTTGCCAGCGCCGCGTAGTGCGGGCGCGCCGCATCCGCGATGCGTTGGAGATGATCGGGCAGGGCGATGCGGCGGTCTTCGGGCGGCGGCTCAAAGCCGGTCGATTTCTCCACCGCGTCGTACCAGGCCGGCCCCCAGACGCCGTCGGTCTCGCGGCGGCCGGGGGGCCAGCTCAGCATCTGCGTTGTCCAGGGGATGCCAAGCGCGGCGCAGAGACGCGACAGCACGCCGGCGGGGTCGGCCAGCACGTCGCGGCCCTCGACAACCGGCGGCGCGCGGCCGAGCTGCTGCGCCTCACGGTCGAAGATTTCCGCCTGCTGGGCGAAGCCGATATCGGCCAGCTCGACCGCGCCGCGCTTCTGAACGTAGGACGCCAGCACCAGCTCCGGCGCCCGGATCAGAAAGGCGTTGCGGCACGCCGCCATCCAGTCGCGCCCGAAGCCCGGCAGCATGTGATGGGTCATGTGCTTCTGGTAGAAGATCGTCCGACCATGCGGGATCTCGCCGGTCAAGGCGGGCACGACCTCGCGCCAGTCATGGGGCTGGGCAGCAAGGCATTCGGTGCGCATCGGATGATCGGCGCCCGAGCGCGCAAGATAGGCGGCATAGAACGGCTCATCGACGACCCAGGCGTCGCTGCGCGCCCCAAACGAGCGCATCATCGCGGTCGAGATGTTGCGCGGCCCCGACCACATGGCGATTCTTATGGATTGCGCCAATCGGTCAGCCCTTCGCGATCGCAGGTCTCGATGAAGCTCGGCATGGCGCGCATGCGCTGGATATAGGCCGCGAGCCGCGGCCACGTCGTCGCCGGGCGCGACATGTTGCGCGACCAGCGCATCAGCATGGTCGCAAGCAGGTCGACGGTCGAGAGCTGCCCCCCCAAAACATGGCGTCCATCGGCCAGTTCAGCGTCAAGTCGATCGAAGGTCGCCTCGATCCGGCGGGTTGCGAGGGCGCGGACGGCAGCGGCGTTTTCGGCGTCGCCATCCTTGTCGGCGTAGAACCAGTCGCGAAAAGCGGGCAGCAGCGTGTTGGCGAGATAGACCATGCCAACCATCCACTCAGCCCGGTCTTGCGAGCCGGGCGCGGGCGCAAGGCCAGCTTCAGGATGGCGTTCAGCAAGCAGCATCATCAGCGCGGCGCATTCGGTAAAGGGTTTGCCATCGATGATCAGCACCGGGACGCGGCCCGCCGGATTGAGCGCAAGAAAGGCGGGGCTGTTTTGGCCGCCGGTCTCGAGATCGACCGACACCGCGTCAAAACGCACGCCGATCTCGATCAACATCCAGTGGACGCAAAGACTGGCGGCGCCGGAGGCATAATGGAGGGTGTAGACCGGGGTGTTGCTCACGGGCTCGCCTTCAGTTGCGCATAAAGCGCTTGTTCGTCCTTCAGGGCATCATAAAGCGTCTGGAGCCTGGAGGTGACCGGGCCCGGCGTCACCAGCTTATGGCCGTCAATCGACGAGACTGGCGTGAGGCCGCCGAAGGTGCCGGTGAGGAAGGCTTCGTCGGCCGCGTGCGCCTGCTCCAGCCGGAAATAGTCGAGCCGGATCGGGATCTGGTTGGCGTCGCACAGGCGGATGACATTGCCGCGGGTCACCCCGTTGAAGCAAAACTCGCCTGTCGACGTGCGCACCTCGCCGTCCTTGACGAAGAAGAAATTGGTGGCGTTTCAACTCGAGATGAAACCGCCGGGGTCGAGCATCAGCGCCTCGTCGCCGCCTCGTCCGATTGCATCGATCAGCGCACGGATCAGCGGCAGGCGCGAGTGCGAGTTGAGCCGCATGTCGAACATGTCGGCCGGCGTGCAGCGGATCGTCGAGGTGGCGAGCGTGAGACCTTTGACCGCAATCTCAGCGCTCGCCTCCTTGTATTCTGCGACGATGACGATGGTGGCGGCGCCGAGCGCATTGCGCGGGTCCTGGTTCACGGCGGCCTTGAGCCCTCGCGTCGCCATCAGGCGCAGGTGGGCGCCATGGCTCATGCCGTTGGCCTCGAGGATGTCACGCAGCGCAGCGATCATGGCTGCGCGGGTGAGGCCGAGCTTGAGTTCGATCGCGGCCGCGCCGGCATAGAGCCGGTCGAGATGCGCATCGAGGAACAGCAGCGCGCCTTTGTGCAGCCGCAATCCCTCCCAGACGCCGTCGCCGAGCACAAAGCCGGCGTCGAAGACCGAGACCTTCGCCTCGTCCTTCGCAACCAGCTTGCCGTTGAGCCAGACTTTCAGGTTGGCGTTGCGCGGATCGGCGAGGAAATCCTGGCTACCGGGCATGGGCGTCTCCCTCGGGTTGCGGTTCAGTCTAGGGAAAGAGGGCCGCAGGGCGCCAGCGCCATCCGCCCCGCCTAGTCCTCAGACAGCATGGCGAGCGCGCTCTGCCGGTCGCTGGGCCTGAGGCGCAGGAAGAGGACGCGCGCCTTCTTGATGTCGGCAGGCTTGCCGGTGTCGGCAGCGGTCTTCAACGCCAGCGTGGTCGGATCATCGGCGCCGCGGATGAAGGTCAGCGCCTTGGCGATACGGCCCATGGCCACGCGGTCGATGGCGCCTTCGTCCATGGTCAACTCCCGGAGTGCGCCGTTGCAGGCTGCCCGAACAGGCTTCCAGACCTCGCGCGACCTGGCAAGCCAACCTATCGTGCGTTGTCATCGGCCGGGTGTCCGCCGATGCTGCCGCCGAAAACCGCACAAGCCCGGTTCTCGAAGTGTTGCATGTTGGAGCAAGAACCCAGCCGCACGGCGTTCGCCGCCGCCGCCTATCGCGCCGCCCATCAGGTGGTCGATCAGGGGCGTATTTTCCAGGACCCATTCGCCCTGCCGATTCTTGGCCTTACGGCAGAGACCATCGTCGATTCTGCGCAGGCCCAGCAGGCCCAGGGCGGCATGCGGTTTTTCATCGCCTCGCGCGCCCGCTTCGCCGAAACCGCACTTGAGCGCGGGGTCGAGGCGCGCGGCGTTGAGCAGCTTGTGGTCCTGGGCGCCGGTCTCGACACGTTCGCCTACCGCAACCCGCTGGGCGATCGACTGCAGATATTCGAGGTCGACTTTCCTGCAACCCAGCTCTGGAAGAAGCGCCGGCTGAAGGACGCCGGCATCGCCATTCCCGAGACGCTGGCTTTCGCGCCGGTCGACTTTGAGCGGGACTCACTGCTCGGCGGTCTTGAGGCGGCGGGCTTTGCCGCCGGCAAGCGCAGCTGCTTCATGTGGCTTGGCGTGGTTCCCTACCTGACGCTTGCAGCGGTCAGTGCGACGCTGACATCGATCGGCGGGCTCAAGCGCGGAGCCGAGGTGGTGTTCGACGACAGCGATCCGCCAGCCAGCCTGTCGCCGGAGATGCGCGCGCTGCAAGCCGAACGGGCCGCTCGGGTGGCGGCGCTCGGGGAGCTTTTCCTCACCTATTGCGAACCGCCGGCGCTACACACGCTTTTGTCCCGCTTCGGTCTCGGCGTTGTCGAGGACCTCGGGCCGCGCGCCATGTTTGAGCGGTTCGCAGACGCCCAGACACTCGCCGCCATCGCCATCCGTGGGCGGGCGCTACCCGAGCGCGGCGGGCATGTCGTTCTGGCGGCGACGGCTCACCCCTGAACCTCGCAACCGGGCGCCCGCAACCGGGGCGTCGGCGGGGCGGAAACCTCCGCGTATCGCCGCCGCGCTTTACCCCTCGTTCTCCCATGTTACCAAGGCCAGCCGCCCGTGGGAGGAGACCGCATGAACCGCTTTGTCCTGTTCGCCATTCTCGGGGCCATGATCCTTGGCATTGGCGTCGGTTGGGCGGTGCACCAGTATCTCGACGTCAAAGCGGCGGCGCAGGCGGCCGACAACTTCAAGCTCCTGTCGGCCAGCATCTTCCTGCCCTTGATCAAGATGGTGATCGCTCCGCTGGTCATCTCCACCCTCACTGTCGGCATCGCCCATTTGGGCGGCGGCTCGGCGCTGGGCCGGATCGGGGTCCGGACGATGGGCTGGTTCATCACCGCCTCGCTGGTTTCCCTCTCCCTCGGCCTGGTTGTCGTGAACATCCTGAAGCCCGGCGTTGGCTTCCATCCGGGCACCGGCGGGGGGACCCTGGCGACGGCGTCCTTCTCGCTGAAGGAGTTCCTCGCTCACGTCTTCCCGACCTCGGTGATCGACGCGATGGCGCGGAACGAGATGCTGCAGATTGTCGTCTTCTGCCTGTTCCTGGGGGTCGCACTGCAGTCGCTTGGCGCGAAGGCCGCCAAGGTCACCGAGCTCCTGGAGCAGGTCGCCCATGTCATGCTGAAGGTCACCGGCTATGTGATGATGCTGGCGCCGCTGGCCGTGTTCGGCGCGATGGCGTCTTCGATCGCCACCCAGGGTCTGGGCGTCATCGCCGACTATGGCCGCCTGGTCGGCAGTTTTTTCCTGACTCTGTTCGTCTTGTGGGCAATCCTCATCGCCGCAGGTTTCGTGGTGCTGGGGCCGCGAGTCTTCAAGTTGATGGCGATGGTGCGCGAGCCGGGTCTGCTGGCGTTCTCCACCGCCTCATCCGAGGCGGCTTACCCCAAGCTGCTTGAGCAACTTGAGAAATTCGGCATCGCCAACCGGGTGGTGTCGTTTGTGCTGCCGCTGGGCTACTCGTTCAACCTCGACGGTTCGATGATGTACTGCACCTTCGCGGCGATGTTCATCGCCCAGGCGAACGGGCTCGATATTCCGGTCGCCCAGCAGCTGGTGCTGATGGCGCTGCTTTTCATCACCTCGAAGGGCATCGCCGGCGTGCCGCGCGCCTCGCTGGTGGTGATTGCCGCAGCGCTGCCGACGATTGGCCTGCCGACCGAGGCGATCGGCGCAGTCTTCGCCGTCGACGCCTTCATGGACATGGGCCGCACCGTCACCAACGTGATCGGCACTTCGATCGCCGCCGCCGTCGTCGCCAAATGGGAGGGCGCCCTGCATGATCCCGTGTCAAATTCGCCTGCTGCGGAGGCTCTTGCAGATGCGGACGCCGCCTAGGCTGCGGAGGGGGGATAGGGCAGGGAGCTCTCGGCGCCGGACCGGGAACTCACGAGTGCCTGCCCGTTCGCCCTCTCGCTAGCGTAAAGTTTATCGCGCCAGACGCTCCGCGCGTTGACAAGCCGGGGGCCGCCCAAGCATATCGCAACCCGAGAGTGGGTCGCCGTCTCCCCTGGCAATTGCAGTAGATCTTCGAGAAAGAATGCTGCTCAAAAGACCCCGACCGCGACGTAATCCCTCCGGGAATGCGACGTTCGCGCGCGGCGCCGTTGTGCAAAATTCGGGAAACCGAGTCTGGCGCTTGCGGCAAAAGGAAGGCATAAAATTCTCGTCCCGCTGACCCACGAGCCAATAGGCCGGGGTACGGGATGCGGGGCGTCGAGAGCGAGAGAGACATGTATTACGCCAGGAAAACCCAGGGCAGCACGCGTCTGATCGGCATCGCCGTCGCGATTTTGGTGAACCTGGTCGTCGGTTATGTGCTGGTCACAGGGATGGGCGAGGTGATCATCAAGAAGCTCGTCGACACCCAGGTGGTGATCATCGACAAGCCGAAGGTTGAGGACAAGGAACCGCCGCCGCCGCCGCCGGTCGATGTCGATCTGCCGCCGCCGCCGCCGCAGGTCATCCTGCCGGACTTCACTTTCGACACGCCGCCGCCGCCGACCGCCATCACTCAGGTCGCGCCGGTCGCCAAGCCGGCCGCGCCGCCGGTCGCCAAACCGGCCCCGGCGCCGGTCATGACAACCCGCCCGTCGACGCGCAAGAATGGCGAGCGCCCGGAATACCCGGCCGCCTCGCGCCGCGCCAAAGAAGAAGGCGTCGTCTCGTTGACGCTGTGCGTCGATGCGACCGGCAAGATCACCAAGGTTGAACTGCGTAAGACCAGCGGGTTCCCGCGGCTTGATCAGGCGACGCTCGACTGGGCCCAGCGCGAACGACTCAACCCTGCGATGCAAGGCAAGACGCCGATCTCCATCTGCGATTACCCGCTCGACTATCAGTGGCAGCTCAAAGACAACTAGGTGAGACAGGTTTTTAAGGCCGCCAAGCTTCAGGTCTGACCTCTGGTCAGCGGGCATGGCGGGGGACATCGGCAAGCGGTTTTGGCGAATGAACCGGCAGGGGGAGGGGATAGCTTCCCCCCGTCAGTAAGTAGATTCGGGGACACCCGATTGAGGAGAGAGATTATGAATACGGCGTATCACGGTGACGGCCTTGCGCGACGGGGCTCCCCGATGAAGATCCTGGTCGCTGCAATCGCAATGGCGTTCCTGCCAATGGGCGCTCATGCCCAGACGCCGCCGACGCCCCCAGCGGATGCGGCGGCTCCTGCTCCTGCAGCTGATCCGGCGACACCGGCGGCGGCTCCAGCTGCTGCGCCCACCGCGGCGCAGCTTGAAGCGACCGAGGCCAAGAAGAACCAGTTTGGCGTCGCCAACCTCTGGAAAGAGGGCGACATCGTCACCCGCGGCACGCTGGTCGTCATGGTTCTGATGTTCGTCGGCACGGTCTACATCGCCGCCACCAAGCTGATCGACCAGACCATGCTGATCAGCCAGTCCAAGAAAGTGAACGGCTTCTGGGAAGCCAACTCGCTGGATGAGGGTCTCGACAGCCTCGGCCGCAACAACGCCTTCCGCGCTGTCGCCGAAGGGGCCATCGCCCAGGCCAACAGCGCCCAGGGCGGCCTCGGCTCGCGCATCTCGCGTGGCGATCGCATGTCGCACCAGGTCGGCATCGAACTTGAGCGCATCAACATGCGTCTCCAGGGCGGCATGGCCTTCCTTGCGACGGTCGGCTCGATCTGCCCGTTCGTCGGTCTCTTCGGAACGGTTATGGGGATCGTGAAAGCGCTCACCACCATCGGCGTCACCGGCGACGCCTCGATCGAGAAGGTCGCAGGTCCGGTCGGCGAAGCGCTGAACATGACCGCCATCGGTCTCTTCGTCGCCGTCCCGGCTGTCATGCTCTACAACCTGCTCGGCCGCCGCAACAAGGTGATCGGGGATAACGCCCGCCACTTCGCGTTCGACGTCGAAAAGCTGATGGCCACCTCCGGCAAATCCTGAGAGGGACGACGTAATGTCGGACGCGCATATCGAAGACAAGATCGAAATGGAGGGACAAAACTCCCTCCATGCGGACCAGGTCCACACGGGCGGCATCGCGATGACGGAGGAGGAGGAATCTCCTCTCAACTCCACCATCAACACGACGCCGCTGGTCGACATCATGCTCGTGATGCTGATCATCTTCCTGATCACGGTGCCAGTTGCGGTGGGGTCGATCCCGCTGCAATTGCCCGAGGAGAAGAACCGGGTGGTGCTGACGCGCCCCGACGACGTCAACATCTGGGTCGACGAACGCGGCAACACCTACTGGAATACCGTCAAGATCTCCGATGCCGAACTGGCCGAGCGACTGTCGCGGGTCGCCGTGCTGCATCCGCAGCCGGAGGTTCACATCCGCGGCGACGCCAACACCGAATACATCAACGTCGGCAAGGTGGTCGAAGCGGCGCAGAAGGCGGGCATGGCCAAGGTGGGCTTCATCACCAAGAAGCCGATCGGCACAGCGGGCTGATCCGCGGACGTGCAGACCTGGTATCGAGTTTAATGTAGGCGCGTCACGCGCGGGAGTTTTGACCATGGCAATGGCAGTCGGCGAAGCCAAGGAAGGCGAACCGATCGCAGATATCAACACCACGCCGTTGATCGACGTGATGCTGGTGCTGCTGATCATGCTGATCGTGACGATCCCGCCGCAACGGCACTCGGTGAACCTTGATACGCCGCGTCCGCCGCCGCCTGGTTCGCCGCCGCCGGAGAACCCGATTGAGCCGATCCGGATCATCGTCGACTTCGACGGCACGGTTTACTGGAACGGCTCGGTGGTCACGCGTTCCGAGATGGAGCAGCAGATGGCGATCGAGGCGGCCAAGCCGGTGCAGGCCGAGATCCACATCGAGCCGCACAAGCTGGCGAAATACGCAGTCGTGGCCGGGGTGATGGCCTCAGCCCAGCGCATCGGTCTCGAGAAGCTCGGCGTTATCGGCGGAACCCAATAACTCTGTATTCTCCGGCCTAATTTTCACGGCGCTCCCTAACCGGGGCGCCGTTGCTGCAATCAGGGGCTGCAATCAGGGGCTGCAATCAGGGGCTGCAATCAGGGGCTGCAATCAGGGGCCGCAATCAAGGGCCGCAATCAAGGGCTGCAAGAAGGGGCCGCAAGTAGGGCCCCGAACGGGACTTGCGGCGGGGCTGCCAACGACCTGGCCTGGCTGCAATAAGTCAGTTGTGACAAGCGCCCAGCCGACTATATCGAGATCCAGGTGGAGGATTCACATGCACACTCTTGGTAAAACCATGCGCGATCGCCTTCCAGCTCTCGGTCTGGTCAGCGCACTTGCGATCGCCGCGATGATGATCGCCTCCCCAGCTGCGTTGGCCCAACAAGGCAAACCGCCCGCCAAACCGCAGGAGAGCAAGGAATTCGTGGCGGCCTACACCGCAGCGATGACCGCCATGCAGGCGAAGGACTGGGCGAATGAACTCGCGAATGCGGACAAAGCCGTACCGCTCGCCAAGGAGACGAGCGCCAAGGTCGCCGCCCAGCAGATGCAGCTTCAGGCTTACGCCAACCTCGGCAGGAAGGATGAATTGCTGGGCGTGATCGAGGCCCTGATTGCCCAGCCCGGCACCCTCCCGCCAGACCAGGTCAAAGCCTATCGCGGCGGCCAGATCGATCTTTACCGCGAAAAAGGCAATGACGCGAAGGTCTATGAACTGACCCAGGCCTATATCAAGGATTACACCGGCACGCCCGACATGTATGCGAGCCAAGCTGCCTATTCCTACAAGCAGAAGGACTTTACCAACGCGATCACCAGCGCCAACATGGCGATCGAGGCGGCGCAGAAGGCGGGCGCCAAGCCGAAGGAAAGCTGGTTCGCCTGGGTCATCAACTCTTACCTCGGCCAGAACGATCTGCCGAACTATTACGCCTCACTCGAACGCGCCTATGTCGAGTATCCCAAGCCGGAATACATTCGCGGCCTGATCGACCGGACGACCAAGGAAGCGAAGTTCAATCGCGGGAAGAACCTCCTCGATCTCTACCGCGCACTGGTCGCCGCCAAGATCGAGTTGAAGCCGACCGAACTCGGCGACATGGGCGAACAGGCTGGGTTGCGCGCCAATTCGGGCGAGGCGGAAAAGATTTTCGCGCAGCTCGACAAGACTGGCTGGGCCGGGATCGATGCCGGCAATCAGCCGCGGCTCAAGAAGGCGTACGAGAAAGCCCAGGCCGACGCCAAGAAAGACGCCGCTGGCGGTCTTGCGGGCAGTGAGAAAGACGCAGCCGCCTCCGCTAAAGGCGTCATCTACGCCAACGTTGCGGATGCCTATCTCGGCGCCGGCGAGAACGCCAAGGCGCTCGACCTCTTCCAGAAGTCCATCGCCAAGGGCGGTATGGATGAGGGTGAGATGGCCTACGCCAAACTTGGCCTTGGCATCGCCCAGTTCCGATCAGGCCAGAAAGAGGAAGCCCTCAAGACCTGGGGCAGCGTCAAGTCCGACAATGGCGCGGGTGTTCTGGCCCGCGACTGGATCCTGATCGCGAAGATGTAAGCCGCGAACCAAGGTTCGAGCTGATGGCCCGGCCGCTCGTGGTCGGGCCTTTTGCTTGCTGGATCGCCGCTAACCCGTGCCGTCCTCGGTTTCGAGGTCGCCGGCGTTGCGACCGGCGCGGGCGGGACGCGACGTTTCGGGGTTCGGCGTCGGGCGGAACAAGCGATCGGGCCCAAGGTCGACGCGCATCGGCAGCACAATCAGCGGCGCGTCATGGGCATGCAGACGCCGCTGCAGCGACAGCGCCGTGCCGCCGTGGAGCAGGGTGGAAGCCCAGCCATGAGGCCGCGTCATCGGACGGGTCGCGACAAAGACAATGTTGGGGTGTTCGGCGCGCGCTTTGAGGCAGAGCTCTTCGAGCGTCTCGACGGCGTCCGTCGAAAATCCGGTATAGACCTTGGCGGGCATGCCGTGGTCGCGGCTCCACGCCACGATCTTACCGCAGCGATCGCCGACCTGCTGCTTCAGTCGCTCCAGCGCCTCGTGTCCGCCATAGGCCTCGGCGTCGACCTCGCCGGCTGAGATGATGACGACGCTGTCGAAGCCGCCGCGAAATAGTCGCTGAGCGTGCATCAGGGCGTGAAGCCCGGCGCCGCCATGAGGACCGGTGACGATGCCGACCGGTCGCTTCATGATGGCGCTGCGCGGCCCCTCGACACCCGCATCGGGCGGGCGGACCAGCAACTCCTCGAAGGTCCTGTCCATCGAAGCGTCGAACCTGCGATAATGGTCGCGCACCCAGTAGCCGCACGCCGCCAGCATGACCGTCAGCGCCAGCGCGACCCAGGCGCCCTCGAAGAATTTGGCGACCACCAGCAGCATCAGGATCAGCACCGCGGTCAGCAGCGCGACCAGCGAGATCAACAGGCGCAGGCGCCAGCCCTTGCGCTCGTGATGGGCGAGGTTGTGCCGCACCAGGCCGGTGAGCGAGAGCGAGAAGGTCAAGAACACGTTGATCGAATAAAGAATGATCAGGCTGTCGACCTTGCCGCCGGTCACCAGCAAGACCAGGCCAGCCGCCGCGCCCATGGTCAGGAGCCCGTTCTGCGCCACCAGCCGGCTCGACAGGTGGGCGAAGCCATGAGGCGCCCACTTGTCCAGCGCCATCGACGCGAGCACCGCCGGTCCGCCGAGGAAGCCGGTATTGGCGGCGATGATCAGCAGCAGGGCGGCGAACGACATCGAAGCGATCATGATGATGCGGTTCATCATTTCGGCGTGGGGGAAGAGTTCGGCGAGGGCGTTCTCGAACACCACGGCGTTCAGCGTCTTGCCCGGCTCCATCTCGGGCAGCCAGACAGTGTAGAGCAGCATGATGCCGCCCGCGACGATGGCGAGCGAGGCGGCGATCAGCGCCATCGCCCGAGCGCCGGTTTGGGCGCGTGGCGGCTTGAGGGCGTGAGCGTTGTTGGAGAGCGCTTCGATACCGGTATAGGTCCCGGCGCCGGCGGCGTAGCCCGTGCCAAGAATGGCGATCAGACCCCACAGCCCGCCCTCGTGGGCCGTGACATGCGCCGCCAGATGTTCGGCGCGCGCGACGCCTTCGACCAGGTGGGTCGAATGCGCAACCAGGCCGGCGCCGATCAGGAAGATATGGCTGACCAGAAACCCAAAGAACACCGGGGCGAGGAGGACGATGGATTCGCGCGCGCCCCGGAGATTGATGCTGAGGAGAATGGCCATGCCCCCTGCCAGCAGCCACGGCTTCAACCAGCTAAACTCGGGCGGGGCGAGGCTGAGCAGGGCGTCGGCCGCGGCGGCGATGGAAAGCGCGATGGTCAGCGAGTAGTCGACGATCAGCGCCGAGCCCGAGATCAGGCCGGCAATCGGGTGGACAAGGCGCGTCGCCGCCTGGTAGCCGCCCCCGCCGGTCGGGAAGAGGGCGATGATCTGGACATAGGCCATCGAGATCACCACTACCGTCACGGCGGTGATGAGGGCGAGCCAGAGAACCAGCGGTTCATGGCCAGCCATCGCCTTGAAGGCCTCTTCCGGCCCGTAATTGGCCGAGGAAAGACCATCGGCGCCGACCCCGGCCCAGGCCAGCACCGCCACCAGGGCGGAGTGCTGCCAGGTCTTCCAGTCCATCGGGTCCCGCTTCTTCTTGCGGGCGAGCGCTTCGCGAAGTCGGCTGCCGACGCTCATGCCCAGCTTCCATGGCTTGATGCGGTTGCGGCCGCCGGCCGGATCGGCGAGCGACAAACGCGCAAGTCCTGCGCTTTGCGCATTCCTTCCTCAGATGTGGTGATCTTCATTGTCTCTTGCGCGATCGGGAACATGACGTTCGCCCCAAAGGCCGGCTACGGCCTGCGGCGTCCGCCTGGGTTCGACATTGCGACCAGGGCCCATCCCGCCGCGTGATGCGGGAAATTTTGAGCCGGGCGGCGCTCACCTCCGCTCCGCTGCGCCGCACGCTTCGGCGCGGTCGGGACAATCCTCCCGCCGCCAGGGGGAGTAAAGACCCGCTCTCGACAAAAATGGCTGGAATCCCCGCAGCTTTCGTGTCTAGCCCGCTCGCGGCGGACTTCGTGCGAATGGGCGCAAATGGCGCATTTGACCCGGCCCTCACAATCGTCGATACGGACCCCGACAAGACCCGTCAGACGGGCGCGATCTCCCGGGTTCTTCTCCGATGCTGCAAATTCAGGATCTGACCTTCCGGATCGAAGGCCGGCCGCTGTTCCAGCAGGCCTCGGCCCAGGTTGCGGACGGCTGGAAGGTCGGCCTGATCGGCCGCAATGGCACCGGCAAGTCGACGCTGCTTCGCCTGATCCGCGAAGAGATCGCCAACGACAAGTCCGATGGCTCGATCCGCATCAACAAGGGCGCACGCATGGGCTTCGTCGCCCAGGAGGCGGCTGCGACCGACGAGACCCTGATTGACGTCGTGCTGTCGGCCGATGTCGAGCGCGCCGAACTCATGGCTGAGGCCGAGACCTCGGAAGACCCGATGCGGATCGGCGACATCCACGCTCGTCTGGCGGACATCGACGCCTGGTCGGGCGAGGCGCGGGCGGCGGAAATCCTGGTCGGCCTCGGCTTCCAGCAATCGGATCTGACGCGGGCGACGCGTGAGTTCTCTGGCGGTTGGCGGATGCGAGCGGCGCTGGGTGGGGTTTTGTTCTCACGGCCCGACCTGCTGTTGCTGGATGAGCCGACCAACTATCTCGATCTGGAAGGCGCAGCCTGGCTCGAAGTCTATCTCCGCAAATATCCGCACACGGTGGTCGTGGTGAGCCACGATCGCGATCTCCTGAACCGTTCGGTCACGCATATCCTCGCGATCGAGCAGACCAAGCTGGTGGTGAGCCCCGGCGGCTACGACGCCTACCTCAGGAAGAAGGCCGAACGATCAGCCCAGCTCGAAGCGCAGAAGTCCAAGCAGGACGCCCAGCGCGCCCACCTTCAGTCCTTCGTCGATCGCTTCCGCGCTTCCGCCTCGAAGGCGCGAATGGCGCAGAGCCGGGTGAAGATGCTCGAGAAGATGCAGGACATCACCGTGCCGCTGGCCGAGCGCACGACGCCGTTCAAATTCGCGAGCCCACCGGACGAGCTTGCATCACCCATTCTCGATCTTGAACGCGCCGATCTTGGTTACTCGCAAGGCGCACCAATCCTGCGCAATGTCAGCCTCAGGCTCGACATGGACGATCGCATCGCCATTGTCGGCGCCAACGGCCAAGGCAAGACCACGCTGGTCAAGTCGATCGCGCGCAAATTGCCGCTGCTGGTCGGCGGCCGGCGCGCCGCCAAAGCGCTCCGCATCGGCTACTTCTCGCAGGACCAGCTCGATGAGCTGCGCGCGGGGGAGAACGTGCTCGACCATGTGAAGGACCTCGAGCCGCAGGCGAGTGGCTCCCGTCTGCGCAACATCGCAGCCCAGTTCGGCTTCGGCGCCGAGAAGGTGGAGACCAAAGTCGACAAACTGTCGGGCGGTGAAAAAGTGCGGCTGCTGATGGGCCTGACCACCTGGACCAAGCCGCACATTCTGATCCTCGACGAGCCGACCAGCCATTTGGACATCGATAGCCGCGAAGCGCTGATCTATGCGCTCAACGACTACCGTGGCGCCATCCTGCTGATCACCCACGACACCTATCTCGCCGAAGCGACGGCCGACCGGCTATGGCTGGTCAAGGACGGCAAGGCCCTGCCTTATGACGGCGACATTGCCGACTACAAGGCGTTGGTGCTGGCCGCCGACCGACAGCCGGAGATTCAGCGCGCCGCCATCGCGCGCGTCGATCCGCCCAAATCCGAACCGCTGAAGACCAAGTCAGGCGCAAAGCCCTCGTTCAAGCAGAAGCACCGCATCGAGACGGCGGAAAAGGATATCGAGAGGGCGCGTGCAGCGCTCGAGCTGCTCGACCGCGAACTCGGCGATCCTGACGCTTTTGCCCACGCCAAGGACGCGGAGGCCAAGCTCAAGGCGCGCGCGTCGTTGCAGGCGAAGCTCGATGACGCCGAAGCTGAATGGCTGGAGGCGAGCGAGGCGCTGGAGGGCTGATCTGCATTTTGTCTCGCAGGCCCTCGCAGACGGTCGACGATCGGGTCTGAGGTTCTAGACGCCCATCAGCGGCATCGCGCCGAGCTGCTTGCGCCAGAATTCGGTGCGCTCGGGCAGCAGCGTCTTCAGCGTATGCGGATTGGTTTCCTCGAATTCTTCGAGAATCTCGTAAGCGAAACTCTCTGGGCCATGTTTCGTCCATGAAGCTTGCAGCGATGCTTCGGGCGCGCCGCCAGCGTTGGCGGCAAACAGAATCGCGTTCCAGCGCTTATCGAGGTTCTTTGTGCCGCCGACCCACGCCTCGCCTGAAGCGGCGCAGCGCACGGCGTAGACGCCGATCGGCTGTTTGCGTTCCGTATATTCGCGCGTCAGCTCCTTGCGGCGGGATTTGTCCATGACTTTCTCCTCAATTCGCATTCGGCGCGATCGCGCGGCTCCGTCCTGTCGCAGCAGAGGCCTGTCGCTGCAGAGGCCTGTCGCTGCAGAGCCCTGTCGCAGGGGAGGGACGGGCTCTGTCTAATGGCGCTCGGTCTTGCCTGCCGCACGTGTCGATCGATGCTCGCGCCACTGCGCCAGCAGGTTTATGAGGAGGGCGACCTGGAACACCAAGGTCACCGAAAAAGTGAGCAGGTGGCCGCTGAGGATTTCGCCGCCTTCCGAAAGCGTATGGGACAACTGGCTGACGCCATCGACCATCGCGATGACCAGGCCGATGCTCAGGATGATGATGTAGGGACGCCCAACATTCGCTTTCAGCCATGCGTCCAGCCAGTGGGCGCCGTGGACCAGTTTCGAAATCATCTGCTCTCTCGCGAAGGCCTGTCTCCTCATACACGAGGAGGCGATCAGCGGGAAAGATGTTCGCCTGGGACCGCGAGGTCTAGCGCCCCTTGGATTTCTGACTTGGTTTTGCGCCCCGTGCGCCTTTCTGGCGCAGCTCGGTTGCGGGGTTGAATTTGCGGTGATTGCCGCCCTGCTCGAGGCGGCGAGCGATTTCTCCCTTCGGAAATTTCTGACGTTTGTGGTCGTGCTCGCTCTGGCTTGGATGGTCGGTGGGCCCTGGCTGGGTATCGATCGGCGGCGGATCGAAATTGGTCTTCACCGCCCGTGCTCTCATCGCGCCAGGTTTAAGCGGAGCAGGCTGTCCGGCGTTGCTGACCGGTGTGTCGTTGCTGACCGTCACCGCACCGCCCGGCGTTCGGTTGGCTTTCTTGGATTTTGGACGGTCGCTCGCGGTGGGCATGGAATCGCCTCTCTGATTGTGCGTGTCTGCGACAACGCTCACGATGGCTCCCAGGTTGCCAGCTAATTCGGCCGGGAGGTCAGCGCGGGGTATAAACGGCGCGCTGGCGTACGGTCGGGCGTTCGATTTCGATGCGCGAAGCGTTATAGCCTTTCTCTTTGAGCCGGCTGTCGATCCAGAGCAGCAGGTTCTCGAAGGTCGGCTGTTCGAGCCCGGGAATGTCGTTGAGGACCGAGTGATCGAGTTCGGCCAGCACCTGTTTGAGCGCATGGTCGAGCGCCCCCAGATCCAGCACCCAGCCGTCCTTGCCCGGGCCGTGGCCGGCGACGCTGGCGGTTACCACGAAGGAATGGCCGTGCACGCGGCGATAGGCATCCGCGCCGCCCTCGGCGTTGATGTAGTGGCTGGCTTCGAACGAGCCTGAGACGGAGACTTCAAACATAGATCAGGTTCTGCCCTACGGCCCTGATTTTGATGGTGAGGCGGGCCGGAGGCGGCGTCATACAGGCTCGCACGTGGAGGGGCAATGTTGCGATGCAACCCGGCGCCGGGCGGCCCAGGGGACACTTTGATACATCCCATCAGCCCGTTCGGCATACATTCAAGCGTCCGCCGGTCGTAAATTCTCCTGAATGTTCAATCGGGAGGCCGACATGTCCCTTCTCCAGGGCGCCATCGCCGCGAACCGCTTTGGCCTCGGCGCCCGGCCCGGCGAAATCCTTGCTGCATCTTCCGATCCCCGCGGCTGGTTGAAGGCGCAGATCCGCCCGGATGCCGCGGTGATCTCCGGTGACGGGCTGATGTCGGTGGTGCAGGTTTTTACCGAACGCAGGCAGGCCTATGCCGACATGGCGACCTCCGCCGTTGCAACGCGTCCTCGCTCCACCGATCCCGCTGCTGCGTCCAACGCCGTCTCACCCGGACAGCAGGCCATCCGCAAGGAAATCCAGAAAGAAAGCCGCGATGGACTTCTGCTTGAGGTTCAGGCGCGGAGCCGCCAGGCTGCCTCGACCTCCGACCCCTTCGCCGAACGCTGGGCTCGCTTCTGGTCGAACCATTTCACTGTTGCTGCACGCAACGCCCAGCTCATCGGCATCGTCGGTCCGTTCGAACGCGAAGCGATCCGTCCCCATGTCTTCGGCGGCTTCGCTGGTCTCCTCGGCAGCGCCACCTTCCATCCCACCATGCTCATCTATCTCGACGCCAACCGCTCGATCGGCCCGTCCACCGACGCAGCCCAGCGTCGCAAGGCCGGCCTCAACGAGAACCTGGCGCGCGAAATCCTGGAACTGCACACGCTTGGCGTCGGCGCGGGCTATAGCCAGGCCGACGTCATTGAGTTTGCCAAGGCGCTGACCGGTTGGACGGTGGGCGGTCAGGCGCGACCCGGCGGCGGCGGTCAAGGAGACAAGCTTGCCAGTCTGCAAGCGCGCGGACAGGCGCGCGGACAGGCGCGCGGACAGGGACGGCGCCTAGGGCAGGGCGTCGCCGTGCAGTCTGCAGCCCTGGAGCTTGATGCTCACCCCGGCCAGACCGTGTTCATGGAGGCCCTCCACGAGCCCGGCGCGCGCAACCTGCTTGGCAAGACTTATGGCGGCGGCGCCAAGCAGCAGGCCGCGGTCATCCTCGATGACCTTGCGGGCAGCCCGGCGACGGCTAAGCACGTTGCAACCAAGCTTGCCCGCCATTTCCTCGCCGATGATCCGCCGCCTTCCGCCGTCGACAAGCTGCAGGCGGTCTTCTTGCGCACCCATGGCGATCTTGCCGCCCTCGCCAGGACGGTCATCGATCTCGATGAAGCATGGGGCGAGGCGCCGGTCAAATTCAAGACGCCCGAGGAATTGTTGGTCTCGGTTTCACGCGCTGCAGGCTTGGAGACGGCGTATGGGCGCGACCAGCGCACCGTCTATGCGTCTCTTGCCCAGCAGCCGTTCAGTGCGCCCTCGCCAGCCGGATGGCCGGACACCGCGCCAGCCTGGTCAGGCGCGGACGCAGTGATGAAACGGCTCGAATGGGCCAATAATGTCTCGCAGCGGATATCGGCGATGGGTTCGCCCACCGATTTTCTCGACCGGGCGCTCGGACCCACGGCGGGTGAAGCCACCCGCCGCGCCGTCGCGCGCGCTGAAAGCGCTCAGCAGGGTTTCACGCTCGCCCTGATGAGTCCTGAATTCCAGCGGAGGTAATCGCCATGACCAAGGCCTTTCACACCCTCAACCGTCGTTCGCTGCTGCTGGCGGGCTGCGCCGTATCGCTGGTGGCCGTTTCAGGATCCGCCGGCGCGGCGGCGCCCCAGTCCGGCGGCAAAAAAGTGATTGTCGTCATCTTGAGGGGCGCGATGGATGGCTTGTCGATGCTGCCCAAGATCGATGATCCCAACATCCACGAATACCGAGCCGCGCTGATCGATCCCAAAGCTGTCCCGCTTGGCGGCGGCTTTGCCCTGCACTCGGGCTTCGCCAATCTTGCCGAGATGTATAAGGCCGGGCAGGCAGCTTTCGTACCGGCAACCGCCGGACCTTATCGCGAACGCTCGCACTTTGAGGCGCAGGACCTGTTGGAATCAGGTTCGGTCAGATCTGTGACCAGCGACGGCTGGCTCAACCGGGCGCTGCAGCGAGCGCCGGCGGCCTATTCGGCGGTTTCGATTGGCCCGGTCCAGCCTCTGATCGTGCGCGGCAAGGCGCAGGTCGCCTCTTGGTCTCCATCGATATTGCCAGAGGCGAGCGATGACACGCTCAATCGGCTGATGGAGCTTTACGACAAGGACACGATGCTGAAGGCGTCGCTGGTCGAAGCGCTGGGCGCGGAAAAAGTGGCCGGCAAGCCAGATGCGGCCAACATGTCGAGCATGGCAGGCGGCGGGCGCAGCGGACCGGGCCAGTATGTTCCAATGCTTCAGGCGGCCGGAAAATTCCTGTCGCAACCCGACGGTCCCGAGATCGCGGTCGTCAGCCTCGATGGCTGGGACACGCATGCGGGTCAGAACCAGTCCCTGCAACAGCGTTTCGTCCAGTTCGACGCTGGCCTCAAGGCGCTCAAGGACACGATGGGTGAAGCCTGGAGCAAGACGGCGCTAGTCGCTGTCTCGGAGTTCGGCCGCACCGTGCGGGTCAACGGCGCGCAGGGCACGGATCATGGCACCGCCGGCGCCGTCATGCTTGCGGGCGGGGCGATCAGGGGCGGCCGGATGTTCGGCGATTGGCCGACCCTGAAGCCGGCGGCTCTCTTCGAGAACCGCGATCTTGCGCCGGCCAATGATGCGCGGGCCGTGTTCAAGGGCATCTTGCGAGAGCAATTGGGGTGGGAGCAGGCCGATCTTGACGGACCGGTCTTCCCGGACTCTTCAGCTGTGCGCGCGATGCCGGGTCTCGCCTAGGTCAGCCAAGCGAGCTGCAGGCCAGCGCGGATGTGGCCAGCCCCGGATGTGGCCAGCCCCGGTTGTGGCCGGCTGGTTTGCGAGGCGGGGGCCGCGCGACGGAAACTTGACCAAGATCGATTTACCAGGACCCGATTCAGGATACGATTCAGGGCGCCGCGTCGCGAATGCTAACGGAACGGTCGCGATTGCTAACCAAAGATGAGTGGCCTTAAGCCAGCGGCGGCCAGCCCTCAACCGCTGGCTCGCGGCGCGCTCTCTCGGAGCGATTCCGCAATCTAGGTAAAGCGAATGTAAATCCGGCGCGCCAAAAAGCCGTTTCGTTTCAGCGAATAATTAAACCTGACCCCGCATTATGTCCCCGGTAGTCAACGGCAGGACACACCATGAGGTCGGTAAAACGCCTCTCCAGCGAGGAGGGCGGTAGCGCATTGATCGAATACGCGATGCTCGCTCCAGTATTCTTTCTGCTGGTGATCGGGCTGATCGAGGTCGTGCTCTACCAGTACAAGGCCTATGCGTTGGGGTATGTGACCTACGAGGCCGCCCGCGTCCTTCAGACCGGGCAGGTCCAGTCGGCGGCCGACACCAGCAAAGCCTTCCACGATCAGGTCTGCGCTTCGGCTGGCGCCATGATCGACTGTAATTCGATCACCTTTGACGTTCGCACGTTTGACAACATCAGCCAGGCCACCTATCCGCCGCCGCAATTCGACAAGTACGGCAACCCGATCAACTTCGTGTTCGAGCCGGGCGGTCCAAGCAAATATTCCGTGGTGCGATCGTCGATCCATCACCAGTTCATCACCCCGTTCATGTCCGACCTGTTCGACATGAAGGACGCCAACAATCAGAACGTCGCGGCAATCGTGAACTCCTATTGTATCGTCAAAAACGAGCCCTGGACATGATGCGCGTCGCTTCGCTCTTCCCTCGTCGACTGAAGCGTGACCGGCGCGGCATGGCCGCCGTCGAATTTGCGCTGATTGCGCCGGCGCTGATATTCATCGTCATGGGCGTGTTCGAAATGTCGTTGCGCTTCCGCGCCAGCGACGAGGCGACACGTTATGTTCACGAGGTCGCGGATCTTGTTGCGCGCGACAACTCGGCAACCAAGACCGATCTCAAATCGCTCTATGACGCATCATTGCAGATGATGAAGCCGGTCACGACCACCAATGGTCTTGATCTGGATTTCGTCGCGATCGGTTACCAGAACAACGTCGCAAAAGACCCCTACATTCTCTGGCGCCGCTACAGCGGCGCACAGGTCGCGTTCAATCTCACCCAGGCCAACGGCCTCGCCGATCCTGGCGAAAGCGTCCTGCGCGTCGGGCTCAGGTACCAATACAATAGCGTTCTCACCTCGATGTTTGGCGGACCCCAGGTGACGATGGAGCGCTACGCTTATGCGCGCCCACGAGACAATCGTCTGATCCAGATGGACGGCATGACTGACATGAGCGCTCAGGGCGCAGGAGCGACACCGAAGCTCCTGGATACTTTCTAGCGGTAGGGGTAGCCGGCGTCAGCCGGCGGTTGCAGATACGGGACGACAGGCCATGAAATCCTTTTTGGGTCGCTTCCTCAAAAACCGCCGCGGCGCATTCGCGATGCAGTTCGCGCTGATGGTGGTGCCGCTGTTCATTTGCACCGGCCTCGCCATCGATGGCGGGCGCGCGTTTCTCGCTCGCTATGAACTCGGCTCGGCGCTCGACGCCGCCGCGTTGGCTGTAGGCTCGACGACAAGTACGGACCCCACTGTCCTCAACAGCGTGGCGCGGAAGTATGTTGACCTGAACTACCACCAGTCGACGCCTGGCTCCGTCGTGCTGACGCTGACGCCGACGACCGATGTGGTTACGCTCACCGGCAACGTGCAGATGAACACCTTCTTCATGCCGCTCGTGGGCATCCCGCAAGTTAAAGTGGCGGCTGTCAGCGAAGTTCGTCGCGGCGGGTCCAACCTTGAAGTGTCATTGATCCTCGACACCACCGGTTCGATGGGGTCCATACCTGCTGCCGGCGGAAATCCGAAGATCACCGATCTAATCCAGGCGGCGAAGGATCTGGTCGACACCGTGGTGAGCGACGTTCAGTCGCCCTACTATTCCAAGGTCGCCCTCGTTCCTTATTCCATGGGTGTCAACGTCGGAACCTATGCCGACGCCGTTCGCGGCGCGCCGGTGGCGCCCAAGCCGATCTCGATCGTCGATTGGCGCGGCCCCCAGCAGGCGGTCACTTTCGCCGGCTGGAAGTTCGGCGCAGCGAAGATGCCGACGTTGGTGGACTGGAAGAACGGAACCGCGAAGTCGATCAGCGCCGCGGCGTGGAAGAATGGCGCGACCAAATCGATCACCGCGGCGACCAAGGCGTCCCAGATCGTGATCACATCGAGCGCCCATGGCTTCGCCAACGGCTCGTTTGTGCGGATCACGGGCGTCACCGGCATGACGCAGCTGAACAATACGGCGGCGGCTGGCAACATCGCCTATCTGGTTTCGGACGTGACCGCCAACACGTTCATGCTCAAGAACACCTCGACCCTCGCATACATCAACTCGTCAGCCTGGAGCACGTTCTCCGCCGGGTCCAATGCGCTGCAGCTCTGCTATGACGCATCGTGCGATGTGAGGGTGACGACAACCGCCGCCCACGGCTATGCCAACGGCGATTTCATCCACATCAGCGGCGTCACCGGCATGACGACGCTTAACAACTCCAGCCCTGCAACCTGGACCATCAGCGCCGCGAGCGGCAGCACCTTCATCGTTCCGTTGAGCATGCCGGCCACGACTTTTGGCGGCTCTGCGATAGCGCAAAAATGCTGGGATGTGGCGTGCACGATCTATGTCGCCTCCAACAATCACGGCTTTACCAACGGTGACTTCGTCCGGATCAGCGGCGTTGCAGGGTTTGTCTACGCCAACAATTCGAGCCCGGTGACTTGGGCCGTGGCCAACGCCACGACCGCCGGCTTCTTCCTCAGCGGTCAGACCACCCTGCCGGCGCAGACCTACAGCTCCGGCGGGACCCTGCAGAAGTGCTATGACTCATCCTGTGATGTCGGCGTTACGGCGGCCGCGAACGGCTTCAGCACCGGACAGAAGGTGTGGATCGGCGGCGTCAATGGCTTCACTGCGGCCAACAGCGCCGCTGGTTCGACCTGGACCATCACCACCTACAATAGCGATAACTTCATTCTCAACGGTCAGAACGGCATGTCGGCGTCCGTCTATTCGGGCGGCGGCAACGTTGCCCCGTGTGCTGACGCTGCGTGCGAAGTCCAGGTCACCACCACTGCGGCTCATGGCCTGGCGGCGAACTCGCTGGTGGTGATCAGCGGCGTGACCGGCATGACCACCGCCAACAATACCGGCAGTACGACCTGGACGGCGGCAAGCCCGACGGGTTCGACCTTCTTCCTTTCGGGCACCAACGGCCCGTCAGCCTTCGGAACCACCCTAGGGACCGGCGGCAGCGTCAATTGCCTGACGTACGGTTGCCCGTTCTTCAAGTTCACCAACCCGAGCGGAAGCTCTAAGACCTTTGCGCTCAGCACCTGCGTGACCGAGCGCACCGGCGCTGATAAACTCACCGACGCCTCGCCTGACATCGCGCCGGTCGGCTCCAACTATGCCTCGCCTGCAAACCCCTGCCTGCCCAACCAGATCCTGCCGATGACGGCCGACAAGACCGCGATCAAGAACCAGATCGGCACCTTGGTCGCGCAAGGCTCGACATCGGGCCAGGTCGGCAGCGCGTGGGGCTGGTACATGTTGTCGCCGAACTTCGGCTATCTCTGGCCGAACGCCGTCAACCGACCCGCTGCTTATAATACCGCGCACCTGGTCAAGGTCGCCGTCCTGATGACCGATGGCGACTTCAATAGCCCCTATTGCAAGGGTGTGATCGCCTCCGACGCGGTCAGCGGCAGCGGCAGCACGAGCGACCACATCAACTGCACCGCGACCAATGGCGATGCCTATACGCAGACCCAAGCGATCTGCGACAAGATGAAATCTGAGAAGATCGTCATCTACACGGTTGGCTTCGACATCGTGAACCAGACCTCGGCGGTCAACCTGATGCAGAATTGCGCGACCGACAGTGCGCACGCCTTCATCGCAAACAGCGGGACGGACTTGAAGTCGGCGTTCAAGTCGATCGCCAAGTCGATCTCGCTGCTGCGACTGTCGAAATAGGCGTCGAGCCAAGCCTCGCGGACTTACCCGTCCGCGAGGCGCAGGCGCTCGGAGACGACGCGCGCCGCCGGTGAGCCTATGGCGTTGGCCGCTCCAAAGCGTTGCAAGGCGAGGCGCCATAGCCATTTGGCGCCGCCAATCCGACCGGATGCGGCGGCGTGATCGCCGGCAAGGCCGGTGAGTTCCGCAAGATCGGTTTCTGTCTCGACGCCGCCGCCGGTGAGGCGCGTGCGCTCCTCGGCGAGCAGATGGTCGGCCTCCTCGAGCTTGCCTGCGGCGAGGGCGGCGCGGATCCGCGCGAAGGGTCCGGCGCCCGCGCCGGCCATGCCAGCCTGGTCGGGCTCGGTTGCGGCGTTGACGACAACCGAGGGACCCGCGGATGAAGGTGGGGCGAGACTGACGGGCGGGCTGGCAGGCGGGCTGGCAGGCGGGCTGGCAGGCGGGCTGAGAGGCGGGCTGGCAGGCGGGCTGAGAGGCGGGCTGAGAGGCGGGTTGAGAGGCGAACTGGCTCGCGAACTGGCGGCAGGCGCCGCAGGCGGAGCTGCAGCGTGCGTCGGCAAGGGTTGAAGCGGTCCATCGACGGACGGCGGGATCGGCGCGAGGCTGGCGGCGGAAGGAAAGATCGTGTCCGCGAAGGCGGTTGGCTTCAGGGCGGCGACCGGAGTGGCGGCCAGACCGGCAGCTGGCTCGGCTGCCCGAGGTGCTGCTGCCGGAGGTGCAGGCGGAGGTGCTGGCTGGGCTGGAGAAGGGGCGGGGTCGAAAGGCGAGTTGTCGAACGGCGAGGCGGCCGGCCGTTCGGGCGGCAACGCGCCGGAGCGCCAGTCACGATCGACGGCGCGCGCGCGTTCAGCGTAATAGACGTCAGCAGCCGCAATCGCCGCACGGCGACGTTCGGCCGCGTCGGCCATCTGTGCTTTCCGGTTGGGGCGCGGCATCAGCGCCTCGACCAGCAGGACGAGGCCCGCGATCACTCCGGCGAGACCTAGAATCAGGATCCAGGGCGCATGCCGGGGATCGGGTGGAAACAGCTGCGGGGCAAGCGTGCGATTCAGCCAGGTCAAATACCCGCCGCCGCCAGCGAGGGCTGCTCCCAGAAGCAACTGAACGATCCGCATCACCATGCCGTATTGTTCGAACGCCAGAGGCCCCACGCCTGATCGGCCTTCGAAGTCCCCACCAGTCCTGTCCCCGCACCGTTCATTCCGGTTGTCTGACTGCCAAGGCTTAACCGCTTCCGGCCAGGGTTAAAACCGGAAAGGTGAGTGCCGGCGCCAGGCGGGGTATCTGGCCAGATACCCCGCCTGGGCGAGCGGACGGCGCTGGAGGGCGTCGCCGAAGGGCCGTTGGCCGCCGCGTCCAAGCGTTCGGGCAGGGGTCTGTGGCGTCGTCCGGGCACGCTTTGTTAACCTTTCCGTCGAAAGGGTTAACGCGCGGCAATTTCTGCCTACCCCGAAACGCCAGAGGCGAGACGCATGGAAAGCGGAGAGGTTCTCGATCTCGGGCGCGAGGCGCTCTGGGCGGTCGTGATCATGTCAGCCCCGGCGATGATCGCCGGCCTGGTCATCGGTCTCGTCATCGCCTTCTTCCAGGCTCTCACCCAGATCCAGGAGATGACGCTAGTGTTCGTGCCGAAGATCCTGGTGATCTTTGCGGCGCTGCTGATCTTCCTGCCGTTGATGGGCGCGACCCTGGCGACCTTCTCCAATCACATCTTCCAGCGCATCGCCGACTTCTGACGCCAACTCCCTTTAACCGAGGACAAGCAACTGGACTGGCTGCCGCAATATGCCTGGGTGGGAGCGCTGCTGTTCGCGCGCCTCGGTGCCGTTCTGATGCTCGCGCCAGGCTGGGGCGAGCAGATGGTGCCGGCGACCATGCGGCTTGCCGCCGCGGTGCTGGTCACCGCCTGTCTTGCGCCCTCGCTTATCGCGCATGTGCCGGCGGCGCCGGCGCAGATCGGCGCCGGTATTCCGCTCATCATCAGCGAGATCCTGATCGGCCTGATCCTCGGCGGCGGCGCTCGTCTGATGATGAGTGCCGTCCAGGTCGCGGGCGCCACCGTCGGCATCGCCTCGGGTCTTGGCTTCGTCCAGCAGATTGACCCGGTGGCGAGCCAGCAGTCAGCGATCTTCTCCGGCTTCTTCTCGCTGATGGGGGTCGTGCTGATCATGTCGGCAGGCCTTCACCGGATGATGATCCAGGCGGCGGCCGACAGCTATACGGTGTTTCCCCCGGGCGCGATGCCGCCGGTGGGGCAGGCGTCGCAATACATCATCGGCGCCATCTCGGCCGCTTTCAGGCTTGGCATCCAGATCGCAGCGCCGGTGTTGATCTTCTCGCTGCTGTTCAACGCTTCGCTTGCGGTGATGGCGCGGCTGATGCCGCAGCTTCAGGTCTTTATGATCGCCATGCCCCTGTCCGTTCTTCTCGGGGTTGCCGTCACCGCTGTCGGACTCGGTGGCGGTATGATGGCGTGGCTGGCCGCGATGGAGCGTGAAACGCGCTTCCTTGCGGTGCGCTAGGGGAGCGCCATGGCCGAAGAACAAGACAATAGCCAGAAGACCGAAGATCCCACCCAGAAACGCCTCGAGGAGGCGCGCAAGAAGGGCGACGTCGCCAAAAGCCAGGATGTACCGGCCTGGTTTCTTCTGATGACGGCGGCGGGCATCGTTGCGGGCGCCGGCCCGGTGATGCGGATGATCGCCGATCCGCTGGTGCGCATCCTCGACCACCCGCAATCCTTTCATCTGGCCGATGGCGGGGCGATGAACATGGCGCGCGCCCTGTTGATGGCGCTGCTGGCGCCGATGGGCGTCATCTTCGCCGCGCTGATGGTCGGCTCGGTCGT
>JANMWT010000310.1:0-4157 GCA_031394145.1 Alphaproteobacteria bacterium | reverse complement strand
GGGCCGGCGGCGGTGGCGGGTAGTTGCGCGGACAAGGCCCGAGCCATGGTCTCGAGCTGACGTCGGTAGGGCTCGATCTCGAGGTCGGGATTGTCCAACTTGGCGACCAACAACGCGGCGTGGAAGAGATCGATCTCGGCCTCGGGTGCTTCGAAGGCCTTGACCAGTTCCTTCTGGACCGATTGCCGATGCACGGCGGAGGCCAGTTTGCGCAAGCGGGCCGTCTCGTTTTCCAATTGGCGCACCCGCTCGGCGAGAACCTTCTGGCTGGCCTCGGCCCGGGGTTGGAGCGCGGCGATCCATTCCGCGTCGGACTTGGCGCTGAAATCCCGGAGCTCGTTTGCGATCTGCGCTTCGGCTTCGGCGGAAGCGACCGGGCGGTCTGGCGGGAGGCGGCTGGCCACTCGGAATTCTTTGAACGAAGCCCGCGTCTCCCGAAACTTGGCCAGGCCGACTTGGCCTCCGGTCGCGACCTTCTCCTCCACCTCGATGGCCAACTCGCCGTTGACGAAGCAGAGGATCCGCTCCGGTTCGACCCGCACCCTCAAGACGTTCCATTCCCCGGGATGATAGTGCGGGCTGGAAAGCTGCTTGAGGATCGTCCAGGAAAACACGTCCGGCCCGTCGAACCGCGTCAGGCGCAGTTGGCCGTTGCTCGGATAAAACCCATAGTGCTTCTGGTCGCCGTCCGCGCCAAAGGCCAGCCCAGCCGCGCCGGCTTCGTCGTCCAGCCGCACCCGCACGGCTAGTTCGTAAGGGCGCTCGGGAACTTTGATGCGCGAGAGGCACAAGGCGCGCCCGCCAAAGCCTTCGCCCGGCTGCTCGACTTGGATGGAACCGGCCTTCTGCCGCCAGCGCGCGCCGAAGAGGGGCGTCCACTCCCCGGCCGGCAGCGCCCCCAGAGTCAGCCAACGCTCGATGGGCACCGGGTTCGGTTTGGCGAGGAGCAATTTGAGCGCGTTGACCGGCGTGGCGAAGCCAAGGTTGGGGGTCATCGCGGATTTGAGCGTGAGAATGCCATGCACGCGTCCTTCCAGGTCGAGGAGCGGTCCGCCGCTGTTGCCCGGCTCGATGGGGATGGCCAGTTGAATCATTTCCAAGCCGTCGAAATCGCGCCGGGCCGAGACGACCCCTTGCACGATGCTGTGTTGGAGGCCGAGCGGATTGCCCATCGCGACCACGGGCGCGCCTTGCTTTAGGGTGTCGGAATCGCCCAGCCGCAGCGCTGGGAGTGGAGACGCATTCACGCGCAGGATGGCCAGGTCGAGCTTGCGATCCCAAGCATGGATCTCGACTACTTCACAATGCTTTCCATCCGCAAGTTCGACCGAGATCGGCCGCGCTTCGCCGACCACGTGCAGGCTCGTGGCGATGAGGCCGTTCGTGGCGATGACAAAGCCTGAGCCCACGCCGTCTTCTTTGCCGTCCCGTCCGAAATGCGCGATGACGACTACGGAGGGGCGGGCCAGCTCGGAGATTGTTTCGACTGGATTCTCGAGAGGTAGACGGGCGGAAGCCGGCGCGGGCTTGGGCGGGATGTTTTCGGGCGCGCTCTTTTCGGGGGCAGCGAGGCCGATGGAACCAGCCAGCAGAGCCGCCGCCAGGAACCTCGCAGAAGTTTCGCGCCAGGTCATCGGGAAAAATGAGTTGTCATGCTGACCGCCGCCGGCCGGAAAAACTGGCCGGATCCGCGGGCAGTGTAAGCGAAGCCGCGGTAGAAGCCAGCGAGATCCTTTGCCCTTGTGCCTTTTGCGCAGGATGCTTCGCAGTCTCTGCCGAATCCACTGGTCCAACGGTTTGAAGGTTGTCCAGTGACTGTGTTTGAAATATTCACACCAGCCGGTGAGCGTGCGATTGATGTCTTGGATGATCTCACCCATCCCGCCAGGCCGCAGTCGGGGAGTAGATGTTGGCCAACAGCGGGCTGATCACGGCTCCTTGCGGAGTTCCCCTTTCCGTGGGCTGCCATTCCTGGCCGATCTCCATCACTCCTTGCTCAAGAAATTGCCGGATGAGTTCCAGCACCTTTCCGTCGCTGATGGGTTCCGAGACAGCTTGGAGCAGTGGTTCCTGTGGGATGTTGTCGAAATAGCCCTTGATGTCGGCATCCACCACCCAGCACTTCCCTTGACCAAGCAGTTGGTTCACTCGGGCCAGTGCCATTTTCGCACCCATTCCAGGTCGGAATCCGTAGCTGTGTTCGACAGTGTGGCCGCGTCGCGCACGCCATCTTGGCCGCCATGCCGGTCCAAGGCGATGCGATGGAGAGTCTTGACCTGCTCGATGGTGAGAAAGACCGGATCGCTCAAGAATCAGGGCCGAAAAGCGATCCATACACGCTTTTTGAGGAGCTTCATCCTGGTTTTCTAGTTCAGGCTCAACACCTTTCTGTGGTCCGACTAGAACAGGCTAGACTAGAACAGGCTAGAACAGGAGCCGAGTCAGAGCGAACTCAAGTTCGCTGCTACGGTCCGACGCGGAAAAGCTGAGCAGAAGGCGCAACTGTCGGAATCTGTTTCACGATGACCGATCCATCTACATCGAGATCCACATGCAGCGTGACGTCCTTCGCTTTCGGGTTAGCCACGCGCCAGCGGGCCACCGGGACGGCGAGCCGCTGTTCGATGACGCGTTGGAGCGGGCGCGCGCCGAACCGATGATCGTAACCTTCGCGGGCCAAGGTGCTGACGAGACGTTCCGACCAGGTGATTTGGATGCTCGCCGCAACCAAGCCTTCCCGAGTCGCCAGTTCGGACAACTCCTTGCGGGCGACGGCTTCCACTTCCCCCAAGCCGAGCGGCTTGAACACAATCACGCCGTCCAGGCGGTTGAAGAATTCAGGCCGGAAGAACTGCGTGACCTCTGATTCATAGGATGGACCGCCGCTCGCGGTGAAACCGGCTGAGCCGGTCGCCTTCGCTCCAAGATTCGAGGTCATGATGATGATCGCACTCCGAAACCAAGTGACGCGACCGAAGCGATCGGTCAGCCGGCCTTCATCCAGCAAGCTCAACAGCACATCGAAGACCTCGGGCGCGGCTTTCTCAATTTCATCGAACAGCACCACACAGAATGGCTGTCGCCGCACCCGCTCGATCCAGGCGGCGGGCTGGCCCTGCGGATTCTGCACGAGACGCTGCGCGGCACCCCAGCCGGCGTACTCGCTCATGTCCAGCCGCACGAGGCGATCCTTCGCCCCGCTGGCGCCGAAGCAGTAATCCACGAGCGACTTCGCCAGCGCAGTTTTGCCCACTCCCGTCGGTCCGCAGAAGAGCAGAACGCCCATGGGCCGGGCCGGATCGGTCAAACCAGCCTTGATCGATGTGATCAATCGCGCCGCCGCCGCAGTCGCGTCCGGTTGACCAATGATCTGCGCGGCGAATTGTTCCCGCACCTCACTGACGCGCAGGAGCAGTTCATCACGCGAATTCCTCGCAGCGTTCCTCCCATTCACCGAGATACCGCATGCCGGCGATCAAGCGCCCGCCACTGCCGCGCCAGAAGCGATACGTGCGAAGTTCCTGCCCGGCGTTCTCATCGCCCTCCGTGCTGCCGGCTTTCGCGCGATCGGAGCGAGCCAGACGCTTTGCGGCATCGAGCAGCAACGTCGACTTGCCCACCCCCGATTCGCCGACCAGCAACACGCTGGCTTTTTCCGTTCCCAGTTTCTGCGAGAGCGTTTCGGCGAGCATCTCGCGACCGTAGGCCACGGAGGCCGGGCGCTTGCGACCCAGGTTATGCAATAGCGCGTCGGCCACGGTGAACAAGACTTTCAGTTCGGGCCGGTCGGCAGGCGGCAGGCGGCGCGCCTGGTCGGCGGCGATGCGGATAACGATTTTCTCCAGGTGCGCTTCGCGCGGCGGCAAACACGCGGCCAACTGTGGAGAGGTGAGACCCTGCAACGCGTCCTTCACGTAATGAGCAACCAGGCTTTTGAGGTCGGCGGTGTCCTGAAAACTGAACTGAACCTGCAGGTGCGGCACCACGCATAGCCGCAGGCCGCTGGCCTGGTTGCCTGTCACGCAAGGGACACGCAGCCACAGCGTTTCCGGACAAGAGATCATCCGCTCGCCCATCCGGTATTGCGGACGCACTTCCACCTTCACCTCGACAAGCGCGGCTTCGGTAAAATCGGGGTCGACGTCTCGATTCCCATT
>JANMWT010000398.1:0-10519 GCA_031394145.1 Alphaproteobacteria bacterium | reverse complement strand
GCGCGGCGCTCCAGCAGGCTTTCAACCAGATTTTCGCTCATGGGCTGAAGATGGCCCCAGCGTCACTCCGGTTACAGATTCTATCTTGGTGCGCTTGCTACATAAGTCCGAAATATCCCCCCCCCCCGTAGGGGGGAGGATCGCCCCGCAATTTCCGCCGCAATTTCCGCCGAATTGACATTCCGGGCGGAGGCGCCCAACTTCCCCGCCATTCGAGACCCTCCCCAAAAGCCGAAAAACCTTGAGGATTCATGCAGGTCGTCGTCGTCGAATCGCCTGGCAAGGTCGCCTCGATCAACAAGTATCTGGGTCCCGGATACAAGGTTCTGGCGAGCTACGGGCACATCCGCGACCTCCCGTCCAAGGACGGGTCAGTCTCCCCGGACAACGATTTCGCGATGACCTGGGAGGTCGACGCGCGGGCGTCCAAGCGGGTGAAAGACATCGCTGACGCGATGAAAGACGCTGACGGCCTCATCCTCGCGACCGACCCGGATCGCGAAGGGGAAGCCATTTCCTGGCACGTGCTCGAGGCGTTGACAGCCCGCAAGGTTTTGAAGGGCAAGACCGTCCAGCGGGTCACCTTCAACGCCATCACCAAGAAGGCCGTCACCGAGGCGATCGCCCACCCGCGCCAGATCGATCAGCAACTGGTCGACGCCTACCTGGCGCGGCGGGCGCTCGACTACCTCGTCGGCTTCTCTCTTTCCCCTGTGCTCTGGCGCAAGTTGCCAGGTTCGCGTTCGGCAGGTCGCGTGCAGTCGGTGGCGCTGCGGCTGGTGGCCGACCGCGAACTCGAGATCGAAACCTTCAAGGCGGAGGAATACTGGCAGATCAAGGCCCAACTCCAGGTCGCCGGCGGCCAGTTCGAGGCGCGGCTGACCGAACTCGACGGCAAGAAGCTGCAGAAGTTCTCACTGCCGAACTCCGACACCGCCGCCGCCGCTCTCGCTGCTGTGCGCGCCGGCGCCTACAAGGTCGCCTCGGTCGAGGCAAAGCCGATCAAGCGCAACCCACCGCCGCCCTTCACCACCTCGACCCTGCAACAGGAAGCCGCTCGCAAGCTCGGCATGTCGGCGAGCCGAACCATGCAGACGGCGCAGAAGCTCTATGAGGGCGTCTCGATGGGCGGGGAAAATGTCGGGCTGATCACCTACATGCGAACCGACGGCGTGCAGATGGCGGAAGAAGCCTACGCCGCCGCGCGCTCGTCGATCAGCCGCATCTACGGCAAGGAATACATCCCCGAGGGGGCCCGTCGCTACACCTCGAAAGCCAAAAACGCACAGGAGGCCCACGAGGCCGTCCGCCCCACCGACTTCGACCGCAGGCCGCAGGATCTGCATCTCGATCCCGACATGAAGCGGCTCTACGAACTGATCTGGAAGCGCGCGGTCGCCTCACAGATGGAAGCCGCAGTCATCGAACGCACCACGGTCGAGATCCCTTCCAACGATGGCCGCGCCGTGCTGCGCGCCAACGGCCAGGTGATCAAGTTTGACGGCTTCCTGACGCTCTACCAGGAAGGCCATGACGACGATGACGATGAGGATGGCGGCCGCCTGCCGGCGATCGCCCAGGGCGATACGCCCAGACTGGTCGACGCGACGTCCAGCCAGCACTTCACAGAGCCGCCGCCGCGCTATTCTGAAGCCTCGCTCGTGAAGAAGCTGGAGGAGCTCGGCATCGGCCGGCCGTCCACCTACGCCTCAACGCTGTCGACCTTGATCGACCGCGAATATGTGCGGCTCGAGCAGAAGCGCTTCTACCCCGAAGACAAGGGGCGGATGGTCACCATCTTCCTCGAGAAATTCTTCGCTCGCTATGTCGAGTACGATTTCACGGCCGGGCTTGAAGAAAAGCTCGATCTCGTTTCGGACGGCAAGCTGGACTGGAAAGCCTTCCTCCGCGACTTCTGGAAGGATTTCCACGCCGCCATCGAGAGCGTCGCAGAGCTGCGCATCACCCACGTGATCGATGCGCTCAATGAAGTTCTTGAGCCGCACATCTTCCCAGCGAAGGTGGACGCCGAAGGCAATGCGGTGAACGCGCGCGCCTGCCCACTCTGCGGCAATGGCCAGCTCTCGCTGAAGCTCGGCAAGTTCGGCGCTTTCATTGGCTGCTCAAACTACCCCGACTGTCGCTATACGCGGCCCTTCGGCGTCGATCAGAAGGGCGACGACAGCGGGCTTCCGCCCGAGGGCAAGGTGCTGGGCCTCGATCCGGCTTCCAGCCTCCAGGTGGCGCTGAAAGTCGGCCGGTTCGGCCCCTATGTGCAGCTCGGTCCCGATCCGGTGGAAAAGGGCGACAAGCCGAAGCGCTCGTCGATCCCGAAGCACTGGTCGGTTCCCGACGTTGACCTCGATGGCGCGCTGAAATTGCTCCAGCTGCCGCGCGAAGTCGGCCGGCATCCCGAGGACAATGAACCGATCCTGGCCAATTTTGGCCGCTTCGGACCCTATGTTCAGCACCTCAAGACCTACGCCAACCTCGCTGATCCCAATGACGTTTTC
The DNA here is from genome assembly GCA_031394145.1 of Alphaproteobacteria bacterium. GTDB lineage: Bacteria > Pseudomonadota > Alphaproteobacteria > Caulobacterales > Hyphomonadaceae > UBA7672. The sequence continues at coordinate 8,006 of JANMWT010000398.1, read as the reverse complement.
GACATCGGGCTCAACCGTGCGGTGGCGCTGATCGCCGAAAAGCGCGCTGGCGGCGGCATGCGGCGGGGCCAGGCCGCGCCCCTGCGCGAAGTCGGTCAGCACCCCGATGGCGAACCGATTAGGCTTTACGCGGGCCGGTTTGGACCCTATCTGAAGCACGGACCGGTCAACGCCAATATTCCCAAAGGCGCCGATCCAGCGTCGATCACGCTTGAACAAGCGATCGAAATCGTCGACGCCCGCGCCCTCGCCGCTCCCCCCAAAGGAAAAGGCCGGAAGAAGGCAAGCGCCAAGAAACCCACTGGAGACAAGACATCAACGACCAAGAAAACGTCCGCAAAGGCGGGCGCGGCCAAAGGCGAAAAGCCGGCCAAGACCACAGCGAAGGCAAAGGCCCCAGCCAAAACCAAGCCGGTCGCCAAGACCACCGCCAAGACCACCACCGCCAGGGCAGCGGCCAAAACGACCCCAAAACCAGCCCCCAAAACATCCAAGGCCAAACAAGCGAAGGCCCCCGCGGAAGAGACATGAACGATCGCTCAGACCGCAAATCGACCGGCGGTCCGCCAACGCGCGCGATGGTTCTCGACTATATCGCCAAGCATCCCGACCATGGCTCGAAGCGCGACATTGCTCGCGGGCTCCGCGTCTCAGGCGAAGACCGCGTCATCCTCCGCGAAATTCTGGCCGCGCTCGAGACCGAAGGCGCGCTTACCCGCACCGCCAAGCGAGCCTGGGCGCCCAGCGAGACGCCGCCGCCCACCGGCGTCGTCAAATTCGAGCGCATCGACAATAACGGCGACCTGATCGGCCGCGCTGTCGGGCGTGACGATGCACCCTTCGGACCGGACATCATCTACCAGGGCAGCCTTGGCAAGACCCGCGCCATCGCGCTCGGTGTCGGCCAGCGCGCCCTCTGCCGCGTCGACCAATCGTCAGACGGAACCTGGCGGGCCCGAGCAATCAAGAAGATTGACGCGGCGCCTGAAGTCTCCGTCGTCGGCGTCTACCGCGCCAACACACATGGCGGGATCGTCGAGCCGACCTCGCGCAAGGACAAGCTCGATTACATCGTCGAACGTCACGACGCGAAAGAAGCGAAGGATGGCGACCTCGTACGCATCTCGTCGCGCCAGGGCCGCGGCTATGGACCGAAACGCGCCACAGTGATCGAGGTGATCGGCCGGCTCGACGATCCGCGCTCGGCCTCCATCATCGCGCTCCACACCCATGGCGTGCCGGATGAGTTTCCACAGGCCGTGCTCGAGGAAGCGGCCAATGTAAAACCCTTGCCGGCGCAACGCGAGGACTTAACGCGCCTCCCCCTCGTCACCATCGACCCGGAAGATGCTCGCGACCATGACGACGCCGTCTTCGCAGAGCCGGATGGCAAGAATGGCTGGCGCGTCATCGTCGCCATCGCTGATGTCGCCGCCTATGTCCGTCCCGGCACATTGCTCGACCGCGAGGCTTATCGACGCGGCAACTCGACCTATTTCCCCGACCGCGTCGCGCCGATGCTGCCGGAACATCTCTCGGCCGACCTATGCTCGCTGCGCGAAGGCGAACTTCGCGAGACGCTAGCCTTCGAAATGATCTTCGGGCCCGATGGCGCCAAGCGCTCGCACCGTCTCGTGCGCGGCAAGATGCGCAGCGCAGCGAAGCTTTCCTATCGCCAGGCGCAGGACGCCATCGACGGCAAGCCCGACGCCAAGACCGGCCCATTGCTGGAGCACGTGCTGAAGCCGCTGTGGGCCGCTTATGCCTGCGTCGACCGGGCGCGCAAGATTCGCGAGCCGCTGAACCTTGACCTGCCGGAGCGACGTGTGCGCATCGGCGAGGATGGCAAGATCGCCTCGATCTCGCTGCGTGACCGCTTTGACGCTCACAAGCTGATCGAAGAGTTCATGATCCAGGCCAACGTCTGCGCAGCGGAAGAACTGGAGAAGCTGCGCAGCACGCAGATCTATCGCGTGCACGATGAACCTTCCGAAGAAAAGGTCGTCGGTCTCGCCAACTTCCTGCCCACCGTCGGTCTGAAATGGACGAAGGGCGAAAAGGCCACCGGCGCGCAGTTCAATCGCCTGCTGGCGGATGCGCGAGGCTCGGAGAACGAGCATCTGGTCAACGAGATGGTGCTGCGTAGCCAGGCGCAGGCGCGCTATTCGAATGAAAACCTCGGCCACTTCGGCCTCAACCTCGCCAAATATGCGCATTTCACTTCGCCGATCCGCCGCTATTCGGACCTCATCACGCACCGGCTGTTGATCCGCGCGCAAAAGCTCGGGCCGGATGGCGCGACCGACGAGGATATGGTTCGGTTGGAGGAATATTCCGAGCAGGTGACCATGACCGAGCGTCGCTCGATGGCTGCCGAGCGTGAAGCAACCGACCGCTATCTGGCCATCTTCATGGCCGATCGCATTGGCGCTCAGTTCGAGGCGCGCATCGCCGGCGTCACGCGAGCTGGTCTGTTCGTCCGGCTTGTCGAGAATGGCGCCGACGGCTTCTCGCCCGCCGCGAGGTTGGGCGAGGAATACTGGATACACGACGAGGCGCACGGCGCGCTGGTCGGCCAGCGCACCGGTCGCCGCTACGAGATGGGCATGCCGGTGGACGTGAAACTGATGGAGGCGACGCCGCTGACCGGCGGGCTCCTGTTCCAGATCGTCTCGCCGCCCAAGCCGGCGCGGAAGGACCTGAAGACGCCGCGCAGCGACGCTCGACACAGTCCACGCGGCGGCCCAGGACAAAAACGTCCCACCGACGGCGGCGGTCGCCCGCCCGGCGTCCGCCACTCGCGGAAGAAGCCGAAGGGCCAGGCGAGCTACGGCAAGAACAAGAAGGGCAAAGGGTGACGAAGCCTGTCTTCGATCCGGATGATGATCCTGCGCAGGTCGCGGCCGCCAAAGCCGCCGCCGCGCAGCGTGATCCGCTGGGCGAAGCCGACCTGATCCGGGCAGAGGAAGCGAGCATCACGGGCGATCCGCCGATCCCGCGCGACGCCGCAACGCTGATCCTCTACCGCCGCGACGCCGACGGCCCGCGCATCCTCATGGGTTGTCGCAGCGCCGGGCATGATTTCATGCCCGACAAATATGTCTTCCCCGGCGGGCGCGTCGATGACGAAGACGTGCTGGCGCCCTCGCTCACCGAACTCGCGCCCGAAGAGGACGAGATCATTCGCATCGACGCCAAGCGTGCGTCGCGCGCCTACCCGCTCGCCGCCATCCGCGAGATGTTCGAGGAGACCGGATTGGTCGTCGGTCGGACCAGCCATCCGATGTCGGGCGTGCCAGCGTCTTGGGCGGACTATTATGCCCAGGGCGCTGCGCCATGCCTGAAGCCCTTCACCTTGGTTGGTCGGGCGATCACCCCGCCGATGCGTCACAAGCGGTTCGATGCCCGCTTCTTCATGGCCGATGCGCAAGCAGCGCTGATCGACGACCGCGCGCCAGTCGACGGCCGGGAGCTCGCAGACCTGCGCTGGTTCACTTTGAAGGAAGCCGGCGACCTCGACCTGCCCAACGTTACGCGTTTCGTGATCTCCGAGATTGAAGCCCGGCTGGTGCGCGAGGAGGCGCTGCGGCCCTTCCACCTCTATTGGTCCGCCAACGGCCACGTCCGGAGCCGGCTCTAATCTGGAAGCGACAATCAGCAAGACAAGCTTGTTCTTGCTCGGCGCCGGTGACGGCCTGATCGCTAGGCCCGAACTCGCGATAAACGTGGCGGCCGCAATCGTCGAGGCACGAACCGGGATTGCGAGGTCGAGTTGGCGCGAGCCGGGCAAAGTTGAGGACAATGGAGACGTCTCGCGGGTGGAGTTCGGCCCGGGTGAGCGGGCATCGCCGCTTCCGGATATTTGCGCGGTTGAGATCAGGAGGGCCGACTGTCAGATCCTGACTTATGAGCCAATCGAGGGTTTATTCAGCCGCTCCAAGCGCCTTGGGTTGTTGCCAGCCCGTGAAACCAGGCGCGGCGACGGACGCGAGAAAACCTGGAAAGCGGGCCTAAATTCAACAAGTTGGACGCCAATCGCCTTCCGCCGCTTGACTAAGGCGCGCCCATCGTGTCCAAGCACGCTTCCGAATTTTCCACACTGACCTGAAGGCCGGCCGCCATGGCGAAACCAGCAACCATCAAGATCCGCCTGAATTCGTCGGCCGACACCGGCTTCTTCTACGTCACCAAAAAGAACCCGCGCACCAAGACGGAAAAACTGGTGCTGAAGAAATACGACCCGGTCGTGCGCAAGCACGTCGAGTTCAAGGAAGGCAAGATCAAGTAGGCGATCCGCCGCTGATCTGGACCCGAGAAACAGCCCGGCTCGCAAGAGCCGGGCTTTTCATTTCCGCCGATAGGGTCAGGCCGTCGGGCGAGCCTACTTCTTCGCCGCCTCATCCTTGAGCGCGTAGCCGATGACCCAGCCGCCCTTGTCATCAGAGGGCTTGTCGTTTGACGAGCGCGGATATTTCCAATTCGGGTTGGGCACCGTGATGACCACATATTGTTTGCCGGTGGTCGGCGAGAGGTAGGTCATCGGCGTTGCATGGGCGCTTCCGGGCAGCGGCGCCTGCCACTTCACCTTGCCGTCGCGCAGGCCATAAGCCCGCATGGTCGAGTCCATGGCGCCGCCCTGGAAGATCAGGCCGCCGCGCGTCGTCAGCGTGCCGCCCTGAACCGGCGTGCCAACCACGAAGGGCATCCCCGAGGAGATGCCAAACGGTCCGGAATCCTTCATCGAGCCCACCGGATGCTTCCACAAGAGCTTGTTGGTGTTGAGGTCGATGACCCCGATCACGCCCCAGGGCGGCGCGTAGCATGGGACTTCAGTGCCGATATCGGTGAGCGGGATTTTCCACTCCGACATGAAAGGAGCGGTCTGGCCAACGTAGGTCACGTTCTTGGCGTCAAACTGCGGATCCTTCGGGCGGGGTCCGCCACCGCCAAAGGCGAGCGGACCGCCAGGACCGCCCGGAGGACGCGCTTGCGCCACGCCCGGTGCAGCGGCCGGTCCGCCGGGACCGGCGGCCGGGCCGCCCGCCGCGGCAGGCGAGCCCTGCCCAGGCTGGGCGGGACCCGCATGATCGTCTTTCGCCGCCGCCGCAGCGCGACGTTGCGCTGCTGCAGCACGATCGGCCTTCACCTCGTCCTGCGTGCGCAGAACGATGCGGTTGCCCATCAGCATTGGCGCGGCGACCAGCAGGCCGTTGTCGGCGTCTACCGACACGGAGCCCCAATTGAAGCCGCCGGCATTGCCAGGATACTGGAACGAGCCGCCATAGGCCGCCTTGCCGGTGTCGCCGCCGCCGCCGCCTCGCATCGGCGGGGTGAAGTGCCCATCATAGCGCAGCTTCTTGAATTGGACGCGGCAGTAAAGCTGGTCGAGGGGCGTAAGCCCCCACATGTTGTTCTCGTTGCGGTCGGCGCGGAAGTTGGGCAGGGGCGAGAAGGGCTGGGTGGGCGCCGTCCGCTCTCCTTCGGCTCCGCCCTGCGGCACCGGTTTTTCCTCGATCGGGTAGATCGGTTTTCCGTCACGGCGGTCAAGCAGGAAGATCTCGCCGCGCTTGGTCGGCACAGCGACGGACGGAACGTCCTGACCATCCTTCTTGACGTTGACCAGCACAGGCTGGCTTGGCACGTCATAGTCCCAGATGTCGCGATGAACCGTCTGGTAATGCCATTTCGGTTCGCCGGTCGCGCCGTCGATGGCGACGACCGAGGAGGCATATTGTTCGGCGAGTTCGGTACGCAGGTTGCCGTCGAAATAGTCCGGCGACGAGTTGCCGGTCGATGCATAGACCAGATTGAGCTGCGGATCGTAACTCATATTGGTCCAGGCGTTCGGCGTGCCGCGCGTGTATTCGCCGCCCTCGTCCGGTAGGCCGTGATAGCCCGGATTGCCGAGGTCCCACGCCCAGGCGAAAGCGCCAGTCATGGCATTGTAGGCGCGAACGACGCCCGAAACGTTGCCAAGCAGCTGGTTGTCGGTGACCCAGCCGCCCATCACGACGACGTCGCCTGCGATCAGCGGGGCCGAGGTGGTCATCGATTCGCCCATCGGCGGGGGGCCGAATTTCGAGAGGCCCGACCCAAGATAGACTTCCGCGTCATGGCCGAAACTGCGGCAGGGGGCGCCTGTGAGGGCGTCGAGCGCGATCAGGCGCATGTCGGTGGTGTTGGTGATGATGCGCTTGGGGCATTCGCCGACATAGCCGGCCGGGGCTTCGTGATAGCCAAGGCCGCGGCAGGTGCGTGCGAAGGTCGAGGCGCCCTCGAGACTGGCGTTGCGTGCGCCAGGCACCTTGCTCTTGGGATCATAGCGCCATTTTTCGGCGCCGGTGTCGCCGTCGAGCGCGATGATCTGGTTGCCCGCAGTGCAGACATAAACGAGGCCATTGGCCTCCTGCGGCGTGTCCTTGAAGTCGTAGGAGACACCGGTTCGATAACGCCAGACTTCCTTGAGGCCGCCGACTGTCTTGTCGTTGATCTGATCGATCTGACCGAAGCGCGTTCCCAGCGTGGTGCCGCCATAGGCGCGCCAGTCGGTGACCGGCTGGATGTTGGAGGCGATCGTGTTCTTGGTGCCTTCCTGGACATGGTAGCCCTGGAAGGACGCAACCACGAGAGCTAGCGCGCCGGCCGCGACAGCCCCGCCGACCCAACGGCCCGTATTCGGCTGGTCGCCCTTGCTCTTGCGCATGGCGGCGCGCGACCAGGGCATCAAGAACCAGAGGCCGACAACCACAAACGCGGCAAGTCGCGGCAGGAGCTGCAGGAGATCGAGGCCAACCTCGACCAGCGACCAGATCACGGTGATCGCAAGAATGATCGCATAGAGCCGCGGACCCCAGGCGCTGCGCAATGCGGTCAGCGCCGCGACCGCGATTAAGCCGATGCCGACCGGCGCGTAATAGAAGCTGCCGCCAAGACTGATGAGCTGGACGCCGAGCCAGGCGAGATACCCGCCCACCAGCGCAAGAAAAGCGGCAAAAACCCACTGCGCGACCCGAGCGGCCATTTAGTCCCTCCCTCGTGGTCGATTTTCGCCCGCGAACCCGCTGGCCGACCTTGCGAGGATGTTACCGCGCTGGTCAGGCAAATGGAAAGGCGCCCCGACGTCACTGAGCGGAGGGTTGGACGTCACAAGCGCGTGCGGAGGTCGCGCCCCGATTAGTGGGTCAGCGAGGCTGTGATGGCCACGGCCAGCGAGGGCAGTGCGATCGTCCAGGCGAGGCCTTTGCTCTCCAGCCAGCGAATTTCTGGCAGGCGCACATGTAGCAGGAGAATCAGCGGGATGAGCGGATCGAAGTATCGCTGGAAGATCAGCACCGATGCGCCCATTGCGAGAGTTGCGGCGAGCACCAGCGAGTTGCGCCAGGGATCGGTGGCGACCGTCAGCACCAGGACATAAACCGACGCGACGAAGATCGGCAGGAAGAGAACCAGCAACGGAACGCCCAGTCTGGCCGCGCCCGCCTTGGCCCCCAGGAAGGCCAGCCCACCCCCATAAAGGTCGACAAAACCTTCATTCCAGATTGCCAGGCCAGTGGCAAAGGCAAGGATCATCAGATGCACCCAGATCGGCAGGCTCGTGACCGCGCGAAGGAGGCGCATCGGCTTCAGGCCACGCACGATCATCATCGGGATCATGTAGAACGCGGAAATCGAGAAGCCAACCGCGATGGTGGCGGGCATGACCGCAGGCGCGACGTGGATGGCAAAGCGCGGCTGGACGATACCGCCCCACAAGATCACCAGCCCGAGCATGGGCAGGCCAATCAGGGCGCAGAGCGCCGTGATCGCAACCGCTGGCCGTCGATCACGGAATATCGCCCGGAGGTAGAGATAGGCCGGCAAAAAGACGAAGGTCTGGCGGACATAGACGGTCACAGTCGAGAGCAGGACCGCGCCGATCCATTTGCGACCGGCGACGGGCTGCGGTCGAAGAGCAATGAAGGTAAGCAGGAACGCCAGGACGTCGCTGTTGGCGTACCAGACCTGGC
>JANMWT010000272.1:0-3320 GCA_031394145.1 Alphaproteobacteria bacterium | reverse complement strand
CGCATGCGGTGCGTCGCGGTCGGGGGCGGTGAAGACGATGTTCTGCCGACCGTCGGTCTTGGCCGAAGCCTGGACGATCATATCGACGTTGACGCCGGCGTCGGCCAGCTCGCCGAAAATGATGGCGGCGACACCAGGATGATCCTCGACGCCGATCAGGGTGAACTTGGCTTCGTCCCGTGAATAGGCGACGCCGCTAACAACCTGCTTTTCCACGATCTGTTCCTCATCGCATACGAGCGTACCGGTATTGGGTCTGGACACGGCGCCTTCGAAACTGGAGAGCACGCGCACCGGCACGCGATGGTTCATTGCAAGCTCGACCGAGCGGGTCTGCAGCACCTTGGCGCCAAGCGAGGCCAACTCCAGCATCTCTTCATATGAGATCTTCGCGAGGCGTCGCGCTTTCGGCGTGATGCGGGGGTCGGTGGTGTAGACGCCATCGACGTCGGTGTAGATGTCGCAGAGCCCCGCCTGCAGCGCCGCGGCGACCGCGACGGCCGAAGTGTCTGATCCGCCGCGTCCGAGGGTCGAAACGCGACCATGATCGTCAACGCCCTGAAAGCCGGCGACCACGGCGATTTCACCTGAATCGACCGCTTTGAGGAATTCGGGATTGTCGCACCCGGTTATGCGCGCCTTGCCGTGGGCCTCGTCGGTCCGGAGTTTCAGCTGCCAGCCGAGCCAGGAGCGCGCCTTGAGCCCGCGCTTGCGCAGAGCCAGCGCGAGGAGACCGGCGGTCACCTGTTCTCCGGACGCCACCACCACATCGTATTCGTCGTCATAGCCGGCGCCATGGAGATCGGGTCCCGCCGCGCCTTTGGCCCATTCGACCAGCTGGTTGGTGGTTCCCGACATGGCCGAGACGACCACAGCCAGCGCTTGGCACTGCTTGTGCCGCGCCTCCACGATCTCAGCCACATGAGCAATCCGCTCCAGATTGGCGACCGAAGTCCCGCCGAATTTCAACACCAGGCGCTTCATGAAGGCGCGTTCCGTCCTCTCCGACACGTCAATTTCGTCCGCCGGCCCCTGCGACACGCGCGCATTGACCTCGATGCCCTGACGACCGACATCTTCTAGTGCGCGTTCCGCCAAAGTGGAAACCGCTTTCGCGGCGGCTGTTGCCGCGCCGGCAGACGCTTTAAGCAAAGAAACCCAATGGGCAAGAGCCTTCTTCGCGACGAAACCATCCCGGAGGCGCCGAGCGTCGATCCGGCCGAGATCGACAAGTTCCGGGCGATGGCGGCGGACTGGTGGTCGCCAACCGGAAAATTCGCGCCCCTGCACAAGTTCAACCCGGTCCGGCTGGGCTTTATCCGTGGCCGGGCGGTATCGCATTTTGGGCTGAATGAGGCCTCACGGACGCCGCTCAAGGGTCTGCGCGTTCTCGATATCGGCTGCGGCGGGGGGCTGGTGGCCGAGCCCCTGGCCCGTCTGGGCGCGAGCGTCACCGGCATCGATGCCGGCGATTCCAACATCAAGGCGGCGATGATCCATGCAGAGGCGCTCGGCATGCCCGTCGACTACCGGACCGGAACCGTCGAGGGGCTGATCGCCTCGGGCGAAGCGCCCTTCGACATCATTCTCAACCTGGAGGTCGTCGAGCATGTCGCCGACCCTGCCCGTTTCCTGGCCGACTGCGCGAGCCTGGTGAAGCCGGCCGGGCTGATGATGGTGGCGACGCTCAACCGGACGGCGAAGGCGTTTGCTCTCGCCATCATTGGCGCTGAGCACGTGCTGCGCTGGCTGCCGGTCGGCACGCATGACTGGTCGAAATTTGTGACGCCCGAAGAAGCGCGAGCCGCCATGCTCGGCGCCGGTCTCGACGTCGAGCCGGCGATCGGCGTCTCCTATTCGCCGCTGACCGACCGTTGGTCGATCTCTTCAGACACCGGCGTCAACTACATGCTGGTGGCGAGCCGAAAGGCCGAAACCAGGGTCTGAGGCCAGGGTCTGAGGCCAGGGTCTGAGGAAAGACGTGCATGTCCGGCGATGAACCCATGGCGGACAGTTTTCCGGCGGACGAAAGCAAGCCGCCGCGGTCGGCGTCGATCGCCAATCCCGCCGCGACCCTGCCGCGCACCGAAGCTGAGATCGCCGAATCCCGCCGCCGCTACAACACGACGCCCGCGCCGGCGACATTCCTCGATGACGATCCGATGAGCCCGGTCTACGCCCGCCAAGACATCGACGAGACGCCCGGTTCGGTGCTGCATTTCTGGTTCGGCTACGCCGCTGAGCGCCCTGCCCTGATCGCCGAACGCGAGCGCCTCTGGTTCCGCAAGGATTTCGATACGGACAAGGCGATCGCCCACCGCTTCAGCGACCTGCTGGCCCGGCTGAGTTCCGGGGAGGCTCATCGCTGGGCCGCCCGCGGGCCGCGCGAGCGACTGGCGGCGATCGTGGCGCTGGACCAGTTCACCCGCAACATATTCCGTGACACGCCGGCCTCGTTCGAGAATGACGCCTTGGCGCTCGCTCTCGCCAAGGCCGGCATCGCGCGCGAGGAGGACCGCTCGCTGGCGCCGATCGAGCGCTGGTTCCTCTACATGCCGCTCGAGCATTCCGAGAGCGCTACGGATCAGCGTCGCAATCTCGAGAAATTCGATGAACTCTTCGCATCCGCCCCATCTGACCAGCGTGCGTCCTTTGCGTCGGCGAGGGAGTTCGCCAAGCGTCACGCCGCCATCATCCGCCGCTTCGGCCGCTTCCCGCACCGCAACGACATCCTCGGCCGCACCACCACAACAGCCGAGCGCGCCTTCCTGTCGAAGCCGGGATCCCATTTCTGAGGGGCGCCGCGCTAGCGTGAACGTAGAAACCCCAACAGCCATTGGACAGTTCGCCGGCTGCCAAGCGGACAGGAGATCCGGGCGGGCCAATCTCGTACACCTCGTATTTGTGGATTTGGTGGCGATAGGACGGATGTGGACGCTCGACAGACTCGCCGGCGACACGACGCCGCTCCTGTTTTCAGACTTCCAGCCCGCTGATTACGAGACCATCGTTTTCTGATCCAACGTGAATACTGCGCCACTCTCCCATCTCGCCCCCCTTGTGATCGCCACCAATCAGCGTGAACGACCATTCTATTCCGAGCACTTCAGGTTCATCCATCTGATCCGGTCTTCAACGGAGGAGAGAGTGACATATACTTTCTCATATCTAGAATGATTGCTTGATATAAAAACCAAAGCCAGCGTCTTCTCATGGCAGGCCCTGGCAATCGTCCGCCGATGATTCCCGCCCTGTCTTATCAGGACCCGCGCGCGGCGGTGGCTTGGCTGGGCAAGGCGTTCGGCTTCGAGATCGAGTTC
>JANMWT010000258.1:0-1600 GCA_031394145.1 Alphaproteobacteria bacterium | reverse complement strand
GTCGGCCTGACTGAACGCTTCGAAGATCGCCTCGATGCGCGAGGCCTCGATGCCAACCCCGGTATCTGCAATGGCGATCTCCAGATCGGCGCGGTCGCCACTGTTCCGGCTTGTCACCGCAATGGCGACGCCGCCGGTCTCGGTGAATTTCAACGCGTTGTTGACGAGGTTGGTGATCACCTGGTTGAAGCGCGTCGGATCGCCGACAATCTGGGCCGGAACTTGCGGCGCGATGTAGACGGAGAGTTCGAGCCGTTTCGAGCGCGCTTTCTCCCAGAACAGCGCTGCGACGTCTTCGACCAGCGCATCGGGCGAGAACGGCACGGCTTCAAGATCGAGCTTGCCGGCTTCGATCTTCGATAGATCGAGAATGTCGTTGATGATTGTCAACAGGCTGGCGCCCGAGCGCGAGATGATCTCCGCATAGCGACGGTGACGCGCCGAGAGATCCGCTGCGGCCAGCATTTCCGCCATGACCATCATGCCGTTCATCGGGGTGCGGATCTCGTGGCTCATGGTTGCGAGAAAGTCGGACTTGGCGGCGTTGGCGCTCTCGGCGTCTTCCTTCGCGAGCCGCAAGTCGTGGGTGCGCTCTTCCACCGTTGCCTCGAGCGTTTCAAGGTGACGAGCGATCCGAGCGTCGCGGTCATTGATGGCGCCGATCATGCCGTTAAAGGCTTCGCCCATGACGCCCGATTCATCGCGCCGCGCTGACAAGGCGACGCGCTTTGAATAGTCCTGCCGGGCGCCGACGTGCGCCATGACGGCGGTGAGTTCTCTGATCGGGCGCGTCAGTCGGGCGATGATCGCCTGTGCGGCGGCGACCCCGCCGAGGATGGCCGCCAGAGCGACCAGCGCCGTCCATATCAGGCTGGCGACGAGCTGAGCTCTGAGATCGGTGATGTCGGCAAGCAGGCTGATTTCGCCGATCTTCGCTCCGCCTTTGAGAATGGTCCAATGCACGGACGCCGTGTCGGCTTTGAGCAGCTCGATCTCCGACATGGTGCGTAGATCGCCATCGCGACCGCGCAGGGTTGCGCCGCCCCCGATCTGGGCGAAGATGGCGCCGTCGCGATCGCTCAAGGCGACATGCTGCACCGATTTCAGGTCGCGCACGCCGCGCATGATTTCGTAGGCCGATTGCAGGTCGTGCGCTGCGAGTGGTCCGGCAAGCGCGGCGGCGTATCCGGATGCTGCTCCTTCGAGCAGGTCCGCCTTGGCCGCCGCCGAGCGCTGGAGGTCGCGCCAGCCATTGGCCGCCGACGCCGTCATCACCGCAAGAAAGATCACCCCGGCAATGACGAGGGATAATCGGAACCGGATCGATTGCCGGAACGGTACGACAATGGAGATCATGCAAACCGCCCGGGAACCCGGCCCTCAAGATGCCGTGATTGTCTGTTTTTCCAGTTAATTCTCGTCCCTGACGCCAGCGAACCGACAAAGCGGGATGATTAAATCAACCCGCCCTTAAGCGCCTCCAAAGCACAGTGACCGCAGGGGAAGCAGGCCTATCGGAAGTTTCCGGCGAGGAGTGAAACGCCATGTTTGGTCGTTTCGGAACGGGTTCCGAAGGGTCCATGTCTCTCATGATGATGGG
>JANMWT010000248.1:0-3450 GCA_031394145.1 Alphaproteobacteria bacterium | reverse complement strand
GATCGCCGCCTGCTGTTCGGTCTCGACGCCTTCGGCAGTGATGCGCATGCCAAGATCGCGCGCCAGCGAGATCACCGCACGCACGATCGCCTGGTTTTCCGGGCTGGTCTCGATGTCGCGAATGAAGCACTGGTCGATCTTGATCTTGTCGAACGGGAAGGAGCGCAAATAGCTGAGCGAGGAGTATCCGGTTCCGAAATCATCGAGCGCGATGCGCACGCCGAGATCCTTCAGCGCATGCAGCGTGCGAATGTTGCTGTCGGTTTCCTGCATCAAAACGCTCTCGGTGATCTCAATCTCAAGCCGCCCCGGATCAAGCTGCGCTGCAGCCAGCGCACCCACCACCGTCGCCACCAGCGACGGGTTCTTCATCTGGGCCGGCGAAAGGTTGATCGCCACGGTGACGTCATCGCGCCAGGAAGCCGCTTCCTGGATGGCCTTGCGGATCACCCATTCGCCAAGCGGCACGATGATGCCGGTTTCCTCGGCGCAGGCGATGAACACCGCTGGCGAAACGAGACCGTGGCCCGGACGGTTCCAGCGCAGAAGCGTCTCGTAACCTGAGACCTTGCGGGTGCGCGTATTCACCAGCGGCTGGAAGTGGACATCCATCGTATCGTTGGCGAGAGCGCTGCGAAGATCGGTTTCAAGATCGGCGCGCAGACGCGCATCCTCATCCATGCCAGCCGCGAAGAACCGCACACAACCGCGCCCTTCATCCTTGGCACGGTAAAGCGCGAGCTCCGCATGCTTCATCAGAACATCCGGGTTGCTTCCGTCGTCGGGCGAAAGCGCGACGCCGATCGAACCGCCAGCGAGAATTTCACGGCCGTTCAGCATCACCGGGGCAAGCAGCGCATCAACCACAAGATCGGAGAATTCGGCCGCCTCGTCACGACCCGCCTGCCGCAACAACACCGCGAATTCATCGCCGCCAAGTCGGGCGAGGAAGGCGTCCGGCCACACGCAGTCGCGCAGCCGATCACCGATCGCCTGGAGATAGGCGTCGCCTGCCGGATGGCCCATCGTGTCGTTGATCGCCTTGAAATTGTCGAGGTCGATGCAGAGCAGCGCAAACGGCTGGCCGCCGCCGGCGGCAAGTCGGTCGCGGGCGAGTTCGAGCTCCTTCACCAGCATGGCCCGGTTGGGCAGATCGGTGAGGCCATCAAACTGGGTGAAGTAGGCGATCCGCGCCTCGGCGTCGCGCGAGCGCGTGATGTCGGAGCAAACACCGCGATAGCCGCCATCTGGGGTCGGCTGCCCGGAGAGCTGCCACCAGCTGGTCCGGTCGCCAATCGCGACTTCCAGCACCTGATCGCGGAACGAGCGGCGCTCGCGCATCATCGCTTCAAGCAAGTCGGCCGAGTCGCGCTGGAACAGGGCAAGAAAACTCGCGCCTTCCATCGATGCCGGCGGCAAGCCGGCGGCCTCCGAAAATCGTTTGGAAACCGAGCCAAGTCGCGCGGTCACGTCGGTGCGCCACAGCCAGTCGGCCGAATGGGCTTCGAAATCATGCAGCAGGAGGTCGATCGTCTCCTTGGATTCCTCGAGAGCCGCCGCTGCAAGATGGCGGCGCACGAAATTGACGGCGTTGACGGCTGCAAAGCGCTGCAGCGCGGCGATGTAGCCGGCAAGCAGGAAGGCGGCGCCGACCACGCGCGGGCTCTCCCCGAGGAAGAGGCCGACCAGCGAACCGGCTAAAACGAAGAATGAAAAGCCGAGTGATGCAGCCGGGAAGCTCGAGTTGAGGAAGGTGCCGACGCAGATGACGCCGGCCGTCAGCACGCCCAGCAACACATCGTGTTCAGCGCCGCTGGATGCGATCAATGCTGCAATGATCGCTCCCCAGGCCATGCCGCTGATCAAGGTGTTGCGGACGACGATGTTTGCATCGGCGGGGATCTGGTTCGGATTGGCGAAATAACGCTGGCTCTCGCGGATGCGCATGAAGGCGAGAACGGCGCTGGTGTAAGACCAGACGAACACCAGGGGCATCACCGGGGCCTGCCAGTAGGCAATGGTCAGGACGACGGCATTGAGAAGATTGTGCATCGCTGAAACCAGCGCCAGGCGCTGGTACTGGTTATAGCGGGCAGCATGAATCGCTTGGCGATGCTGGGCCGGTACGGCGACCTCGCCCAGAAAAATCGACTTGAACGACAAGCCCAGCATGGCCGCTCCGCAACCCCCCGCGCGACCTTCAGTCCGCACGATCTCCCGCACGGGCTGATTGCCGCAGGTTGGAAGATACCTGAATAAGCTGAATTTTTCGGCTGAGACGATCGGTGAAATTCCGCCGATCGACGTAACACCGAGTAATCTAAGATGTTTTTCCGGATAACGCTCAGCCCAGATGACTGGCGACCTCGGCCAGCTCAGCCGCGGTCGTCGACCAAGAACAAATGAAACGGAAAGATCCGTCGACCCAGGGATAGTAGCTGGCGCCCGCCTGGCGGAGGCGATCGATCGCGGCCTGCGGCAGGGTCACGAAAATCTCGTTGCCCTCGACCGGCCGCATCAGTCGGCCGCCGCCTCGGCTGGTGAAGATCTCAGCCAGTTCGAGGGCGGATGCATTGGCGCGGGCCGCTAAGTCGAGCCACAAACCATCGGCAAGATAGGCCGCCATCTGGGCGCCCAGGAACCGCATCTTTGGCGGCATATGCCCTGCCCGCTTGGCGCGCATTCGAAGGTCCGAGGCCAGCCTTCGCGCTTCGCCAAACAGCAAAATCGCCTCGCAGCCGAGCACCCCGTTCTTGCTCGCACCGAAGCTCATCACGTCAACGCCGGCGCGCCAGCTCATCGCAGCGGGCGAGGCGCCGCGTGAAACCAAGGCGTTGGCGAACCGGGCGCCATCGAGGTGCACCAGCAGCCCGGCGGCTTTGGCGAGCGCAGCGCGCTCGGTAATTTCCGCGGCGCTATAGGCGGCGCCGCTTTCGGTGAGGTTGGTGAGCGACAGCACGCGGAGCGGCGTCTCGTGGACGAAGTCCGGCTGGTTCCTGGCGAGACGCTGCTTCAGCGCCTCGAGGTCAATTTTCGCATCTGCACCCGGCAACAGCGACAGCTTCGCGCCGCCGGTAAAGAATTCCGGCGCACCGCGCTCGTCGCGCTCGATATGCGCCTCCTGGTGGCAAAGGATCGAGGAGGTAGGCGGGCACATCGCCGCCAGGGCCAGCGCGTTGGCCGCAGTGCCTGAGGACACCAGCCAGAAATCCAGATCGGTCTCGAAAACTTCGGCAAGGCGCTGCTTCGCCAGCTTCATCCAGGGATCGGCGCCATAGCTCGGCGCCGACCCGCCATTGGCTTCGGTCAGCGCCGCGAGAATGGCGGGATGCGCAGGCGCAGCGGTGTCCGAGGAGAAATTCATCGCCTGCGTGATGAGGCCGAACGCCAGCGGATGCAAGATCGCGTCTTGCGGGGGCCCGGGGGGCACTCGCCGAAGCCCCGAAGGGC
>JANMWT010000212.1:0-1528 GCA_031394145.1 Alphaproteobacteria bacterium | reverse complement strand
GACGGCAACACCGCGTCACTGGGGCCGATTCCCGCAGGCAAGTGGGTGCGCGGGTTGTAGCGCCTGTTGCCGCTCGAACGTCGTCGTCACGCAGACTTCACTGTTTCCACGACCAGCCCAGCATCACCGTGTGCACATGCGCGTGGATGCGCTCAGTACCGCCGACGCCGAGCAGTGCTGTCGCCGACGGGCCGCCGAACGTGCCCGGCACGAAGCGGCTGTAGGCGAGATGCAGTTCGTGCGCGGGATTGGGTTGCCAGGTAAAGCCGGCACTCACCTGATGGATCGGGCTCGGCGCGAGCATGTTCAGCGTTACCGAGTTCATGCTTGAATCGGGTTGTGGCCGTTCACCGTACGCATAGCCACCGCGCAGCCACAGCGTCGGCGTCAGTGCATAGCCCAAGCCGATGCGGAAGTTGTCCTGGTCGTGCCAGTTGAAGGCGCTGCCGCTGCGACTGCCGAGAGGACTGGCGGTGGGATTCAACAAGGTGTTCAGCACGCCGTTGCTGTTGGCGCGCACACCGCCGAAGTTGATGCGCTGGTAGTCGAACGTGAAGACCAGCTGTGCGCTTGGCTTGAGGGCCAGGCCGAGCGAATAATTCTCCGGAACGTCGAGGCCGCCCTCGGCGATGAGGCCGTCGTACTGTTCGAATTCCTGCATGTAGACGCGGCTCGAATAGGCCGCGCCAAGGGTCAGCCAGGGCGTCAGCTCGCCCAGCCAGCCAGCGCGCACGCCAAGGCCGAGCGCATAGTCGTAACCGCGATTACTGACGTCGGTCGGATGCTCGGAAAAAGCACGGAAGGCCTGCAGGCCGTACGCCTTGAAGCGCTGCAGGACGATGAGCGGCGCCACGCCGAGCGTATGTCCGGGCGCGATCTGGTAGGCCGCACCCGGCGCGATCACAAGCTGCATGAGATCGAAGCCGAGCTTGCCGCAGCCGAGCAGGAAATTGGCGGGGCGCGCACCGCACTGCGCGGGGGCGGCGTTGCTGCCGGGAATACCGGTATCGCCCCGGTAGGTGGTATTCAAACCGCCGTTGCCATAGAGCGTGACGCCCCATGCGAGCCGATCATTGACGCGGCGGCTGATGGCCGCTTCCGGGATCAGAAATACATCGCGCGCGCTGGTCGTTGCGAAATCGAAGGGCGTGTTCGAGCCACTGCGTTCAATCCGCCGATAGGGCAGGAAGACCTCGGCGCCGACGTCGATACGGTTGCCGGCCGCCAGCCATTTTGCCGGATTGGAGGCACCGGCATAGGCGTCGGCCGCATAAGCGGTGGTCGCGCCGGCCATCTGCCGCGCGGTCGGCCCGTAGCCGAGGGCGAAGTAGCCGCCAGCGGCCCGCGCATCGATGGTGACACACAGCACAAGGACGCCGATCATGAGTGCGCGCAGCGATGTAAAGGCTGACATGCGGCCTCCTCGACACGGGGTGTTGCGTCATGCTAGCAGCCGCCGAGGACGGGATACACCGCGCTGTCGCGCAAGGAACATAGGGGGCGGTAGGATCGACCGTGCTGGGTAAGA
>JANMWT010000178.1:0-3513 GCA_031394145.1 Alphaproteobacteria bacterium | reverse complement strand
CGCCGGTCTGCGAGGGGCTGGAAGGGTCAGAACCGCACCTCAGCAAAGGTCCGGCGCAGATCGCGCTTCCATTCGCCATGATATTTGGCGAGTAGCCGGTCAGCGGGGCTAAGGCCGCTGTCGGCGATCTCTTCGAGTTCCCCAAGGAAGATGGTCTCGTCCTCGCCGGTGGCGTTCAGCTTCCTGCGACGCTTGAGCCCGCCTTGCGCCAGCGCTACGGCTTGCTTCGCAATCGCTTGCAGGTTGGTGTTGCGGATCGGCGTCTTCAGTCCGACCGCTGGAACCGCGTTGCGCATCGCTTCGCGCTCAGGAGCGGTCCACGACTTCACCAGCTCCCAGGCCCCATCGAGCGCCTGACTGTCATAGAGGATGCCGGCCCAGAAAGCTGAGAGAGCGCACAGCCGCGCCTGCGGGCCTGCATCAGCGCCGCGCATTTCGAGGAAGGTCTTGAGGCGCACCTCCGGGAAGATCGTCGAGATGTGGTCGTCGAAATCGTCCATTGCCGGCAGCTCGCCCGGCAACACCGAAAGCTTGCCCGCCATGAAGTCGCGGAACGACAGGCCCGAGCAGTCAATGTACTTGCCGCCGCGCCGCGCAAAATACATCGGCACGTCGAGTGCATAATCGACATAGCGCTCGAAACCGAAACCCTCTTCAAACGCAAATGGCAGCGTGCCTGAACGATCGGGATCGGTGTCAGTCCAGACATGTGAGCGGTAGGACAAGAACCCGTTGGTGCGGTTCTCGGTGAATGGCGAGTTGGCGAACAGCGCGGTCGCAATCGGCTGCAACGCCAGGCTGACGCGCATCTTCTTGACCATGTCGGCTTCCGAACCGAAGTCGAGATTGCTCTGCACCGTGCACGAGCGGAACATCATCTCGCGACCGAGGCGGCCCACCCTCGCCATGTAGGCGCGCATGATGCCGTAACGCCCCTTCGGCATCATCGGCGTCTCCTCCAGCGACCAGATTGGCGAGAAGCCGAGGCCAAGGAATTCTGCGCCCATCGGCTCTGCGATGATGCGGGTTTCCTTCAGGTGCTGGGTAATCTCCGAACACGTCTCGTGGATGGTCTCCAAGGGAGCGCCGGACAGCTCGAACTGGCCGCCAGGCTCGAGGCTGAGGCTAGCCCCATCCTTTTTGCCGCCGATGATGTGCTCGCCCTCCATGATCGGCTCCCAGCCAAACTGGGTCGACATGCCCTCGAGCAGCGCCCGGATCGAACTCGGCCCGTCATAGGGCAGCGGCGTTAGGCCCTTCTCGATGAAGCCGAACTTCTCGTGCTCGGTGCCGATGCGCCAGTCTTTGGCGGGCTTCGACCCGCTGGCCAGGCGCTCCACAAGTTCGCGCTTGCTCTGGATGCGCGGCGCGGCCTCGTCGATGTCGTGGGTGGGTGTGGTCATTCAGCCCTACCGAGTGCGAGTTCGGTTATCCGTCATTCCGGGTCGAGATAGGTGAGCAAGGGCTCATCCGCCAGCCGCGTGTCATGAATTTGACCTTTGGGGAAGCCAGCGGGGCTAATCAGACGGTCGGGCGGCGCGCCAGTCGCCGCTTGTGGCCTGCCAGATCGTCAGGGCCGCAGCAGCGGCGGTTTCGGCCCGCAGGATGCGGGGGCCGAGCGACACTGGCCGCACGAAATCAAGGCTCCGCAGCATTTTGCGTTCCGTAGGGGAAAAGCCGCCCTCGGGACCAATCAGGACGGCGCCAGACGCCGAGGGAGAGTGTTTCAGGACATCGACCATCGGCGCCGCCCGGCCGCTCTCGCCACCCCAGGCCCGCTCGCCTTCCTCCCCCGCTTCGTCACAAAAATAAATCAGCCGGGATGGGTCCCATCCCTTGAGAGCGACATCCAGCCGCTGCGCCTCGCGCACCGGCGGAACATCGAGGCGCTCGGTCTGTTCGGCGGCCTCGATAGCGATGCGCTGCAACCGATCGCAACGGACGGCCTGCGCCTCGCAGCGTTCGGTGAGCACCGGACAGATCTCCCGGACGCCCAGTTCGACCGCCTTTTCCACAAGGAAGTCGGTGCGGGTCTTTTTCAGCGGCGCGAACAACAGCCAGAGATCCGGCGGCGCCTGCTGGCCTCGCACATGCCTGCCGATCCGCAACTCGGCCGAATTCTTGGCCGCGGCCCCAAGCTCTGCTTCGAACTCGCCGTCGCGACCGTTGAACACGCGCACCGGCGCGCCGGTCTTAAGCCGCATCACACGCGTCAGATAATGGGCCTGCTCGTCGACTAGACGGACAACTCCATCTGCGACGAGGTCGTTCTCCACAAATAGCCGGGGTGTCGCACTCATGACCATGCGCTATACCGGCGGGCAACCCCAAGCGCAAAGGGCTGGAGGATCAAGTCTGGTGAACGACCCCGCCGCCAACGCGATCCCGCAAGCTCCCGCCGATGCGACGCAAGGAAGCTGGGTCAATCGCATGCCGACAGCGATCCGGCCCTATCTCCAGCTCTCGCGTTTCGATCGCCCGGCCGGCTTCTGGCTCCTCGGCCTGCCCTGCCTGATCGGCCTGGCGCTGGCGCGCATCGGGACCGGCTTTGTAGCGCACGATGCGCTGCTGGGCGTGCTGTTTGCGATCGGCGCCATCGCCATGCGCGGCGCCGGGTGTACCTACAACGACATTCTCGATCGCCGCATCGATGCGCAGGTCGCCCGCACCGCGCTTCGTCCGCTACCGTCCGGCGCAGTCAGCTTGAAGCAGGCCTGGACCTGGCTGCTGGTCCAGTGCTTCGCAGGTCTGGTCGTCCTTTTGTGCCTGCCCCGGCTTGCGCAGTACGTGGCGCTCGGCTCGATCCCCCTGGTGGCGCTTTATCCCTTGATGAAACGGATCACCTGGTGGCCGCAGATCTGGCTCGGCCTCACCTTCAACTGGGGAAGCCTGGTCGCCGCAAGCGCCGTGCACGGCGCCTTCACCGAAGCAGACATCGTGCTCTACGCTGCGCTGATCGCCTGGACGCTGGGCTATGACACCATCTACGCCATCCAGGACCGCGAGGATGATGCGCTGATCGGCGTCAAATCCACCGCACGCCGGTTCGGCGCTCAGGTGAAACCCGCAATTGGCGTCATCTACGCGCTTTGCGCCGCCCTGGCCGCCGCCGCCGGGTGGCTCGCCCATGGGTGGATCGGTGCGGCGGTCGTCCTGCCTTTTGCACTCCACCTCGCCCAGCAGGCGTTGCGGCTCGCTCCCGACGATGGACGCCTCGCCCTCAGCCTGTTCCGCGCCAACCGCGAAGCCGGTTTGCTGCTGTTTGCGGGCTGGGCCTTCATTGCGGCGTTTATTTAACCGATACTGCCAAGGTTGAAGCCGCAAAACCGGGAGACGGATATGGCGATCAAGGCGTCCAGAGGCGTCGTTGCGGGGGCGGCGATTGCGATCATCGTGGCGCTGGTCGGGGTCTCGGTGTTCTTCGGCATGGCAAACCAGCACAAGCCGGCAAAGGATCCGCCTTCGAGCGTCGTTGGCCCCGACACGGCGCAGGCGGCGCCGGCCATGCCATCG
>JANMWT010000171.1:0-4104 GCA_031394145.1 Alphaproteobacteria bacterium | reverse complement strand
AGCTGCCGGTTTTTTCCACCCGCTGCATCCACTTGATCGCCGAACTCGGACAGATGTCGAAGTGTTCCGCCGCCTCGCGGCGTGAGGCGCCGCCTTCAATCCTCGCAACCACCCGCTCGCGGATATCTTCAGAATAAGGCCGCGCCATCGCTCTCCTCCGGGCTCGAATCACCCGGTTAGACTCGCCCAGTCATCGGCGCCTGGGAATCCTCCGATTCCATCAGGGCAGAAAACGCTCTAGGATCTGCCGAAGGTCAGCATTGGGCACCTCCGGCCCGGCCGGCACGGTGTGACGAAAGGCACGGTTGCTCAACAAATTCCGTTCGAGCCGCCGCGCCGATCCGGCGGGACATCTTTAGCGCAAAACTGAGGGCTTACCCGATCATGCCAGCCGCGTGGTCCAAACTGCAGGTTGGGCAAATAAGGCTTTGGAGCTGGGGAGCCGGGTGCCCCGATCTGTCAGAGTTCATCACGCAGTAGCTGGATCGGGCAAGTTCTCGACGGCTGGATTGGGCCAGAGCACTGCCGGCAGAATGTTACGAACGGCGCGGTCGCTGGTGAAGCGCCGCTCGTCGGCGCCTCGCTGAACAGGCTGGATCGAAATCAGACACTCGACCAGATGTCGCCGCGTCGTATCGCACGCTGGCTTCGTGCACCTCGGCGGCTAAGGCGTCGTCGCCAAGCTCGACGCCCTATTGCGGCTTCGTCGTTTTGACGGCGGTCGGATTGGGTCCGGACCAAGTCCAAGCAGTGATTTTCCATCCGTCTGCGGCGTGGCGAAGCGATATCGTCAGCTGGCCTTTCTCGATCATCGGTACGTCTTTTTCCTTGTAGGTGTAGACAGCGGGAACGATCACATAGGCATGATCCTTCTCGGCCACGTACCGCGTCGGTTTGGAGATGGTCACGATCCCCTCGGTGACACCAGTAGCGGATGCGTTCTTTCCGTAATCGGTGGCCCAAGCGTCCATGGCCTTGGCGCCGGTCCACAGATGGGGCGGAAATTCATCGATAATGTAGGCCTCCGGCGTGGCGGTCGCTGCCGCCGCTGCCATGTCGCCCTTGTTGAAGGCGTTCACGAACTTGGTGATCGGCACCATCACTTCCGGGTCCACCTTCTGGGCGAATGCCGGCGCCGCTGTCAGGAGGCCCACCGCAAGAACCGCGATCCGAAACACCGCCGAGCCGTTCAGCATCGATTTCATCGTTCGTCTCCGTCAAAGCGCCATCATGCACGCAAAGGGTTCGCTGCCAAGCGGACAGCCGCCGTCCCCGAATGTTAGCGTAGAGGAGACGATCGCCGATAGCGGACCTCCGCGCTCGCCCCCTTGCTCAGTCACTTGCGCCAGGATGCAGTATTTCGAAGCCCTTTCCCGAAATCATGAGAAACACGGCAACGGCCAAGGAGACAATCGTCGCCAACGCGCCGATCCAGCTCGCTGGATGAGGGCGGCGTCTGGCGATCAGGTCGTATACGATGAGTGAGCCTTACAGCAGCAGTCCGCCAATGACGTAAAAGGGGCGAGCAGCCATGCCTCCAGGGAAAATGGGCCATTCCGAGAACCGCGCCGTTGCCGGCCCAATGATCGAGATTGAAGCAAGCAAGATTAGCCGCTTGTGAGACTCCGGCGTCTTGCGGAATATCAAGGCGAGCGTCACGAATGCCCGAAACAGGATCAGCGAGAAGAGATTCCCCCAAACGACAATGATGTCGAAGTCCTGGGGCGAATTGATCTGCGACGCCATTTGCGCGTCGGCGATCAATCCCATTGCTACCACCAGTACGGCCCAACCCGCGACGGCGTAGCCGGCCGGCCGATGCCAGCCGACTCGCCGCATTCGTATCAGCGACGCCTGCAGCACAGTCAGAATGAACCAGAAGGTCAGCACCGACCCATGAATGATCAGGAAGCCGGGCAACGGATGCTGCTGGAAAAGGGCGCTAAGGTAAAAGGTTGGCGCAAATCCGAACAGGACAATGGCGAGTACGCCAAGTGAGCGGCAAAGAAGAATGACGCCGGTGCGCGCCGGTCAACCGTCGGCTCCATCTCAGATGCAGCAGTCATGTCCGGCTCTCAGCTTGACGCATTCCTGACGCCGAATGCCGGCTCGCTATTGGACCCGCCAATCGGCTCTTGATACTCGCCTGCGGCAGGGCCGATCGCAATGTCCTGTCAGCATGCTGCTTCTGGCACGCCGCTGACCGCACCAGCTTCGCTCAGTGATTCGATGATCTGAGCAAAGCTGAGCAAGACGATCTCGCCGGCGCTGGCTGCTCGTCGCGGCGGCAGGATCAATCAGACAGATCGTCTGAGTGAATTCGACCATTCCCTGAACCCACCCGAGCTGAACAAGAATTCAGGCTAGGCCTGCTTGGGATACAATTTTCTTCACGATCTCCGGGTGCGCTTCAATGACACGTAGGTACAGTTGTGCAGTCCGCTCCGGCATCTTGCGATTTTGCTCCCAGTCGCGAAGCGTCGCCGCGCTGAGACCATAGGTTGACGCGAAGACGGCCTGGGATAGGCCGGTCTTCTGACGAACGGCCTTCACGTCGACAGGTTCATGAACGATCATGCCGGGCATGACTTCGCCACGAACGTGGGCGTGGACTTCTTTCAGGGCGGCGAGCGCGCGTTGACCGGCCGTCTGGCGCTTGGCTACTTTCTTGCTCATTTCGCTTTCCTTTTCTCTGCAATCGTTGACTTGATCTTTTTTACTTCGTCAGCGATGTCCTTCGCCTCGGATTTCGAAATGTTTTCTATGTCGTTCTTCGCAAAGACAATCAGCAGGTAGACCGGATAGTTCTCGTCGAAGTAGGCGGTCAGAACCCGGAAGCCACCACTCTTTCCGCCACCCTCGCGACCAATGCGAAGCTTGCGAATTCCGTGGCCAATCTCTTTGCCAGCCTCCGGGTTATTCGCCAGGTGATCTACAATGCGACGGCGATCATCTTCATCGAGCGCTTTCGCGTCAGACAGGTAGGCGTTGGTTTCGACCACCGTGTGCATGAGCTCTATATACGGCTAGGCCGTATATAAGTCAACTAGGTTTGCGGCACAAAAGGCTCCCGGAATGGGGTTTTTCGCGCCGTCCGGGGCGTCTCTTTTTTGCACGGGTCAGCACGGGTCAGCACGGGCGCGTGGCGACTGATATTGTCCTGAGCGAGTGGCGATGAGCTCCGGAATCGACGGATCATCTTCGGCGATAAGGATGCGCTAAACGGGGATTACGCCGGGATACCGAATTGCCGCCGTCATGCGACGCCTCCTTCATCCGCTGCTTGGACGAATTGTCTCACCAGCGACAAGAGGTCATGTGCATCAACTGGCTTGCGCATCACGGCATCGAATCCTCCGCAGCAAGCCGGTTCAAGGCGACGGCGTCAGCTTCGGCGGTAAACGCCACAATTGGCGCATTGCGGTTGGGACCCCGCTTAGAACGCAAGCTCGCCGCGACCTCGCGGCCGCTCAGTCCCTGCATCCTCAGGTCAAGCAAAATGACATCGAACGGTTGATGGAGGGCGGCTGCCAGGGCGCCAGCGCCGTCTTCTGCTTCGGTCACTTCAGCGCCGCTGCTCTGCAGAATGGTTCGCGCGAGGTCCCGGATCGCAACGTTGTCATCGACAACAAGCACTCTGGCGCCTGCCGTCGGTAGCTGACTTGCGTCGGTATTCCACACCTGAGCTTCTGCTGCGGGTGCTGGAATGCTGAACGAGAATACGGACCCCGCGCCGACCGTGCTTCGCGCTTCAACGACCCCTCCCATCGCTTCGATCAAGCCTTTGCAGATCGCCAGTCCCAGCCCAGCGCCGCCCTGACCACGGGTGGAGCTTCCGTCTACCTGAGAGAATCTCTGAAACAGCTTCTCGATCTCCCGGGGTGGTATTCCCGGCCCAGTATCTTCGACGCTGACAGACAGAGCCCCAGCGTCGGGCTTGAACTCGAGATTGAGCCGCACCTGTCCGGTTGCAGTGAATTTGACCGCATTGCCGATCAGATTGACCAGCACCTGCCGAAATGCATCGGGGTCGATCGAGACGAAGGCAGGCAATCCATCGGCCTCAACGCATTCCAGCCGCAGACCTTTTTCCAGCGCCTGCAG
>JANMWT010000169.1:0-3725 GCA_031394145.1 Alphaproteobacteria bacterium | reverse complement strand
AGCTCAAGACACACCTAGCTCAAGACACACCTAGCTCAAGACACACCTAGCTCAAGACACACCTAGCTCAAGACCAGGCGCTCGTTCACGCTAGCTTCCGCGCAGGGCCTTGCCGTCGATCAGGAAAACCACCGCCGAGGCGATCAGGTAGTCGAGGAAAAGGTGGGTTGCATCGATCGCAAGCACAATCGGTGAATTCGACGCGTAGACGACATTGTAGGCCAGCGTTGTCGCGCCAAAGCCGATCCAAAGCACCAGGCCATTCCCGATCGCGGCAAGGATCGATTGCGGCTTCATCAGCTTCTGGGCGATTGCGACGCCGAGCCCGGTGACGAGGGCGATGACGGCGCCAAGTGACATCGACAGCTTCATGTCCATCGCGCCGGGTATGGTCAAAACAGCGATATCTGCGCTGGTCAGCGATGGTGCCTTCGCGGCTGTGACCAGGCCGTGGTCCAGCAGCGTCTGCTGCCCCCACAACGTGCCGAAGAAAACGCCGTAGATCAAAAACCCGATGGCGTAGATCGTGATCGCGGCCGCCAGCCAGGCGACCAGATTTACCCCGGCGACTCTCGGCATGAAATCCTCCCCGCGGGTCTTTGTGCTTCCCTCACGCGCTCCCAGACCCCACGTGATGCGTGAATAGTCAGCGAGCTTAGCCGGTTGGCGCCGCCGAAGGGAGCCTGATTCAACCTCGGGGGGCGCGCTGGCGTTCGTAACCCGGCTTGTTATAAGCCGCGAGCAGGGTGAGCCGGAAGACGCACACCCTTGAACACTGATTTGATTTGGAAGCTTTTTCTGGCGCAGGTCGCGCCGCCAACGGAGCCCACAATGCTCAAAGGCTACTGGATCGCCCATGTCACGATCCACAATCCCGAGCGCTACAAGGATTATGTGACGGCCAATGCCATCGCCTTCAAAAAGTACGGCGCGCGCTTTCTGGCGCGCGGCGGCCAGAATGAAACGCATGGGCCCGGCCTCTCTGCGACCCAGCGGCATGTCGTGCTTGAGTTCGAAAGCTATGGCGCGGCCAAGGCCTGCTATGAAAGCCCGGAATATGCCGCCGCGATGAAGATCCGCGACGAGGCGTCGACCGCCAGCATTGTTATCCTCGAAGGCTGGGAAGCATAGCAGAGTCATGGCGCGCATTCTGATCACCTCGGCCCTGCCGTACATCAATGGCGTCAAGCATCTTGGCAATCTTGCCGGATCAATGCTGCCTGCCGACGTCTATGCGCGCTTCCAGCGGCTGGCGGACAACGAAGTGCTGTTCATCTGCGCGACCGACGAGCACGGCACGCCGGCCGAGCTGGCGGCGGCCGAAGCAGGCCAGTCGGTGGCCGACTATTGCGCCGAACAGCACGAGATCCAGAAGCGCGTCGGCGCCGGCTTCTCCTTGTCGTTCGACTGGTTTGGCCGCTCGTCCAACCGGCCCAACCGTGAGTTGACGCAGCATTTTGGCGACGTGCTGGAGGACAAGGGTCTGATCGAGGAGCGCACCTCGCGCCAAGTTTATTCCGTCGACGACAAACGCTTCCTGCCGGACCGCTATGTCGAGGGTACATGCCCGGTGTGCCGCTTCGAAAAAGCGCGCGGCGACCAGTGCGACAATTGCGGATCCTTGCTCGACCCGGTTGATCTCATCGACCCGTACTCCTCGGTGTCCGGCTCGAAGAATGTCGAGATCCGCGACACCCGTCACCTTTTCCTGCTGCAGACCAAACTCCAGGACCGGATCCGCAAGTTCGTCGACAGCCGCCAGAAAGACTGGCCGCAGCTCACCTCATCGATCGCCTACAAATGGCTCGACGAGGGGCTGCAGGACCGTTCGATCACGCGCGATCTCGCCTGGGGCGTGCCGGTGACGCGCCACGGCTCGCCGCGGCCAGGGTTCGAGGAGAAGGTCTATTACGTCTGGTTCGACGCGCCGGTCGAATACATCGGCTCGACTGTCGAGTGGGCCGAAGCGACCGGCGGAAATTGGGAGCGCTGGTGGCGCACCGACAAGGGGGCGGAAGACGTCTCCTATGTCGAGTTCATGGGTAAGGACAATGTCGCCTTCCATACGGTGAGTTTCCCCGTGACCATCCTCGGTTCGGAAGAGCCCTGGAAGCTGGTCGACAAGCTGAAGGCGTTCAACTGGCTCACCTGGTATGGCGGCAAGTTCTCGACCAGCCAGAAACGCGGCGTGTTCATGGACGCAGCGCTGGAGCTGCTGCCGGCCGACTACTGGCGCTGGTATCTCACGGCTTATTCGCCGGAAGGATCGGATTCGCCGTTCACCTGGGAAGCTTTCCAGGCGTCGATCAACTCCGACCTCGCCAACGTGCTGGGCAACTTCGTGAACCGGATCACCAAATACGCCGAGAACAAGTTCGGCGGCGTCGTGCCCGATGGCGGCGAAGCGGGGCCAGACGAGGCGTGGCTCGTCAACGAGCTGATGGCGCGTCTTCCGCAACTTGTTTCGCACTACGAGGCGATGGAGTTCCGCAAAGCGGCGGCCGAAACGCGCGCCATCTGGGCCGCCGGCAACGAGTATCTCACCAAGGCGGCGCCTTGGGTGAAGTTCAAGACCAGCGTCGAGGCGGCGGCGGTCGGCACCCGCGTGGGGCTCAACCTCGCATCGCTCTTCGGGGTCATCGCGCAGCCAATCATCCCGAATGCGGCCAAGTTGATCCTTGATGCGCTGAACATACCCGCGGCCAATCGCAAGATGAATTTCAGCGCCACGACCGACTACGCCAAACTGCTCGACGCCCTGCCGCGCGGCCTTGCGATCACGCCGCCTGCGGTGCTGTTCGCGAAGGTCGAGGACGCCAAGGTCGCAGAGTGGACGGCGCGTTTCGGCGGCGGCTGATCCTGCCGAGAATTTGACGCTACCCACCCTCTTAGATAGCCTCACCCCCAGGGGACGGCCAAATGGAGGGAATTCGGTGAGGGGCTTTGCAAGGATCGCCGCGGCGATCGCTGTCTTCTTTTTCTGCTTCGCCAGCCTGTTCTGCTTCGCCAGCCTGCCAGCTTCCGCGCAGACGACCGGCGCAGTGCTGGACGACGCCAGCCTCAAGACCATGCTGGATGGTCTCGGCTATGAAATTAAGCCGCTGTCCAAGGGCTTTCTCGTGACGTCCAAGGTGGACACCTGGTCGCTCTATATTCAAGCCGTGCTGAGCCCCGATGGAACCAAGCTGGGTCTGAACGCCAATCTTGGCGAAGTGAATGATTTGTCGGCCGTACCGGCCAAGAAATGGCTCGATCTGCTCGTGTCGAATGGCCAGATCGATCCGTCCACGTTCTATGTCGATCGCGACACCAAGAAAGTCTATCTGCATCGCGTGCTGGACAATCGCAGCATTACGCCGGTTTTCCTGCGCAGCCAGCTTCAGAACTTCTCCAACGACATCATCAAGACCGCCGACCTCTGGGATATGACCAAGTGACAGCCGGTTGAGGCCGCGTTGCCTCGCCGGCGCCTCCTTCGCATCCTAGAGCGTTTTCCTCACTGATGGAATCGGAGGATTCCCAAGGTCGGATAGCTGAGCGAGTCTAACCGGGTGATTCGAGCCTGGAAAGGTGAGCGATGGCGAGGCCTTATTCTGAAGATATCCGCGAGCGGGTGGTTGCGAGGATTGAAGGCGGCGCCTCACGCCGCGAGGCGGCGGAACACTTCGACATCTGTCCGAGTTCGGCGATCAAGTGGATGCAGCGGGTGGAAAAAACCGGCAGCT
>JANMWT010000161.1:0-5079 GCA_031394145.1 Alphaproteobacteria bacterium | reverse complement strand
TCGTGACGGACCTGCTCGGCCAGGGCTGAGGCGGCCAGGGCGGAGGCGACACTCAGGCAGCCGTCAGGCAGCGGGTCAGGCAGCGGGTCAGGCAGCCGGTCAGGCAGAGAGCGACGCCTGCTGGGCGGCGGCGATCGGGCGATGGCGCTCGGTGCGCCAGAAGACCAGGAATTTCGCGGCATGGTCGCGGTTCTGGAAGACCAGCTTGCGGCGCATCTCGCCGCCCGCATACTCGGTCAACATCATGATATCCGGGGCGTCGCCCTGGGAGCTGGAGAGGCCTGTATCGACGCTCCATTTGGCAAATGCGTCGAGCGCATGCGTCAGACGCGCCGAATCCCGGCTTTCGTCTGCGTTAATCTGCACCACCACTTCCGACATTAAGCCCCCGAAACCGACACCACCCGTCCGGAACACATCACAGGGTCTAAATACGGTCCACGATTCGAAAGCGGCCGTCGCCCTTTAGCAGTCGTCAGCAAGCTCTACGCCAGTTAACCCGGGGTCAAGCCTTTGGCGCTGCACCGCAGCAAATAGATAACCGAAGATTTACCGAGTCACGCTGATTCGCCTATCCGGCGACGTGCGATGTCGTCCGCCACGCGGTTGGTGGCGCGACCCTCTTTTCGGGCCTGATCCAGCACATTACCCAGTGTTTCGACGAGTTTCAGCACCTTGCTCTCGACCCAGGCTGGATCGTAGGCGCCCGAGATTTCGGCAGCCACGTTGATGATGCCGCCCCCATTGATGACGTAGTCAGGCGCGTAAAGCATACCGCGTTGCAGCAACTGCTCGCCCATCTCAGGTTGCGACAGCTGATTGTTCGCTCCGCCAGCGATGACCTTCGCCTTGATTCGCCCAATCGTCTCAGGGTTGATCACCGCGCCGAGCGCATTGGGTGACAGAATGTCCACATTCGCATCATAGATCTCGTTCGGAGGGACGATGCTCGCCCCGGTGGCCTTGGCGACCGCCTGCAGGGCGTCCGGGTTCACGTCCGTGATGATCAGCTGGGCCCCCGCCTCTGCAAGGTGCGCGCAGAGGAAGCCGCCGACATGGCCAACCCCCTGAACGGCCACCCGTTTGCCTCGAAGATCCTCCGACCCAAAGGCCCGCGCAGCGGACGCCTTGATGCCCAGAAACACGCCGCGCGCCGTGACGGGCGAAGGGTCGCCGCTGGCGGCCTTGCCGGTCGCCAGGCCAGCGACATAGCGGGTATTCTCTGCGGCATAAGCCATATCGGCTGGCGAGACGCCGACATCCTCGGCCGACCAATATCTGCCGTTCAGGCTCTCGATCGCCCGACCCAGCGCGCGGAACATCTCAGGCGTCTTGTCGGTCCGGGCGTTCCCCCAGATGACCGCTTTGCCGCCGCCAAGCGGCAGATCGGCCATGGCGTTCTTGTAGCTCATCCCCTCGGAGAGACGCAGTGCATCGATGAAGGCGGCGTCGGCATTGTCGTAATTCCACATCCGGCAGCCGCCGGCGGCCGGGCCGCGGCGCGTCGAGTGGACGGCGATGATCGCCCGAAGGCCGGTCTTCGCATCGTAGAAATGATGGACGCTCTCGTGTCCGGCGAAGGCGGGTTTGTCGAACATGGGGAAGCTCCAGGGACCGGGATGGGAGACGGCCCGGCGCGCATATAGCGCCAACCCGAGCGGCATGAAACCCGGTCGAACAGGGGCGTCCGGGTGCAGCTTTGCCAGGCAAGCGCGCGCCGACCGCAACGTCATGCCTCAACCTGCCTTGTCGGCGCACCGGGGAAAGCGCTAGCTGACCAAAACGCCAGTCGTGGGGCCTGTCATGCGCCGTTCCGTCTCCCTCCTCGCCATCCTCGCAGCGATGCTGGTCGCCAGTCCGGTGGGCGCGCAGAAGTCGCCGGCTGCGACCGCCGATCTCGAAAAGCAGTTCGACGCTGTCGTCAGCCCGGCTGAAATGGACGGCTGGATGAAGACCATGGCGGCCGAGCCCAACCATGTCTCCTCGGCGCACGACAAGCTCAACGCCGAGACGACGCTGAAGCAGTTCCAGGATTGGGGCTGGGATGCGAAGATCGAAACCTTCAAGGTCCTCTATCCGACGCCGCTCAAGGTGTCGCTCGATCTCACAGGCAAGACTTCGTTCAAGGCGACGCTGACCGAGCGGCCGATTCCAGGCGACGCCACGTCGTCGCGAACCAAGAACGAGCTGCCCGCTTATGTCGCCTTCCAGGGCGATGGCGATGTCACGGCGCCGCTGGTCTATGTGAACTACGGCATGCCCGACGACTACAAACAGCTCGAACGCATGGGCGTTGATGTCAAAGGCAAGATCGTCATCGCCCGCTACGGCGCCGGCTGGCGCGGCCTCAAACCGAAGCTGGCGCAGGACCACGGCGCCATCGGCTGCATCATCTATTCTGATCCGCGCGACGACGGCTTTTCGGTCGACGACGCCTATCCCAAGGGCGCGGCGCGTCCCTCGCAAGGCTTCCAGCGCGGCTCCGTCGCCGACATGCCGCTCTATCCCGGCGATCCCTTGACCCCGGGGGTCGGGGCAACCGACGACGCCAAGCGCCTCGACCGCAAGGACGCTCAGACGATCCTCAAGATCCCGGTGCTTCCGGTCTCCTATGGCGATGCGCAGCATTTTCTGTCGGCGCTGGAGGGCAATGTCGTTCCCTCCAACTGGCGCGGTTCGCTCGCCATCACCTACCATGTCGGCGGCACGGATGCGGCCAAGGCGCATCTTGTGGTCAAGTCGGAATGGTCGCTCAAGACGCTCTATGACGTTGTCGCGACCATGAAGGGGGCGACGTATCCTGATCAGTGGGTGATGCGCGGCAACCACCATGACGGCTGGGTGTTCGGCGCATCCGATCCGATCAGCGGCCACGTCGCCATGATGGAAGAGGCCAAGGCGTTCGGCCAACTTGCCAAGACGGGCTGGAAACCGAAGCGCACGCTGGTTTACCTGAGCTGGGATGGCGAGGAGCCGATGCTGCTCGGCTCGACCGAATGGGCTGAAACGCATGCTGCTGAGCTCAAGCAAAAGGCGCTGATCTACATCAACAGCGACGGCAACAGCCGCGGCTTCCTCGGCGCCGAGGGCAGCCATTCGCTGCAAAACTTCGTCGCCAAGGTCGCTGCCGATGTGACCGATCCGCAGACCAAGGTCTCTGTGGATGCGCGCCGCCGGGCGGGCGCCCTGGCGAACGCTGCAGCGCCCAGCGCGAGCGAACGTGTGAAGGCGATCGCCAAGGCCGCCGGCGATCCCGGCAAGGACATCCCGCTCGATCCGCTCGGCTCAGGCTCGGATTATTCCAGCTTCCTGCAACACCTCGGCATCGCCTCGCTCAACATCGGCTATGGCGGCGAAGGCGACAGCGGAGGCGTCTATCACTCCGCCTACGACACCTGGGAGCACTACTCGAAATTCGTCGACCCCGGCTTCGCCTACGCCGGCGCTCTGGCGAAGACCGGCGGTCGTCTGGTCCTGCGCATGTCCGAGGCGGACTTGCCGGTCGTCCGCTATGGCGACTTTGCCGATACCGTGTCGACCTATCTCGACGAGGTGAAGAAGCTCGCAGACACCAAGCGTGAGGCACAGGTCGCGCAGTCGAAGATGATCGAGGCCAACGCATTCAAACTCTCCGATGATCCGACCAAGACCAGCGGTCCGCCGACGCCGCTGAAGCCGGTGCCGTTCTTCAACCTGGCGCCGCTCGAGAACGCCAATCTTCGTCTCAAGGCGAGTGCAAAGGCGTATGACGCAGCGCTCGCCGCCAAGGGCGCAGCGCTGCCGGCCGACGCCAAATCACAGCTCGTCGCGCTGGCCGGCAAAACCGAACAGGCGCTTCTGGTCGCTCCCGGCCTGCCCGGCGGTCGCGGCTGGTACATGAACATGGTCTACGCGCCCGGCCGCTTCACCGGCTATGGCGCCAAGACCCTGCCGGGGGTGCGCGAGGCGATCGAGGACGAGCGCTGGGCGGACGTCGACACCTACGCTGGCATGGCCGGTCAGGCGCTCAACGCTTACGCCGACAAGCTGGATGAGGGCGTCAAGCTGATGGGCGGCCCGGTGCAGCCGGCTGGCGTCGCGTCGGGAGCGAAATAGAGCCATTTTGCTGCACTGCGGCATTATGGGTTGACTTGCACGGCATAACCAACCATATGACGGGCGCGCTGCTTCGCGGCGCTATCGGCGTGCCGCACGCGTGTGGATGCAAAAGCGTCCCTCTGCTTCCGCCCTGAAGAGCTCATAGAGCCGCCCGCCACGCGGGGCAGTTCCCCATAAAATCGTCGTTTCGGCGAGCCGCGTCGCGGATGCGGGCTCGCACGTGGCGCATGTCCGAAGGACACTCGTTTTGACTCAGTTTACCGACCTTGGCCTCGCCAAGCCGCTCCTCCTGGCTTTGGCCTCCGAAGGTTACACGATCCCCACGCCGATCCAGGCGCAGGCCATTCCCGGCGTCATGTCCGGCCGCGACCTTCTGGGCATCGCTCAGACCGGCACCGGCAAGACCGCCGCCTTTGCCCTCCCCATCCTCCACTTCCTGCAGGCCAACCCACGCCCGGCGCCGCGTCGGGGCTGCCGCGCTCTGGTCCTGTCTCCCACCCGCGAGCTGGCGACCCAAATCGCTGACAGCTTCCGCACCTATGGCAAAAACCTTGGCCTCAAGGTGGCGGTGGTGTTCGGCGGCGTGAAGCACGGCAAGCAGATCCAGGCGCTGGCTGGCGGCCTCGACATCCTCGTCGCCACGCCGGGACGCCTGATCGATCACCTCCAGGAAAAGAACGCCCAGCTTAAGGACACCGAAATCCTGGTGCTCGACGAAGCCGACCAGATGCTCGACCTCGGCTTCCTGCCGCCGATCCGCAAGATCGTGTCGTACATGAACGTGAAACGGCAGAACTTGTTCTTCTCCGCCACCATGCCAGCCGACATCGCCAAGCTGGCCGGCGAGTTGCTGCATGATCCGCTGAAGGTCTCCGTCGCTCCGCAGGCGACGACGGCCGAGCGCGTGTCGCAGCAGGTCGTGTTCATCGAAGCTGGGCGCAAACGCGCCCTGCTCAACGAGCTGTTCGCCGACCCGAGTTT
>JANMWT010000083.1:0-14974 GCA_031394145.1 Alphaproteobacteria bacterium | reverse complement strand
CTCCCTCCCGGACGCAAGCTGATCATCGCGTCGCAGGGCGACGATGCGGGGCTGTGGGGAAGACATCCTCTGCGCACATCCATTTCCCAGGCGGCGTACGGCGCGGTCAGCCAGGCAGCCTCCTCGTCGGGAGCGATCGGAGACTACGGGCGGTGGAAATCAGATGTCTGGAATGAGCTGAACCGGATCGCTGGCAGAGGCTCCAATCATTACAATCTCGGGAGCTTCGTCGCGCTTCCCCGCCAGTGGAAGGGCGCAAGGTGCGCCGACGCGAACCTCGCCTCGCCAGGCCACTAAGCTGCCATTCTTCTCCGCAGACGCCAGCCGCGTCCCCCGCGAGACCGGTTGGTTGAGGCCGTCGTCAGTAAAATCGCAAATCGCGATTGTTGAATGACCGACGGTTGATTTCGGCGACACTCCGGCGGGCGTTGACGCAGCCGCCGAGTTCCTGGCTAGTCGCAGAATGCCGACCGAGATCGCAGCCATTGCATTCTGCGTCGCGTCGGGTGGGCTAGCGCTATTCCAGCTGGCGCTGGCGATGGGCGCGCCCCTGGGTCGGTTCGCCTGGGGCGGAGCGCACGAACGACTGCCGGCGGGGCTTCGCGTCGGCAGTCTGGTGGCGGTCTTGATTTATGCGTTGTTCGCCGCGATTGTTCTGGAACGGGCGAGGCTAATCGCTCTGTTGCCCCATCCCTCGATCGCCGGCATCGGAATCTGGGTGATCGTGAGCTATCTCGCGCTCGGCGTCGTCATGAACGCGCTTTCGCGAAGCAGGCCCGAGCGCTTCACGATGACGCCGCTGGCGCTGACGCTCTGCCTGCTGGCGCTCACCGTCGCGCTCACGGCAAACCCAGAGTAGCGGCGCGCAACGGCGCCGCCGATTGATCTCACGTCGAATTTCCATGTTTTCGGTGAGCGAAAGCCAATCGCTGGAAGCGAGCGGTCGCCAAAAACGCAACGCCGCAGTCAAGGGCCTGCAAGAACTCGCGAGGTTTTAGCGAGTGCGGGCGGCGTAAGCCCCTGAAAGGCTTTGGAGCGGGTGGCGGGAATCGAACCCGCGTACTCAGCTTGGAAGGCTGCTGCACTACCATTGTGCTACACCCGCGCCGCGCTGAATTCCGTACATTTGGCGTCCCGCTGCGGCAAGCGGTTTTCGAGTTGCGTTTACACTTGCCCTCTGGAGCTGCATTTTGGCCGACACAACCAGACAACAGGGGAAACGCCATGCTGACGGTCCATCATCTCAATGAATCCCGGTCTCAGCGCGTTCTCTGGTTGCTGGAGGAGTTGGGGACGCCCTACGAGCTCAAGATCCATTACCGCGACAAGCAGACCCGACTTGCCCCGCCGGAGCTGAAAGCGATCCATCCGCTCGGCAAGAGCCCGGTGATCACTGAGGGCGCCCGGACGGTCCACGAGACCGGAGCGATTGTCGACTATATCATCCGCCACCACGGCGGCGCCCGGCTGCAACCGCCCCGCAACACGCCCGAATATGAGAGCTACATGCAGTGGCTCCATTATGGCGAGGGCTCGGCGATGCTGCCGCTGATGCTCGAGATGTATGTTGGCAGGCTGAAGGATGCGGGCGCGCCCTTGCACCCGCGCATCCAGTCCGAGAGCGCCAACCATCTTGGCTATTGCGAGCAGGCTCTGGAGGGCCGGTCGTTCTTCGTCGCCGACATGCTTACCGGCGCCGACATCCAGATGAGCTTTGTCGCCGAGGTGGCGCGGGCCCAGCAGAAGCTTTCGGCCTATCCCAACTTCAACGCCTGGCTTGATCGCATGCACGCTCGGCCGGCGTGGAAGACGGCGCTCGAGAAGGGCGGCGACTACAACCTTGGACGTTAGGGGTATTTATCGACGAAGGCCGACATCTCATCACATGAAGCGCTCATTTTGCTCTCGAGATCCAGGTCGCTTTTTAGCGGGATGCGCTGGAGGATCGCATCGAGGTCGGTCTTCATGGCCTCGAACGCCTCTCGCGCCTCGCTTTCCGAGGTGAAATAGCGGGTGTGCATCATCCAGCTATAGATGCCGCAGGTGATCGCGCCGCCGCCGCCCTCTGATCGTTCAAACGTGATGCGGGCGCCAAGGTCATGCTCATCGTCCAGCACGATGAGGCCGCCTTCCGTGCCGCGCTCGGGCGGATCGGTGAGGATCGAGGACCAGGGCGCGTCAGGTTCGTTTTCAGCCATCGAGCTCCTTGCGTACGGCTGCGAAGACCGAATGAAACATCTCCACCGTCAGTCGTCCGGTGTTCGTATTATAGCGGGAGCAGTGATAGCTGTCATAGAGCACGACGGGCCCATGCGGGCTGGTCAGCGCGTGGCGACGGTTATGGCCGAACACCGAGGAGGTCGGCTTGGCGCCGAGCGCCCGCACGGCCGAATCGTGTGCGATCCGGCCCAGCGCTAGCATCACTTTCACTTTTGGCAGAGCGGCAATGCGGGCGGAGAGAAAGCGTCGGCAAGCGACGATCTCCGCCCCGGTCGGTTTGTTTTCTGGCGGCACGCAGCGCACGGCGTTGGCGATGATGGCGTCAACCAGCATCAGGCCGTCATCCGGTTTTGCAGCGAACTTCCCGGAAGAGAAGCCGTATTTTTCGAGCGTCGAATAGAGCAGGTCGCCGGCGAAGTCCCCGGTGAAGGGCCGGCCGGTGCGATTGGCGCCTTGCAGCCCCGGCGCGAGCCCGACGATCAGCAGCCGCGCATTCAAGTCGCCGAAGGATGCAACGGGCGCGTTGAACCAGTCGGGATGGGCCCCGCGCTGCGCCAGGCGGAAGTCGACCAGGCGAGGGCAGAGCGGACAGTCGCGAGGCGCTTCGGGTGGAGCATCTGCGGGCGCTGCGGCTCTGGCCTGGTGCGCCCGGGGCAGCTTCATCTTTCCTCATCGTCCTCTTCATCATCGTCGGCGCCGGCCCCGACTGTTTCACCTTCCCGCATCGGCGCGGGCTGCCGCGGCGGCCGCCCCACCAGATCGGCGAGGTCCGCCAGTTCGATGAAGGTATCGGCCGCGCGACGCAGATCGTCGGCGATCATCGGCGGCGAGGTCTTCAGTGTCGAGACCACCGAGACCCGGACGCCCTTTTCCTGCACCGCCTGCACCAGACGGGTCAAATCGCCGTCGCCGGAGAACAGGACCATATGATCGAGGTGGGGTGCGAGATTCAGCATGTCGACGGCGATTTCGACGCCCATGTCGCCTCTTACCCGCCTCCGGCCGCTGGAATCGGTGAACTCCTTGGCCGGTTTGGTGACCACATTGAAGCCATTGTACTGGAGCCAGTCGACCAGGGGGCGGATCGGGGAATAGTCGTCGTTTTCAACCAGGGCGGTATAGTAATAGGCCCGCATCAATCGGCCGCGGCGGCGGAATTCCTCCAGGAGTTTGCGATAATCCACTTCGACCCCGAGGGTCTTGCCAGCGGCGTAGAAATTGACGCCGTCGATAAACAGGGCGAGGCGTTCGTCCTTATAAAATGCCATGAAATCAATCCCTCAGGAATCGCGCAGGACCGCAAAACGGGCTTCTTGCCAGAAAATCCGACCGCCGCCTCCTTGGCCGATATGGACGCCATGGACGCTCCGGCAAGCGCAGCGTGATCACTTAGATTTCATGGGCGCTGGTGCGGCGGCGGTGGCCTTGCCGCCCGCCGCTGTCGCAAATGTTGCGGCAGCGAAGCTGATGCAGTATCTAGGCTGATTACAAGGAGATCTGAATGGCGCGCGTGACTGTCGAAGATTGCGTGGAGAAAGTCCCGAACCGGTTCCAGCTGGTCCTCCTTGCGTCCCATCGTGCGCGCGTCATCCGGCAGGGGTCGCCGATCACCATCGACCGCGACAACGACAAGGATCCGGTGATCGCCCTCCGCGAAATCGCAGAAGAGACGATCGATCTCGAAACGGTCCGCGACAGCCTGGTTGCCGATCTCCAGGAGGTCCGTCCCGACGAGGAAGCCGAGCGCGAAGAAGACAAGCGCGCCCTTACCGCCGCCCCGACCACCTCGGAGGATGAGGTGCTCAAGGCTTATCAGGTCGAACTCGAATCGGCGCGCGAAGAGCGCTTTTGACGTAACCAGGTTTGATAGGGCCTGACGCGATGGCCCAGCCAATACCGTTTCCCAAGCCTGAACCGGCCCGCAAGAAAGCCCCGGACGCCCAACCGCGTTCGCGGGGCTTTTTGCGTCAGTACGAGCTGGTCGATCGGGTCAAATCGTATCAGCCGGACGCCGATGAGGATGCGCTCAACAAGGCGTACGTCTTTGCAACCGTGAAGCATGGCGCCCAGAAGCGTCACTCCGGAGACCCATATTACGCGCACCCTGTCGCCGTCGCAGGCCTTCTCACCGAACTCAAGATGGACCAGGCGACGATCATCGCCGGCCTGCTGCACGACACCGTCGAGGACACGGACGCGACGGTTGAGGAAATCCGCGGCCTGTTCGGCAACGAGGTGGCGGATCTGGTCGATGGCGTCACCAAGCTGCCGCGCATGTCGGGGGACGGGCCACGCCAGCAGCAGGCCGAGAACTTTCAGAAATTCATCCTTGCGACCACGAGAGATATCCGTGTGTTGTTGGTCAAACTGGCCGACCGCTTGCACAACATGCGAACGATCGACTTCATGCCGAAGCTGGAAAGTCGCGAGCGCATCGCGCGCGAGACGCTGGAAATCTATGCGCCGCTGGCTCGCCGCGTCGGTCTGTCGATATTCGCCGGCGAACTCGAAGATCACGCCTTCCGAGTGATCAACCCCGAAGCGTACGAGGCGATCGTGCTGCGCCTCGACGAAATTCTGTCGCACGACCACGGCAATCTCGATCGCATCCAGGCCGATATCGACACCGTGATGCTGGCGCGCGGCGTGCGCGGTGAATTGCGCGGCCGGATGAAACGGCCCTATTCGATATGGCGGAAGCTCGAAAACAAGTCGATCTCGTTCAAGGACCTTGGCGACGTCTTCGCTTATCGGCTGATCGTCTCGACGATCGAGGATTGTTATCGTGCGCTCGGCGCCGCGCACCAGCAATGGGCGGCGCTGTCGGAGCGGTTCAAGGATTACATTTCGGTGCCCAAACCGAACGGGTATCGCAGTCTGCACACGACCTTCCTTGGCCCGGGCAATCGCCGGGTCGAGCTTCAGATCCGCACGCGAGAGATGGACGGTATCGCCGAGCGCGGCGTCGCAGCGCACTGGGTCTACAAGAACCAACAATACGGGTTCGACAGCGAGGGCGCCCGCGCTGACGGCATCGACGCCGAGGGCGAGTTGCGCGCTTTTTCCGACATGCTGAAGCATGGCGCCGAGCCCGAGGAGTTTCTCGAGCACGCCAAGCTGCAGATGTACCGCGACAGCGTCTTCGTGTTCACGCCGAAGGGCCGGCTGGTGAAGCTGCCGCAGGGCTCAACGCCGCTCGATTTCGCCTACGCCGTCCACACGGAAATCGGCGACACGACGGTGGGCGCAAAAATCAACAATGTCGAACGTCCGCTTCGCACCCAGCTCGAAAACGGCGATGTGGTGGAGGTGTTGCGCGGCGCCCGGCCGGCCGCCCAGCCGCATTGGGAAAGCCTCGCCGTCACCGGCCGCGCCCGTTCAGCGATCCGCCGCCTGACGCGCTCGGCCGAGCGCGGCGAGTTCATCGCCATCGGCGAGCGCCTGATCGAGCACGCGTTGCGCCGCATCGGCCTCGAGCCCGACGAAGTCAACCAGGATGAGATGGCCGAACGCACCGGATTTGATCATGTCGACGCTCTGGCCGAGGCGATCGGACGCGGGCGGATGACCACCGCCGAGATGCTGGCGAAGGCCTTCCCCGGCATCGACGATCCCGCGCGCATCAACGCCAGCGGCGACGCTGACGCCGCGCCCAGCCTGGTGGCTGGCGACCAGTTGACGCCGGGCGTCACGCTGCATCTTGCTGAGTGCTGTTCGCCGCTGCCGGGGGACCGGATCGTCGGCGTTCTTATTCCGGAGCGCGGCATCGAGGTGCACGTGATCGATTGCGCGCGGCTTGCCGACTACGAGAACCAGGCCGACCGATGGATCGACCTCAAGTGGAAGTCCAAGGGCGAGAAGGAGGGCGAGGTGATGGCGGTTGGCCGGATCCACGTCACCGCCGCCAACCGGCGCGGCGCGCTGGCGACATTGTGCAAAACGGTCTCGGACGCTCAGGGCAATATCATCAACGTCAAAACCCTGAAGCGCACCGCCGACTTCTTTGACTTCGAATTCGACATTGAAGTCGAGGATGCGCGACGACTGACCCAAATTGTCGCCGCCATGCGCGCGTTGAGCGTCGTCGATCGGGCGGATCGGATCAGAGGGTAAGGTTGAGCGAGCCGGCAAGACGGGGTAGGGCTTGCCACAATCGCCGCAAACCAAGTCCAGAGCCCCATGAACACCGACGACGTGCTGAATGAGTTCCGCAAGGCGGGCGCCCTCCTGGAAGGGCATTTCATCCTGTCGTCCGGACGGCGCAGCCCGGTTTTCCTCCAGAAGGCGCTGGTTTTTTCTGACCCGAAGACCACCGAGCGCCTGTGCGCGGCGCTGGCCAAAAAGCTGGCCGCCCAGTTCGGCCGCATCGATGTCGTGGTCGGCCCGGCCGTCGGCGGCCTGATCCCCGGCTATGAGACGGCGCGCCAGCTTGGGTGTCGCTCGATCTACACCGAGCGCGAGGGCGGGGTGATGAGCCTGCGTCGTGGCTTTTCGGTCGGTCCAGATGACCGCGTCATCATCGTCGAGGACATCGTCACCACGGGCATCTCGATGCGCGAGACGTTGGAGGCGCTAAAGGGTGTCGGCGCCAATCTGATCGGCGCAGCCTGCATTGTCGATCGCTCCAACGGCAAGGCGGATGTCGGCGGGCTGAAGCTGGTTTCGCTTGCGGCTGTGGACTTTCCTGACTACGACGCCAACGCCTTGCCGGCTGAGTTGGCCAAGCTTCCTGCGGTGAAGCCGGGCAGCCGGGGCCTCAAATGATTCTCCCGCGTGCGCGACTGGGTGTGAACATCGACCACGTCGCCACCATGCGTAATGCGCGCGGCGGCAATCATCCCGAGCCCGCCAAGGCGGCGGCAATCGCCGAAGCCGCCGGGGCTGACGGCATCACCATCCACCTGCGCGAGGATCGCCGTCATATCCGCGACGCCGATCTTGCTGCGGTGCGCGCCGCGACGAAACTGCCGATCAATCTCGAAATGGCGACGACGCCGGAGATGCTGGCTAATGCGCTCGCCTTTCGCCCGCATGGCGCCTGCCTTGTGCCCGAGCGCCGCGAGGAGCGCACCACCGAAGGCGGACTCGACGTGGCTCGGCTGCACAACCAGATTACGCCGTTCGTAAACAAGCT
This sequence comes from Alphaproteobacteria bacterium, assembly GCA_031394145.1. GTDB lineage: Bacteria > Pseudomonadota > Alphaproteobacteria > Caulobacterales > Hyphomonadaceae > UBA7672. Next base: position 7,620 of record JANMWT010000083.1, on the reverse strand, counting down.
GGGCGAGGCAAAGATCCGCGTCTCGTTGTTCATCGAGCCGGCGCGCGAACAGATCCTAACTGCTGAAGCGATGGGCGCACCGGTCGTCGAGCTGCATACGGGGAAATATGTCGAGCTGGTTCTTGCAGGCGATAAGGCCGGCGCGGCTGCCGAACTCATGCGCCTGCGAGACGCTGCCGAACTCGGCGCCAGCAAGGGTATCGAAATCCATGTTGGTCATGGCCTGACCTACGAAACCGTACGCCCGGTGGCGGCGATCCTTGAGGTGCGCGAACTCAATATTGGCCACTTCATCATGGGCGAGGCGCTGTTTGTCGGGCTCGACGCGGCGGTCCGCAAAATGCGCACTGAGATCGACGCAGCGCGGCCGGCGCCATGAGCAGCAAGTCTTATGAACAGATGCTCCGCGACACGGTCTTCCTGCTGATCGAGAAGACACGCGATCCGTCGATCTATGGCGGTGACGACTACCAGCGCGGCTATGTGCAGGCGCTCTATGTCACGCTGTCGCTGATCCGCAGCCAGATAGATGTCTTCGATCTCGACACCGGCCGCGCCGGCCTGGGTGATTTTGATCCGGCAGAGTGGCGCGAGCTCGGCGCCCTCTATTGGGATATGCGGTCTGGCGGGCGCACCACATGATCATCGGGCTTGGCCAGGACATGTGCGACATCCGGAGGATCGAGAAATCGCTGTCGCGTTTCGGCGACCGCTTCACGCAGCGCGTCTTCACCGAGATCGAACGCAAGCTCGCCGATCGGCGGGCTGAACGCGCCGCCACCTACGCCAAGCGCTTCGCGGCGAAGGAAGCCTGCGCCAAGGCGCTGGGCACCGGCGTGCCGCGCCGGGGCGTCCACTGGCAGGGCATGGGCGTCGTCAACTTGCCGAGCGGCAAACCCACCATCGTCTTCACCGGCGGCGCGGCCGAGCGCCTGGCTAGGATAACGCCGCCCGGCATGACCACCGTGGTCCACCTCACCATAACCGACGAGTATCCCTATGCGCAGGCAATGGTGATCATCGAGGCGTTCCCCGCCCCGGCGAGTCTGTCTTGATGAAGCCGAACTCCAGCCTCACTGGAAAGCGTCGCAAGAACCGCTCGCGTGGCGCCAAGGTTGCGCCGGCGTTGACCGCCGAGCTGCGCGACGCCTGCCAAGCGGCGCTTGGCTACAAGTTCAAATCAGATGATCTCCTCGATCGCGCCATGACGCATCGCTCGGCCGCACAGGGCCATTCGGCCGAGTGGAGCAATGAACGGCTGGAATTTCTGGGCGACCGCGTCCTCGGGCTGATCACGGTCGAGGCGTTGCTGGAGCGCTTTCCGAACCAGCGCGAAGGCGAACTGGCGCCGCGACTCAATGCGCTTGTCAGCCGCGATCAGTGCGGCGTGATTGGCGCAGCGCTGAAGCTGGGCGATTATCTCATCATCGACAAGGCCGAGCGCCTCAATGGAGGGTCGTCGAAGCCAAGCTTGCTGGCGAACGCGCTCGAGGCGGTGCTGGGCGCGATCTATCTTGATGGCGGCTTGCCGCCCTCGCGAAAATTCATCCTGAAACACTGGAAGCAGGCGCTGCAAGGCGTGATCGCCAGCCCGCGCGACCCCAAATCGGCGCTTCAGGAATGGGCCCAGGGCGAGGGTTTTCCGATGCCGCGCTACAATCATGGCGAGCGCAGCGGGCCGGACCATGCACCAAGTTTCACGGCGTCGGTTCATGTCAGCGACCTTGATCCCGTCAACGGCACGGGCGCCTCGAAGCAGGAGGCCGAACGCGCCGCGGCGCGCGCCATGATGGCGATCATCGAAAGCGACGAAGCATGACCGACACCGCAACGCGCGCTGGCTTCGCCGCCATTATCGGCTCGCCCAACGCCGGCAAGTCAACGCTTGTGAACCGTTTGGTCGGATCGAAGGTCTCGATTGTCACCCACAAGGTCCAGACGACGCGCTTTCCGATACGCGGCGTGATGATGCGCGGCGCCGCGCAGGTGGTGCTGGTGGACACGCCAGGCATCTTCGCGCCCAAACGGCGGCTGGATCGCGCCATGGTGCGATCCGCCTGGGAAGGCGCTGGTGATGCGGACGCGATGGTGCATCTGGTGGACGCGCGACACTGGTCCACGTCTAATCCCGGCAACGTTGAAGACCAGGCGATCATTGACCGCCTGAAACAGCTCGGCAAGCAGGCCATCCTGGCGCTGAACAAGATCGATCTGGTGGAGCGCGACGGGCTCCTCGGCGCAGTCCAGCTGCTGCACGGGCAGGGCGCCTATTCCGATGTCTTCATGATCTCTGGTCTAAATGGCGATGGCGTCGATGATCTTGCTGACCTGATCGCCAAGCGGATGCCCGAGGGGCCATTTCTGTTTCCCGAGGATCAGTCCGCCGACATCCCCGTGCGCCTGCTGGCCGCCGAGATCACGCGCGAAAAGCTGATGCTGCGACTGCATCAGGAGATCCCCTATCACCTCACGGTCGAGACCGAAGCGTGGGAGACCCACTCCAATGGCTCCGTCAAAGTGAGCCAGATAATTCATGTCGGCCGCGAGGGCCATCGCGCCATCGTCCTCGGCAAGGACGGCTCCACGATCAAGGAGATCGGCATCGCGGCGCGGAAGGAGCTTGCCGGCATCCTCGGCCGACCCGTCCACCTGTTCACGCGCGTGAAGGTGTCCGAACACTGGCAGGACAACCGCGAGCAATTCCGCGCCCTGGGTCTCGACTTCGACGCCTGAGCGAGACTTCAGCGCTCACCGCCCCATCTGATCAGCTCATCTCTCTCCGAGAGGCAATCAGGCCGCCGTTTCCTGGTCATCGACAATCAGCTGGAATTTGCGGGTGCGGGGGTTCACCGGCAGATCGTCGACAGCGGCAACCTCGAACGTCACGTTCGGCATGCCCTTCTGGGTGAGTATCTCCTTCAGCCGCGCATCGACCCCGGCGAGCGCACCTGCACGGCCCGATGGATCCAGCGCCGGATCGAGGATCACCAGGAAGCGAAAGGCGCTGGGTCCGGTTAGATGCAGCTGGAAGCGCATCACGCCGGGAACGAAGATCTCGTTGATCGTGTGAGGACTGATGAAATCGCTTACCCCGGCCTGGTTCAAGAAGGTCGGCATTCGCTCGGTGCGGCCGACGAGGTTCTTGATCACCAGCGGATGGGCATCCGGCGCGCCGACCGGGATCAGTATATCGGACATGCGATAGCGGATCAGCGGCATGGTGTAGTTGAAGAGGTTGGTGATGACCGAATGATCCTCGGCGAACTCGAATATCAGTTCGCTGTCGTTGAGCGTCATTGTCTGGCCGCCGGGATCGGAGGCGCCAAGGCCAAGATGTTCGGTGCAGCCATAGGCGCTGGTGACCTCGCAGCCGAAGGCGCGGTTGAGGAACGCCATGTCAGCCTGGGTCACCGTCTCCCCGGTTGCGGCGATCGCGATCGGTGAAATCCTGAGCGCACCTGCAAGTTGGTTCTCGCCAAGCATGCGCAAGGCAGCGGTGTAGCCAGACACGATCTCGGGCTGAAAGGCGTTGAGCTGATCGATGGTTTGAGGGAGCGGGCTGTTGATCTCGAAGGTGCGCATATCGATGACCAGCCGCGCGATGCCGCGGCTCGCAACCGTCGCCATGGTGACGCCGGCGAAGTGGCCGCCGGTTGCGCCATAGAAGGCGCCGCGAAACCGTCCGCCGCGCGTCCGTTTGCGGCGAGGCATACGCCGCCGGCGGCGGAATGCCCCGCCCAGCAGTCCGCGCGCCCAATCGGCGCTCGAATAGAGAAAATAGCCGACCTCGCCGGACGTTCCGGATGTGTGCATCACGCGAAAGTCGTCGAGGAATTTTTCGGCCGGATCTTTCGAGCGATCGAGGAAGTCGGTGACTTTCTGCTTGCTGATGCGTGGATCGGTGACAATGCGATCGAAATTCGCCATCAGGATGGTCTTGGTCAGGAGCGGAAAGTCGGCTGGCGTACAGATACTCAGATCGACGCCGCCGTCGCGGATGACATCGGCATAGTAGGGCGAATGGGTGTTGGCGAAGCGAGCCAGCTTGCGGAACCGTTCGAGCCGGGCCTGACGAAACTCAGCAGCGCTGGCGTTGGCGTCTCGACGCGCCTCCACCAGCTTGCCAATGACGATGGCCAGTTCGGCGAACATGGTCGTTTCCTCGTCCCGCCTTTGGGTCCGGTCTCAAGCCGGAGCGGGCGGGTCGGACGATCAGGGATTCCGGTGCGTCTGTCGAGCTGCGATGTCGAAGCGACTATTCTTCGGCCGTACTCGTCGCCACCACCTTGCCGTCGCGTTCCTGCATGCGGGCGCCTGCGAGGATCCCCCTCATCGCGTAATTGCCTTCATGGCAGGCGTATTCGTAGAGCGGCTCCTTCGAGAGATTGAGCGACATCTCGCCCTTCCATGGCTGGGAATACAAGGTCGGGTCATCGACCGCGAATTCGTAGAGGATCTGGTCCTTGTTCCAGCGCGTGAAGCGCTCGGTCAGCTTGCCGGCGGAGGAAATGTAGCCGCGCTGCTGCGGGTTCACGTTCCGGGTCTCGACCACCAGTGTCTCGCCCTCATACCAGCCGACGCTGTCGCCCAGCCATTTCGGGATCGTCTCGGGTCCGTGGCGCGCGGCGGTCGCGTCTTTTACCAGCGGGATGATGCGCGCATCGTGATCCATTTCGATGTCGATCATCACATAGTTCGGGGACTGAACGATCTGGTAATGGTTGTTGTAGAGCACGTTGTTCATCACCGGCCCCCCGGTGCCGCCGAAGCCCACCAGACATCTTTCGCCGATCGGTCGCGCTTCCGGTCCATTGTAGCTGCCAAAGCCGCCGCCGGCGTTGCGATCGACGGCGCCGGGTCCCTGCACCGTGGCGGCGCCAAGCTTGGCCGAGCCGGTCGGGGCGCCAGGCGTTCCCGGCGCGGGACGCACGGGAGCAGGGGCCGCAACGGTGGCTGCGGCTGGGCGCGCGCCGCCGCGGGCGCCCTTATAGGGGATCTTTCCGCTCGGCGGGTCGACGATCCAGGACGAACGCAGTTCGCCCTTCACCACGGCGACCTTCGATCCGGGATCAACCCAGAAGCCATTATAGCCCCCGCCAGACAGCAGATCGGAGCCATCGAGGAGACGCTTGTCGTTTGGGTCGGCAGGCTTGGCGTCTTCGGCGCGACGATTGTTGTAATAATCGCCTTTTTCCGCCTTGGCCGCCTCGGCGGGCGTCATCACCAGGTTCGGGAACTCGTTCGGCCGCTGCATCTTGGTGATCGACGCGTTGCTCCATGTGCCTTGGAGGTCAGCAACGCCCCAGGCGGTTTTTGGCGGAGCAAAACCGGGCGCCGACTGGGCGGCTGCTCCGCCGATGGCGAGAGCCGCTGCGCTGGCGCATAAAATGGCTCTCAGGCCGGCCGACGTCTTCATCCGAATCTCCCTCTATATCGGCGCACCTTTTGACTGGCGCTGCTCGCGAACCGCATTTGGGCAGGACCGGGTTCACCAGACAAGCCGAACGATGACCCTGAAGCCCGTGGGGTCAGCCGGATCGCCCGGATTCCGGGCTATGCGCACGAGCTTGTGTTCGGTCGGGCGACAGGCTTTGCCGCGCCGCACAAAAGATCCTAGTACAGCCCCGGACTCAAGACAGGCTTCAGCAGGAGCGGACGGACATGGACGGCATGAGCGCGGATGTGATCGTAGCTGACCTGCGCGGAACCCTGCGTCGCGCTGCTAGCGACGCCGAGGCTTATTTCCTCGAGCTGCGCAAATCGATCGCCTTGCGCGTCGCTCCTGGCGGCAAGGTCGACCGCAAGCTGATCGACGTGGAACAGCGCGCCACCCACGGCCTCGCCTGGGTGCTCACCTATGTCGAGACGCTGAAAGAGACCAGCAACTGGGCGGACCGCATCGCGATCGAGGACCGCTTCGGCGAGATTGAACAACTTCTCTCTCAGATCCTGTTTGGCGAATACCTGAGCCAGCTCATTGGCGGCCTGCCGATGACGCAGGTCGAGATGGTGCGCCCGATCGACATGACACGTGACCAGGCGATCATGCAGAAGCTGTTCACTCCGGCAATCACCACACTGGTGATGAACGGCAACACGCCCGCTGCGCGTCTCAAGGCCGCATCATTGATCCGCGACATGCTGGCGCAGGGCAAGGCGACGGCCGAATACACAGGCCTCGACGAAACCTTCGAGATGATCCGCGACCAGTTCCGCAAGTTCGGGGAGGAGAAGGTCGTCCCCTTCGCCCATCAATGGCACATGGACGACGTTTTGATCCCTGACAGCGTCGTCAAGGAGATGGGCGATCTTGGCGTTTTCGGGCTCACCATCCCGGAAGAGTTCGGCGGGCTCGGCATGGGCAAGACGGCGATGTGCGTCGTCTCCGAGGAACTCTCGCGCGCCTATATCGGCGTCGGCTCGCTCGGAACGCGCTCCGAGATCGCAGCCGAACTTCTGCTCAATGGCGGCACCAAGGCGCAACAGGAGAAATATCTGCCCCGCATCGCGTCCGGCGAAATTCTGCCAACCGCGGTGTTCACCGAACCTAACACCGGTTCCGATCTTGGCAGCCTGCGCACACGCGCGGTTAAGGACGGCGACACCTGGAAGATTACCGGCAACAAGACTTGGATCACCCACGCAGCTCGCGCCGACCTGATGACTGTGCTCGCTCGCTCGGTCGCTGGCACCGACAATTTCTCCGGACTTTCGATGTTCATCTGCGAAAAGCCGCGCGGCTCCGACGCTGATCCGTTTCCGGCGGCGGGCATGACCGGCGGCGAGATCGAAGTGCTCGGCTATCGCGGCATGAAGGAATACGAACTCGGCTTCGACGGCTTCGAGGTGCCGTTGGGCAATTTGCTCGGCGAAGTCGAGGGCATGGGCTTCAAGCACCTGATGGCCACGTTTGAAGGCGCCCGCATCCAGACCGCGGCGCGCGCCATCGGCGTCGCCCAGTCGGCGATGGAGCAGGCGATCTCCTATGCGCAGAACCGCGTGCAGTTCGGCGAGCCGATCGTGAAATTCCCGCGCGTCGCCGACAAGATCGCCATGATGGCGGTCGAGATCATGATCGCGCGGCAGCTCACTTACTTTGCGGCGCGTCAGAAGGATTCCGGACGGCGCTGCGATCTCGAAGCCGGCATGGCGAAGCTGCTCGCCGCCCGCATCGCCTGGTCCAACGCCGACAACGCCGTGCAGATCCATGGCGGCAACGGCTTCGCGATGGAGTTTCCGATCTCGCGCATTCTGTGCGACGCGCGCATCCTGTCGATCTTCGAGGGCGCCGCCGAAATCCAGGCCCAGGTGATCGCGCGGCGCCTGCTCGACGGGTCCAATTAGGCGTGGACTCATAAATCCGAGTCTGTGATTGCGGCTTCCTGAACGGCCGCTTCGCTCTGGAAGCGACTGAATGGCTGCGTCGCCAAGAAATAATTGCGATGTGCCAATCGCAGACATCAGCTTTATTCAATCACCTCGTCAGCGCGGATGGAAAATTGGGCCGAGATGCGCAAACCAATGGCATTCGCAGTTTTTTGATTGATCACCAGTTCGTATTTCGTGGGCGCCTGAATTGGCAAGTCACCCGGCTTTTCGCCCTTGAGAATGCGATTGGCG
>JANMWT010000075.1:0-9856 GCA_031394145.1 Alphaproteobacteria bacterium | reverse complement strand
GCCGGAATATTTTGGCAAGCTGCCCAAAGCCGACTTGGTGGTGAAGCGCGTCGAGGCGTTCCGCGAAGTGCCTGGAGGCGCACAACATTATGAGTCCGGCACGCCTGACGGATCGCGCCCAGGCACTTTCTACGTCCACCTCGCCGACATGAATGCCGAGCCGACCTATCAGCTCGCCAACATCGCCTACCACGAGGGACTGCCCGGCCATCACTTGCAGATCTCAATCATGCAGGAGCTGACGGGCCTGCCCAAATTCCGCACCCAGAGCTTCTACACCGCCTATACCGAGGGTTGGGGCCTCTATTCGGAAGCCCTCGCCAAGGAGATGGGCTTCGACAGCGACCCTTATGATGATTTTGGCAGGCTCTCAGGCGAGATCTGGCGCGCCATCCGCCTGGTGCTCGACACTGGCATCCACTCCAAGGGTTGGACAGAGGAGCAGGCGGTCGCCTACTTCATGGCAAACTCGGCGCAACCTGAAACCGCGATCCGTTCGGAAGTGCGCCGCTACATCACCACTCCGGGACAGGCCACCTGCTACAAGATCGGGATGATCCGGCTTCAGAAGCTGCGTGATCAAGCCAAGGCGGCGTTGGGCGATAAGTTCGACTATCGCAAATTCCACGACACCGTCCTCGGCGGAGGTGCGCTGCCGCTTCCGGTGCTGGATGCCCGCGTTCAACGTTGGATCGAAAGCGAGAAGGCGGCGCCCGCGGCGCCAAAACCTGAAACGCCCGCGCCGAAAGGCTGAGAGCTGAGTTCGACCGGTCGACGGCGGCCGCTCGAAACGTCCTCCGAAACATCCTCGACGGCGTCGACCATGGCTGCGCGCTTATTTGCCCGTGAACTTGCCGGCGCGCCTTTCGTTCACTGACTTCACGCCCTCCTTGAAGTCATCGGTCTTCATCAGCCATTGTTGCTCGGCGAATTCCAGGTCGGTCTGCTTTTTCACCGCTGCCGCAAGATCGCTGCGCAGTGTCTTGCGCGTGGCGCGGACGGCCAGCGGTGCGTTGTCGGCGATCTCGTGAGCAAGGGCTTTCGCCGTCGCCAGGAGCTGGTCGGCATAGACGACCTGGTCGACAAGTCCCCAGACCAGCGCTTCTTCGGCTTTGATGCGTCGGCCGGTCAAGAACATCAGCCCGGCTCGTTGGGCGCCAACCACACGAGGCAGCGTGTGGGTGAGGCCGAAGCCGGGGTGGAAACCCAGCTTGACGAAATTGGCGGCAAAGCGCGCATCGGGCGCTGCGATCCGCAAGTCGGCGATCAGCGCAAGGCCAAGGCCTGCGCCGACAGCCGGACCCTGGATGGCGGCCACGATGGGTAGCTGGGTTGCGTGCAAACGCACGGCCTGATCGTAAAGTGGATTGCCCTTGGGCGCCGCGGCCGGAGCGATGCCGATCTCGTCGGCGCGGCGGGTCAGGTCGGCGCCAGCGCAGAAACTCTTGCCCTCGGTCGCCAGCACGACGGCGCGCATCTCGGCTTCGCCGTCGAGCGCTTCCAGCGCATCGGCGAGATCGCGCGCGATATCGAGACTCATCATGTTATGCGGCGGCTTGCGGATGGTGACGTGAGCAACGTGGTTCTCGCGCACGATATGGACGTCGCCGTGCTGGGTTTTCATCGGATGTCCTTCAGGTTCCTGCGATGTTGGTCGAGGCCGCCATGAAGTAGGTGGCAAGGGCTGCGGTTATGATTGCAGAGACAACCTGCAGCCATTTCTCCTTGAAAACCATTGGCGCGATGACGAAAGTCAGGGCGATGGAGGCGATTACGGAATCGCGCAGCCAGGCCGTCAGTCCCGCTACGGTATGAAAGATCGGATTGGCGGCCAGGGAAAGCAGGCTGAGGGTGAGAAACGCCGCGAGATAGCTGCCGCGCTCGCGCACGTGGAAATCGGGAAGATCGATCGGCCCTTCTTGCCTGGTTTCGGGCGCCACCAGATAGCAGATGAAGTAACAGGCGACGACGACCAGGGTCATCAGGAGGATCGACCAGACGGGCCAGGCCGGAAACGACCGAAACGCCCACATGCCGGCCCAGTTGCCGATCGTGACGCAGAAGGCAGACCACATCCAGAGTGCGTGCACGAATGAGAACCTTACCCGCCGTCGGTTGCGGATGAGATCGGCGACGGCCGCGAGCAAATGGGTTAGCGCCAGCGACACGACGATCGAGAAGAGGCCGAAGACGAACTCAAAGACGCTCATCTGCCCATGCAATCCCTGCGGCTATTGGATCGTGATGGAAGCGGCGCGCCCTGGCGCTTCCTTGACGCCCAGACGGTCTGAGGCGGCGGGGCAGGATGCGCGCCCGTCATGCGCTGATCATCGCTTGAGCCCCAAAAGATTGCGCGCCACCACCCACTTATGCACCTCGGTGGGGCCGTCATAGATACGCATGGTGCGCATCTGGGCCGACATGAGGGAAAGCGGCAGCTCCTTGGTCATGCCCATGGCGCCATAGAGCTGCATGGCGTGATCGAGCACGTCGTACGCCATTTCGGTGGCGTATGCCTTGACCATGGAGACGTCGGTGCGAACGTCGGCGCCGAGATCAAGTTTCCAGGCAGTCTCGTATGTCATCAAGCGAGCGGCCTTGATGCGCGTGGCCGCGTCCGTGATCCACCATTGCACGGACTGGCGCTGCGAGAGTGGTTCGCCGAAGGTGATGCGCTGGGGGGCATAGTCCAGCATCATCTCCAGCGCGCGCATCGCCATGCCGATCGACCAGCTCGCCATCTGCAGCCGGCGCGTCGAGAGCCGCACCTGCATTGGGGCAAAGCCCTGACCCTCGCTCCCCAGAAGATTGGCGTGCGGAACCCGGCAATTTTCCAGCGCCACCTCGTAAGTGAACTGGCCGCCGAGCATCGGGATGCGCCGCAGAACGTTGAAGCCCGGCGTGCCCTTATCGATCAGAAATGCGCTGATGCCGCCGCGCGCGCCCTTCGCCTTGTCGGTGACCGCCATCAGGATGGTGAAATCGGCGTCGGCGGCGCGGCTGATCCAGATCTTGCGGCCGTTGATCACCCAGTCCTCGCCCTGACGCACCGCGCGCGTGGTCATCATGGCGGGATCGCCGCCTGCGCCGGGCTCCGAAATACCGATGGCCGAGACGGTGCCTTTCTTCACATAAGGCGCAAGATAGCGTTCGCGCTGATCGGCGTTCACTGTCGCCATCAGCATGCGAAGGTTCGGGCTGTCGGGAGGCAGATGATAGGGAACGCAGGTTTTCCCGATTTCGATATTGACGCCGATCATGGCGACGGCGGGCAGGTCGGCGCCGCCGACATCTTCGGGCGCATCAAGGCCCCAAAGACCCATCTCCTGGCTGAGCGCGTCGATCGCCGTCTTTTCCTCGGCTGAGATATAGGCGCCTTTGCCCTCTGCATCGCGGGCCAGAACCTTCTGTTCCAGCGGTATCAGCCCCTCGCGTACGAAGCGCGCGACGAGGTCCTGGAGCAGCTTGTGGTCTTCGGCGAGTTCGAAATGCATGGCGTCTCCCGCGCCGGGCTTCTGGCCGGCCTGAGGGCGACACTGGACCCGGCTGGGCGCGGAGGGAAGATGACGCGGAGATGACGCAGACATGAAAACGGCGGCAACCCGGTCGGTTTTCGTCAACGTGCCCTGTCGAATCTGCGCGCCGCTCGCTAGCATGACCGATCGCCGCTTTCTCCCGGAGATTCCCGTGACGCGCACTTTCGCTTTTCCATCGGTCATCGCGCTTGGCCTTGCCCTGTCAGCTTGTGCGCCCAAGCCCGCCGAGACCAAGGCGGCCGAACCCGCGCCGGCGGCGGCAGTCCCGGCGGCGGTAGCGCCTGATGTGGCGGCGGCCGTCGCGAAAGGCGATGCCGACCCGCGCATTCCGACGGTCGATCCCAAGACGATCACGGACGCCTCCCCGACCAGCGACGTGATGCACGCCTATGTCATTCCGGGATCGGAAACTCTGTTTGCGGCCGAAACCGAAGATGCGCCCAAGGATGAGGCCGGCTGGGCCCGCCTGCAGAAAGCCACGCAGGACGTGATCAAAGGGGCCGAGCTGCTGAAGCAGGCGCCGCGCTCGCAGCATCGCGAGGGTTGGATCAAGGCGGCCGACATGGTGATTGCGGCGACGAAAACGTCAGCCGCCAACCTCGCCAAGAAGAGCACGGATGATCTGGTGCTCACCGACGGAGACATGATGACCGGCTGCACCGAGTGCCACCAGAAATTCCGCGATCTTAACCCGCCCAAGGGCAAGCTGATCGAGCAGAAGCCGAACTAGCTAGCGCAGCGGTTCGTCTTGCTTATGGCACGATGTGAACGTTGACTTCCTGTGGCCGCCTGTGGCCGCGACGCGGCCAGCGCCACCTGATTGGCCGCCAACGAGAAGCTCAGCGAACTCATCGCGTCGGCCCACTGAGCGGCCCGCTTCGCCTTCAAGGCGGCGATATTCCTCGGCCTCCGCGGCTTTTTCATTTTTGCGTTCTGCGAGCGTCTGACGAATGCCGTCACTGCATTTCTGACCAGCCGCAGACGTCGGGCAGATATCGGCCTCAATAGAGGCGACGAGCTGCTCCGTGGTGAGAACCGAAACGACCTTCCCGGCGTTGAAGACGGCATAGCGCTTGGGGAGGAGCAGGCATTCACCAATGCGCCGGTCGGTGTATTCTTCCACATGCATAATGCTTGCGGGGCAGGTGTGACGGTACACGGTAACGTCGAGGCCTATGTACCGCGCGTCTCGGCTGGGATCTGGCCTATGATGGCATCCCGCTAATGCAAGCGCGGCTGACATGATCAAAAATCGCATTGGAGCCCCCATAACGGGGGAACTAGCAGCCTGTAGGATTTCATGAAAATGCGCAAGAACCCCTATCGTTTTCAGATCGACCGGCGGCAGACTTGCTCAGCTCCGCGCGGGGATCATGGCGCGTGCGGCGCATGTGGTGGGGCGATTTTCGGGAAACGAAAATCGGCTCCAAGTGGAAATCGATATAGCGGCTATGGGCCTTGCTGTGCCGATTGTGCCGGCAGTCTCGCTCCCAACCCAGCGCCCGGCACGTCGCGGCGCGATGGCCCCACACGACCGCGCGACCTAGCAGTAATGTGGGGCGAGCATTTTGGAACTCTGCTTGCTTGCACCGCTTGCCGGGAAAAGCCGCATGAGGGATCGGAACCATGAAGTTCTTGCGTGCGTACTTGACCAGGCCTTCGACATTGCCCTTGTCATTGCCCTTGCCGGGACGGCCGAAGCGGTCGGCGAACAGGAAGTGGCTGACCAGCTCGCTGAAGGCGCGGCTGCGCACGCGGACGCCATCGCCCAGAATGCGCGCCACGGCGATCTTGAGATTATCGTAGAGGATCGAGAGCGGCACGCCGCCGAAGAAGGCGAACGCTGCGACATGGCCGTCGAGAAACGCCTCGGTGGTCTCGGCCGGATAGGCCTTGACGAAGCAGGCGTCCGAGTGCGGCAGGTCCATGCAGAAGAAATGGATCTTCTGGCGCACCCCGGCGATCACCGCGACCGCTTCGCCGAAGTCGACCTGGGCATGGCCCGGTGGATGGATCAACGGCACGAACATCTCGCGCGCGGTGATGCGGGCGCCGCGAACATAGTCTTTTACCGACGTGTACCCGCCCTTGTAGCCGTGCTCATCGCGCAGGCGCTCGAATATCCGCTTGGCGGTGTGGCGCTGCTTCACGGGCGCTGCCAAGTCCGCCGCGAGGATCACATCGATCACGCCCAGGAATGGATCGAGCTTCGGCCGCGCTGGCGGCCTGGCACGGCGATAGCCGGGCGGCGCCGAGAACGCGCACATCTTCTTTATCGTCCGCGGATCTTTGCCAAAGCGCCTCGCCGCCTGGCTCCGCGATAGCTCCTCGACAAACACCGCCCGGCGCACCGCTTCGTAGCTTGACACCTTGTACATCCCCGACCCTTCGAACCGCCAAAGCGACCCAAAGGATTAACGGCGAAGCATTTTTACTCCGCCCGCGGACGACACGCGTCGCCGCTTCAGTGATGTAGTTTTACTCCGCCGCGCACAACTGCTCCCGCAGGGGGTAGAGCACCCGCCAGCCCTCGCGCGGGTCGTCGATCGCCGAAAAATGCTCCATCAGACTTCGGGAGCGTTCCGGTTCGGACATGGCCAGCCTCGCGATTCAACGAAGCAACCGATGAATCACACTCCCCCATTGCAAGCCAAGCCGTTAACCTGGAGCGATCGCCCTGACCCTATTGACGTTGAAGCTGACAGGCATAGGCTTTCTCTTGTCCGCAAGGTGTCTGAGCAGCTCCCGTTTCGCAATCGTGTCGCAATGACGACAGTCCGGTTGCAGCGCGAGTGAACTACGCGGACGGTTGAAACGATGAGGAGAACTGCATGGAGGCTCCACCTGCTTAGCAATCAGGGCTCCTCCGCAATCGAGGGGCCCCGGCTCGACCGGGTGCGTACCTGGCCAGGACGCGTCGAGTCGTCAGTGACGAAAATTCAGAGACTGAAAAGACGGTCTTCAGTGACCGTATCTTGAAGCCGCTCATGTAGCGGCGCGGCAATCAGCCGTAAGAGCCCCGCGCGAGCGGGGCTCTTTGCGTTGTGCGCCAGGCATAGCGCGCGGCGCGCAAGCGCCGAGAGGCCGGGATGCTATCCGGCCGAAGACTTGGAGGTGGAAGTCCGCTGCGGGCCCTGGTGATGGCGCTCTCTTCTTGCCAAAGGTCATCTATGGGGTGAAATTCAAAGACGGCATCGAGGAGCTAGCAAGCTCGCCTGTCCCTCAAGCCGAAGTCGCCGCCGCTTGATCCTCAGCGTGCGTCACCAAGATTCGGTCATAGCTCGGAAAAGCGCTTAGGAGGGTGAATCAGCAGGATGGGCCTGTGGAGCGAGCGCTCGGCAGGAGTGCTGAGTAGAGCGGGTTGGCGAGCTTCCGCCGCGAGTGGTAAACTCGAGCGATGGCCCAGTGTTCAACGACCTGCAGTGTTGCGCCCTTCAGTGTGTCGCCCTAGGTCGTCGGCGCTTATTCGGTGCGGCTGCCGGTATCAATATTGGGGCGGCCGAGGCGGTCATTTTGCCGGCCGCCTTTCAGGATGTTCTGCAGCCCGTAATTGCCCTCGTGGCAAGCGTATTCGAACATCGGCTCGTTGAGGAGGTTCAGCGCCGTCTCGCCGCGCCAGACATCCTTGTAGGTTTTCGGGTCGTTGACCTCGAACTGGTAGAGGATCTGCCGGTCGGAAATTCGCTTGAAGCGCTCCGTCACTTTCGCGTCCGCGCTCAGTTGCGTGCGGTCGCTGCGTTGCTGCCAGTTGAGATGCGTGGTCTCGACGACCAGCGTTTCGCCATCCCAGTGCGCGATGGAATCGCCCATCCATTGTTCAAACCCATCCGGGCGATGCTGGGCATTGATACGCATGATGCGCGTGTCGTGCACCATCTCCACCATCATCGCGATCTGGCTTGGCGTCTGAACGATCTGGATGTTGTTGTTGTAGAGGCCAGACCGGAAGGGTGGTCCGCCCGAAAGAAGCACGCAGCGCTCGCCCAGGCCGCGCTCCTCCGGGTTGTCATAGCCCGATCCCTTGCGTTTGGCGTTTACGGCCTGCGCGGCTTTGCCCTCGGCGGTGAGTTCCGGTATCCGGCCGTTCTCGGGATAGGTGATCCACGACGAACGCAGCTCGCCGCCGATCGAAATCACATGCGCGCCAGGGTCGGTGTAGGCGACATCGTAATTGCCGACCGGCGGCAGCGGCTTGCCTTTTTCCGGCGCGCCGGCATCCGGCGGCACATAGGCCGCGTCGGTCCGCGCTGAGCGCACGTTGAACAGCGTGCCCTTCTCAATTCTGTCAGCCTGTTCGCGCGTGATCACGAGGGGGTAGCCCGCTGGCCGCTCGACTGCCGTCGCGGTGGCGATGCTCCAGACGCCTTGAAGATCGGGGTGACCGTCGGGCGTGCGGTGCGGCTGCCAGGTTGGGGCGGCCTGGCCGAAGGCCGGCGCGGCCAGGGCAAAGAGTGCAAACGACAGGGCGACGCAAACGCCGCCCCTGGCTTTGGACCTCATCGGTTTCCTCCTCCGGCTCGATCCCGCTGCGTGGCGGCGATCCTTGTTACAGGCATTTTTCTCCCTTGTGACGTTCGATGCAAGCGGGGACCCCGGAAAGAAGGCTCGGAATCGCTAGGTTCAGGCTATGGGGGACCGGAAATCATCAAAGCGATGAGGTTATTGACCGAGAGCTGCGCTGTGCCTTCTGGGCGGAGGCTTGGCGCAGCAAATACGGGCTGTTTGCTGCTGCTT
Organism: Alphaproteobacteria bacterium; assembly: GCA_031394145.1. Lineage (GTDB taxonomy): Bacteria > Pseudomonadota > Alphaproteobacteria > Caulobacterales > Hyphomonadaceae > UBA7672. The sequence continues at coordinate 1,586 of JANMWT010000075.1, read as the reverse complement.
TGCTTGTGCCCTTGATCGGAATTTTTGTCGCTGCGACGGTCGCGCCGCTCGTCTATGACGCGACCCCCAGCGGCCGCACGCTCGGCGCTTTTGCTCCCGCCGACGATGCGGGGTCACCTCGCTTAAGCATCTCCATCCGGCTCGACGACGGCAGGACTGCCAACGCCACTGCTGCAGCTGGACAGCCATTCCACCCGGATGCGCGGGTGAGGGTAAGGGCCTTTCACCGCGCGTGGTGGCCGCGTAGCGCCGTATACAAACTCGATAGCTATGACGACCGGCACTACAGCCCCAGTCGATAAAACCGGTTGGCCGTCCCGAAGAACAGGTCGGCCTTCTCCTCGGCCGAGGCGCCCTTGGCGATCAATTTCAGCGCGTTCCACAACGTCGGATAGGTGCAGGTGACGCCGTCGACCGGGAAGTTGCTCTCGAACATGCAGCGGTTCACTCCGAACGCCTCGATGCAGGTTTCGATATAAGGCGCCCATTCCATCGCCATCTCGACGGAGGTGGCGTCGCGCGCTGGCCGCGTCGACGGGAAGTTGCAGAACACCATGGCGAGGCCGCCAAGTTTCACCGTGACGTTCGGGCATTTTGCCAGCTCGCGGATGCGCTCGCGCCAGACGCCGAAACGTTCCTCGCGCTTGCCCTGATAGGCGCCCATGCCAAGCGGCGTGCCGACATGGTCGAGGACGATCGGCTGGCCAGGGAAGGCGCGGGCAAGGTCGATCAGGTCGGGGAGCTGGGGTTCGAACATCCAGGCGTCGAAGGAGAGGTTGCGTTTGGCGAGTTCAGCGAAGCCTTCCCGGAACCTGGAATCGCGATAGCGGCCTTCGGTCTGGCGGCCGATCGGACCGAGGATGGAAGGGTCTGCATCCCACGAGGCGGCGTTGCGAATGCCGCGAAAGCGACCGCCGCCTGCTGCGATGTGCTGGTCCAGCAATTCGCCCGCGCGGGCCCCAAGCCCAAGGTCGACATTGCCGACGATACCGGCGCAGACTTTCGTGGGCCCATAGATGCCGCTGGCCGACATGGCTGCGAGGCCGTTCACGAATTCGGTCTCCCCCAGATAACGTGTCTCCGTCGGGCCGTCGGCCTTCAACATGGAGTGGCACTCAAGAAAGACGGTGGCCTGAATATTGTGGCCGGTGTTGAGGTCGGCGAGGAATTCATCGAGCAGGTAGCGGGCGGCGAAATCGAGGACGCGCATGAACGGATGATCACGCTGAACCGTCAGGTGGAGCGTGGGGGTGCGATCCCACAGGTGATGGTGCGGATCGATGATCGGCAGGCCAGGATCGATGATCGCTTCTGGCGGGGTCAGTGTCATCCAGGCGTCTCTCTTCTTCTCAATCGTTACTTCCGGCATTACTTGCCGGCATTACTGGCCGGAACTTTCCGCCCTCGGCGCAGAAGCGGGTCCCGGGGTGGTATAGCTCGGATGGCTGCGGATCAAATCGGAGTTCGGCCGGGCGGTTTTCCACATCTGCCAAGCGATCTCTGTCTCGAGCCCCACCGGGTTGTTGTCGATCGCATCCAGCGTGCCATGGGTGCGGCCCTCCATGAAGGTGAAGCTGGCCTTGGCG
>JANMWT010000066.1:0-9885 GCA_031394145.1 Alphaproteobacteria bacterium | reverse complement strand
CGGGTTTTGGATCGGCCCAGACATACCAGTCGGCGTGCCCGTTGCTTGCATCCTGGCGGCTCGCCTTGAACCAATCATGGTCGGATGAGGTGTGCGACCAGACCTGGTCGATGATGACCTTGAGATCGCGCTGATGGGCCGCGGTCAACAGCGCATCGAAGTCTTTCAGCGTCCCAAACATCGGATCGACGTCGCAATAATCCGACACGTCATAGCCAAAGTCGCGCATCGGCGAGGTGAAGAACGGTGACAGCCAGACGCCGTTCACGCCCAGCGCCTTCACATAGTCGAGCTTCGAGGCGATCCCCTTGAGGTCGCCAATGCCATCGCCATCCGTATCGAGAAACGACCGCGGATAGATCTGGTAGAGGACCGCGCCGCGCCACCAGTCTTCGGACGACATGCACGCCTCGCTTTTGGGAGAATCTGCGCGCCCCCAACATACAACAAGCCTGCAGGCGATGCGAGCGATGCGAAAAGGCCCGCCGAATGAACGGCGGGCCTCTCTGCGCGTTAGATCGTCGCGACGACTAGTGCGTCGACCTTGGCGGTTCGCTCTCGGGGCGCGGGCGACCGGTGAGTTCGGCGCGATACGCCGCTTCTTCGGTGGCGCTCCATTCGATCGGCGCGAGCGGGCGCACGAGGGCGCGCGCCAGAACCTGATCGATGGTGGAGACCGGAACGATATTGAGGCCGTTCTTCACGTTGTCAGGCAGCTCAGCGATATCCTTCTCGTTCTCCTCCGGGATCAGCACCGTCTTGATGCCGCCCCGCAGAGCCGCGAGCAGTTTTTCCTTGAGGCCGCCGATCGGCAAGACGCGCCCGCGCAACGTGATCTCGCCGGTCATCGCGACGTCCTTCGAAATCGGGTTGCCGGTGAGCAGCGAGACGATAGCCGTCGTCATCGCAATCCCCGCCGACGGGCCGTCCTTGGGCGTTGCGCCTTCCGGCACGTGCACGTGGATGTCGGTCACATCGAAGATGGGCGGACGGATGCCGTACTGGACCGCGCGCGACCGAACCAGGCTCTGCGCCGCCGAGATCGACTCCTTCATCACATCCTTGAGGTTGCCGGTGACCGTGGTGCGGCCGCGACCGGGCATCTGGACCGCTTCGACAGTGAGCAATTCACCGCCGACTTCGGTCCAAGCCAGACCCGTGACGACGCCGATCTGGTCTTCGCGATCAGCCACGCCGTAACGGAATTTCCGCACGCCGGCGTATTTGGTGAGGTTCTGATCGTCGACCGTAACCGTGGTCGCTTTCTTCGATTCGATCTCGCGAACCGCCTTGCGAGCCAGCTTGGCGAGATCGCGCTCGAGCGACCGCACGCCGCTTTCGCGGGTGTAGTAGCGTACGAGGTCGCGGATCGCGCTGTCCTCGACCTTCCACTCGCCTTCGCGCAGCGAATGGTTTTCGGTGATCTTGGGCAGCAGGTGGCGCTTGGCGATCTCGACCTTCTCATCCTCGGTATAGCCCTCGAGACGGATGATCTCCATCCGGTCGAGCAGGGGCTGAGGCATATTGAGGCTGTTGGCCGTGGTGATGAACATCACGTCCGACAGGTCATAGTCGACTTCGAGATAGTGGTCGTTGAAGGTCACGTTCTGCTCGGGGTCGAGAACCTCCAGCAGGGCTGATGACGGGTCGCCGCGATAGTCCATGCCAAGCTTGTCGATCTCATCGAGCAGGAACAGCGGATTGCCGGTCTTGGCCTTCTTCATCGACTGGATGATGCGCCCTGGCATGGAGCCGATATAGGTGCGGCGGTGGCCGCGGATCTCGGCTTCATCCCGCACCCCGCCAAGCGAGACGCGCACAAAGTCGCGCCCGGTCGCTTTGGCGATCGACTTGCCAAGTGATGTCTTGCCGACGCCCGGAGGGCCCACGAGACACAGGATCGGCCCGCGCAGTTTCTCGGTGCGGGTCTGTACGGCGAGGTACTCAAGAATGCGCTCCTTGACCTTCTCGAGGCCGTAGTGGTCGGCGTCGAGAATGTCCTCGGCGATCTTGATGTCGCGCGTGATCTCTTTCTTCTTGCTCCACGGCAAGGAGACCAGCCAGTCGAGATAGTTGCGTACGACCGTTGATTCCGCCGACATTGGCGACATCTGGCGCAGCTTCTTCAGTTCCTGATCGGCCTTGGCGCGGGCCTCTTCGGACATCGGCGTGGCGGCGATCTTGTCCTCGAGTTCGCCGATCTCGTCGCGCTCGCCTTGCTCTTGGTCGCCGAGCTCGCGCTGGATCGCCTTCATCTGTTCGTTGAGGTAATATTCGCGCTGGGTCTTCTCCATCTGCCGCTTCACGCGGTTGCGGATCTTCCGCTCCATCTGGAGCATGCCGATCTCGCCTTCCATCAGCTGGTAGACCTTTTCGAGGCGTTCGACGACGTCGACCATCTCGAGCAGTTCTTCCTTGTCTTCCAGCTTGATCGAGAGCTGGGCTGCGACCGCATCTGAAAGATGCCCTGGCTCGGTGATCGCGCCGACGGTGCCAACGGTCTCTGCCGGGATCTTGCGGTTGAGCTTCACGTAGCCTTCAAACTGTTCGACCACGGCGCGCATCAGCGCCGAAGATTCAGCCGCATCGACGTCCGGCTCAGCCAGAAGCGTGTGCTCGGCGACATAATAATCGCCCTTGTCGATCAGCTTTTCGAGCTTGGCGCGCTGCTTGCCCTCGACCAGCACTTTGACGGTGCCGTCGGGAAGCTTGAGCAGCTGCAGGATCGTGGCGACGACGCCGATGGAATAAAGATCTTCCTCGGCGGGATCGTCGACCCCGGCTTCTTTTTGGGCGACGAGCAGAATTTCGCCGCCGCCCTTTTCGACTTCTTCAAGCGCCCTTACCGATTTGTCGCGGCCCACGAATAGCGGCGCCACCATGCGCGGAAACACGACGATGTCGCGCAACGGAAGGACAGGGAGGATGGTAGCCATTTTGGTCTCCTTTCTCGCCATCCGCGCCTTCAAAGAAGCACGTGAGATGGCCAGGAAAGCCAGCCTGGGGAGTCGGCTGGTCATTCTTGATTGAGATGAAGGTGGCCTGTTGCGGGCCCCGCTTCAACCCGCCCCCGACAAATCACCTGAGCGCTGTTGCAGCCTCAGTATTCGCTGGGGAAATCAGGCTCAGGACGCGTCGGCGGACGCGACGCGATCGCCCGATGAATGGACGTACAGCGGGCGGGCCCGGCCTTCGACCACTTCGGCGTTGATCGCGACTTCCTCGACCCCGCGCAGGTTGGGCAGCTCGAACATGGTGTCGAGGAGGATGGCTTCCATGATCGAGCGCAGGCCGCGCGCCCCGGTCTTGCGCTGAATGGCGCGACGCGCGACGGCGGCGAGCGCATCCTCGGTGAACGACAAGGTGACGTTCTCCATTTCGAAGAGGCGCTGATACTGCTTGAGCAGGGCGTTCTTCGGCTCGGTCAGGATCTGGATCAGAGCCTCTTCGTCGAGGTCCTCCAGGGTGGCGATGACCGGCAGGCGGCCGATAAATTCCGGGATCAAGCCGAATTTGACCAGGTCTTCCGGCTCGCAGCCTTCCAACACCTTGCCGGTGCGGCGGTCTTCGGGGTCGAGCACGGTTGCGCCAAAGCCGATCGACGAGCCACGGCCGCGATCCGAGATCACTTTATCCAGGCCTGAGAATGCCCCGCCGCAGATGAACAACATGTTGGTCGTGTCGACCTGCAGGAATTCCTGCTGCGGATGCTTGCGGCCGCCCTGGGGAGGGACGGAGGCGATCGTGCCTTCCATGATCTTCAGAAGCGCCTGCTGGACGCCTTCGCCCGACACGTCCCGGGTGATCGAGGGGTTGTCCGACTTGCGCGAAATCTTGTCGATCTCGTCGATATAGACGATGCCGCGCTGCGCCCGCTCGACGTTGTAGTCGGAGGCCTGGAGCAGTTTGAGAATGATGTTCTCGACATCCTCGCCGACATAGCCAGCTTCAGTCAGCGTGGTGGCGTCGGCCATCGTGAACGGAACATCGATGATCCGCGCCAAGGTCTGCGCCAGCAGCGTCTTGCCGCAGCCGGTGGGGCCGATCAGCAGGATATTGGATTTCGCAAGCTCGACGTCGGCGTTCTTGGCCGAGTGATTGAGCCGCTTGTAGTGGTTGTGCACGGCGACCGAGAGCACACGCTTGGCCTTGAACTGACCAATGACGTAATCGTCGAGCACGTCGCAGATTTCCCGGGGCGTCGGCACGCCGTCGCGCGACTTCACCAGGTTGGTCTTCGATTCCTCGCGGATGATGTCCATGCAGAGCTCGACGCATTCATCGCAGATGAACACGGTCGGTCCGGCGATTAGCTTTTTCACCTCGTGCTGCGACTTGCCGCAGAACGAGCAATAGAGCGTGTTCTTACTGTCGCCGCTGGAAGTGGTCTTGCTCATAGACACCTCGAAACACCCGGCCGGCGCGCCCAGCGGGACCGAATCCGCAGCCCGCAAGCCTTAAACCCTATATCCCAATCGTTTCCGATAGGTTCAAGGGCAGCCAATCCGACCATAGCAAGGGAGGCGCCGCAAGCACCCGGACTGCCAAAAGCCCCGTCAGCCCTCGGGAATTACACGCTTTTCGAACACCTTGTCGACGATTCCGAAGGCCAGAGCGTCCTCCGCCGTCATGAACGAATCGCGATCGAGGGTTTTCTCGATCATCTCGTAGGGTTGTCCGGTATGCTTGACGTAGATCTCGTTAAGCCTGTGCTTCATCGCCAGGATGTCGACCGCATGGCGCTCGATGTCCGAGGCGACGCCCCTGAAACCGCCTGAAGGTTGGTGAACGAGAATCCGCGAATTGGGGGTTGAGAACCGCATCCCCTTCTCGCCGGCAGCCAGGAGCAGGGAGGCCATCGATGCGGCCATGCCGATGCAGGCGGTCGAAACCGGGCTGCGGATGTATTGCATGGTGTCGTAGATCGCGAGCCCGGAGGTGACGATGCCGCCCGGCGAGTTGATATACATCGCGATTTCTTTCTTGGGGTTCTCGGACTCCAAGAAGAGCAGCTGGGCGGTAATCAGGCTGGCGAGCCCATCCTCGATCGGTCCGGTCACGAAGATGATTCGGTCCTTCAACAGCCGGGAAAAGATGTCATAGGCCCGCTCCCCCCGGCTCGTCTGTTCGACGACCATGGGTACGAGGTTCATCATCGTCGCGTAGGGATCGGCCATTTGGCTTGGTCTTTTGCTGGGCCGCCCGTCGGGCAAGGCCGTGAATCAGTTGAGGTTGACGAGCCCTTATATCCGAACGCACGGCGTCCGGCGCAAGTCCCCCTGCCCGGCAACCCTGTATTGTCGTTGGAAAAGACCTAACGACTACTCGTCGTCCCCGATCTCTTTCATCAGCTCTTCGCGGCTAACCGTCTTCTCGGTCACCTTCGCCTTGCCGAGGATCAGGTCGACGACCTTTTCTTCGTAGATCGGCGCACGGAGCTGGGCGAGAGCATTCGGGTTGGTGCGATAGAACTCGATCACCTGCTTTTCCTGGCCGGGATAGCGCGAAGCCTCCTGCCGGAGAGCCTGGCCGAGCTCGTCGTTGGTGATCTCGAGGTTGTCGCGACGGCCGATCTCGGCGAGCAGCAGGCCGAGGCGGACACGGCGCTCCGAGATCTTGGCGTACTCAGCCTTGAGTTCGTCGTCCGATTTCGCCTTGTCCTCTTCCGAGAGGCGATCGGCCTTCTTCTCTTCTTCGAGCTGGGCCCAGATCTGGTCGAACTCGGCTTTCACCATCATCGGCGGCAGTTCGAAGGAGTGGCGGGCGTCGAGCGCATCGAGGAGGACGCGCTTGACCTGCTGGCGCGAGGCCCGGGCAAGTTCGCCGTCAAGCTGAGCCTTGATCGCCTCACGCACCTTGGCCATGTCCGGCAGGCCGAGGGTCTGGGCGAATGCGTCGGTCATCTCCGGCGTCTTCGGCGACTTCACTTCCTTGACCTTGACCTCGAAGACTGCGGGTTTCCCCTTCAGCGTGTCGACCTGGTAGTTGTCAGGGAAGGTGACTTTCACCTCGACTTCATCTCCGGCCTTGGCGCCGATCAGCTGGTCTTCGAAGCCGGCGATGAAGCGGCCATCGCCGAGCACGATGGTCTGGCCTTCGGCTGCCCCGCCGTCGAACGCAACGCCGTCGATCTTGCCGAGGAAGTCGATGACGGTTGCATCGCCCTTCTCGGCAGCGGCGCCCGCTTCGCGGGCCTCATAGGTCTTGTTGCCTTCGGCAAGACGCTTCAGCGCCGCGTCGATCTCGTCCTCGGTTGCGGTTGCGACCATGCGCTCGACTTCGATGTCGGCGACATCGGCCGGAGTGAACTCCGGCATCACTTCGACCTGCATGTTGAATTCAAGATCGGCCTCGCCGGAGACGACCTTCTCGGCCGAGCCGTTGAGCTGGATCGAGGGGCGCGCAGCCGGGCGCAGCGACTTCTCGTCGAGGGCTTTCTGCGATGTCTCCTCGAGGGTGTTCTGGACGATCTCTCCCATCAGCGATCGGCCAAACATCTTGCGGATGTGAGCGGTCGGCACCTTGCCCGGGCGGAAGCCCTTGAGTTGGACCTGGGGCTGGATCTCCTGGATCTTGGCGCTCAGCTTCGCCGCCAGTTCGCCGGCCGGGATATTGACCCGGAACTCGCGCGAAAGGCCTTCGGATTTCGTCTCGGTGACGTTCATCAAGGAAACCCCGATGTGCTGAATGTGTGGGCCTTGCGGACGGGTAGCGTCCGGCGAGGCGGGTCGGGCTTATTACACAGGCTGGACTTGGCTGTCCATGCAGCCAGAATCGGGCGTTTTTCGGGCCTCGCCGAAGCCTCGCGGCACTCGCCCGAGACGGAGCTCGGAGCGGGTGCGCGGGCCCGGACAAACTTTGGTCCGCCAGGCCCGGACGCCGCGACCGATTGGCATGATCGGGCCTCACATGGGCTGGCTGGATCATCCCACACGATGACCTCTGACGTCTCCGGACCGAAGAGCGAGGCGCACTGAAGCGACGTCGGAACACCGGGAGGCGACGCCCAGGCGTGCGTCCCCCGTTGCTCTTTCGCTTGAAGCGCGGTCATCGGCTTGGCGGGCAGCGGGCGGTTGGAGGCTGCAGAAAGCCTGAATATGCCGCCAGATATGGGTATTTACGGGTATTTACGGGTATAAATACGGGTATAAATACAGGTATGGCGCCCAAGACCGAGACACTCGAAGTTACGCAGGAAATCCTCGGTCTCATCGCCGAAATCGACGAGTTCAAAGGCGCGTGGCGAGCTTTGGGAATGCTCGCGCCCAAGCGCCTCTCGGCGCTGCGGCGCATGGCAACCATCGAAAGCATCGGGTCTTCCACACGCATCGAGGGAAGCAGGCTCGCCGACGCCGAAATCGAAAAGCTTCTCTCCAACCTTGAGATCAAGTCATTCGAATCCCGTGATGAGCAGGAAGTCGCGGGCTACGCAAAGGTGATGGAGACTGTGTTCGCCTCGTTCGAGGCGATCGATCTCACCGAGAACCACATCACACAGCTTCACCGCGACCTGCTTCAGTTCAGCGCCAAAGACGAGCGTCATCGCGGTGCTTACAAGACGATCGCTAATCACGTCAGCGCGTTCGATGCGGATGGAAAAGAGATCGGCGTCATATTCGAAACCGCAACGCCGTTCGACACACCGCAGCGCATGACGGAACTCATCGATTGGACGCGCACAGCTCTACGCGACCAGACCATGCACCCGCTGCTTGCGATTGCGGTGTTCACCGTGGCCTTCTTGGAGATCCACCCGTTCCGAGACGGCAACGGGCGGCTATCACGCACCCTGACGACCTTACTTCTGCTTCGCGCAGGGTATGGCTACGTGCCTTACAGCTCACTTGAGAGCGTCATCGAAAACAGCAAGGAAGGCTATTATCTGACGCTCCGCCAAACACAGCAAACCATCCGCAGCCCTCAACCTAACTGGCAGCCTTGGTCGGTCTACTTCCTGCGCGCGATGCAACAACAGAAGCGCCGCCTTGAGAATAAGATCGAGCGCGAGCGTCTCATTCTGAGTGCGCTTTCTGAACTCTCGCTGCAAATCCTCGATGCAGTGAAGGAGCGGGGCCGTATAACCATCGGCGACATCGTCACGCTCACAGGCGCAAACCGAAACACGGTGAAGAAGCACCTCGCCACGCTCGTCGATGCACGCCACATGGCGCAACACGGCGCCGGCAAAGGGACTTGGTACGAAAAAGCCTGACGACGCCCTCAACCGGATCGGCAGATCAGCTCTGATTAGGCGAGCAGATCGGACCTGCTTCGCGCGAAATACTGGTGCGGATGACAGGACTTGAACCTGCACGGGTCGCCCCACGGGAACCTAAATCCCGCGCGTCTACCAGTTTCGCCACATCCGCAGGGCCAGCCCGGCGATAAAGCGCTAACGGGGCCCAGGTTCAAGCATCATCAGGGTTGGTCGGCGGTCCCAGCCCTGTCGCCGACAGCCGAGAGAGCGGCGGGGTCCGACCCGTTCACGCCGACAAATCCATCGGTGCGGGCGGTCCAATACTTTAGCATGGACCCTCTGTACGCCCCGCCCCGCCCGAAGTCGGCGGCCGAATTCAGCAAGCGAGCGCGTAAAGCGACCTGATCGTCTCCCGCAGCCCCCCATCCAGATCCTCTGCCGTCATCCCCGGCCCGGCCCTCAACCCGGCGTCGCCATGCATCCAGGCGCCCGCGCAAGCCGCCTCGAAGGGGGCAAGGCCCTGCGCCATCAGCCCGCCGATGATCCCGGCCAGCACGTCGCCTGAGCCGGCCGTCGCGAGGAAAGGTGAGGCGTGGGTGTTGACCACGGCGCGGCCATCGGGCGCGGCAATCACCGTATCGAAGCCTTTGAGCAGCACGACAGCGCCGACAATATGCGCGGCTTGTCGCGTCGCTTCGATCCGGCTCGAGGCCGCGCCAAGAACGCGTGGAACAAGCCGCTCGAACTCGCCGACATGAGGCGTCAGCACGATCCTTCCGCCTGCGATGCGGCTCAGGGACGTGGCGTTCTGCGACAACACCGTCAAGGCATCGGCGTCGAGAACGAGCGCCCGTCCAGCTGCGACCAGGGCATCGACATTCTTGAGTGTCGTCTCGCTCACGCCGGCGGCAGGGCCGATCACCACAGCGCCCGAGGTCTGCGTCACTCTCACCAGCTCATCGGCGTCGACAAAGCTCGATGTCATCACCGCCGTCACGGTGGCTGCTGCGACCATCAGCGCCGATGGGGGCGTGAGAAGCGTCACGGCGCCAGCCCCGATGCGCAGCCCCGCTTGCGCTGCGAGACGCGCTGCGCCGGTGTTGGCGAGCCCGCCCGAGACGACGATCAGGCGGCCGCGCGTGTGTTTGTGGCTGGCGGGCGTTGGCCAGACGAGCTGGCCGGCCCAGAGCCCGGGGGAATTTTCCATCAGCCCTGCCCCGGCGATCGCACGCATGAAGGGACCAAAGCCGACCTCGACAATCTCGATATCACCGCAGCGGCCGGCGGCTGGCTGCAGGACATGGGCGGGCTTCTTGGCGCCGAAAGTGAGCGTCAGTTTCGCTTGCATGGCCGGGCCGGTGATTGCGCCAGTGTCTCCACAGAGCCCGGAGGGCAGGTCGATGGCGACCACCGGCGCGGTGAAGGCGTTGACGCGCTCGACCGCACGCGCCGCCTCGCCTGACAGAGGTCGCGACAGGCCGGCGCCGAAAAGGCCGTCAAGCACGATGTCGCCGGGGCGGAGTTGCAAGTCGCTCAATGGCGAGCGGGGGCCAGTCCAGTCATTCGACACCGCTTTGCCCTCGAAGGTGCGCGCGCCGCCGGGCGCAAGCTCGCGCACGGTCACATCGCGGCCAAGTTCGACCAGCCGGCTTGCCGCGACGAAGGCGTCGCCGCCATTGTTGCCGGGA
>JANMWT010000051.1:0-5075 GCA_031394145.1 Alphaproteobacteria bacterium | reverse complement strand
GGCCCGATTAGTTTGAGGCTATTCCCCAAGCCCGCCTGGACGCTTCAGCGTCGCCTGGCTCGCGGCGGTTTTGGCGAGGCGAGCGAGTTGAACGAACTCGGCGCGATAGCCGAATTCGTCCTTGCCCTTCGCCGAGTTGGCAAGATCGATGACGCTGTCCCAGGTGAAGGATTTGTCGAGGTAGGGGTCGCCGCGCAGCAGTTCGCCATAGCCTGCGACCGCCGTGGCGAAGCGGGTGGATTCGCCGGCTTTCGAAATGTCGGCGACCTCGTCACTGGCGCCGATCGGGCGTTCAATCAGCTTGGACGTATCCTGGCCCGGCAGCTTGTAACGCATCTTGAGATAGCCGAATTCGGTCGCCTTGGGATTGGCGCTGACTTTCTGTGCGGCGGCATAGCGGCTCGCGTCGACCAGTTTTGCGTTCGAGCCCACCGGCGTCAGCTCGTAGATCGCCGTCACCGAGGCGCCGGCGCCGATGTCGCCAGCGTCCACCTTGTCATTATTGAAGTCCTCGCGGTTGAGGATGCGCGTCTCGTAACCGATGAGGCGATATTCAGCGACCTTGGCGGGGTTGAACTCGACCTGGATCTTGACGTCGTTGGCGATGGTGAACATCGAGCCGGAGAAGTCATCGGCGAAGACCTTCCGGCCTTCATTGAGGGTGTCGACATAAGCGGCGATGCCGTTGCCGTTCTGCGCCAGTTTCTGCATCAGGGCGTCGTTGTAGTTTTCGTGCCCGAAACCGATCACCGAAAGATAGATGCCGGTCTCGCGCTCGCGGGTGATGAAGTCCTTGAGCCGCTCGGGATCATTGATGCCGACATTGAAGTCGCCGTCGGTCATCAGCATCACGCGGTTGACGCCCTTCTTGTCGTAGTTCTGTTTGGCGAGATCGTAGGCTAGGCGGAGGCCCTCTCCGCCTGCGGTCGAGCCGCCCGCGTGCAGGCGATCGAGCGCGGCTATGAGCTTGGCCTTGTCGGCGCCGCTGGTCGGCTCAAGCACCTCGCCGGCAGACCCGGCGTAAGCGACGATCGCGACGTGGTCGTCCTTGCCGAGCTGGTCGATCAGGAGTTTCAGCGACTTGATCGCCAGCGGCAGTCGATCCTCAGGGTTCATCGAGCCTGAGGTGTCAAGCAGCAGGGTGAGGTTCAGCGGCGGACGGCGGTCGCGGGGAATGTCGTAGCCCTGTACGCCAATGCGCATCAGTTCGCGGCCATGGCCCCAGGGCGAGGGTGCAAGCTGCACCGAGGTCGAGAACGGGACGGCCTTGGAGTCGGGCAGGGCGTAGTCATAGTCGAAATAATTGACCAGTTCCTCGATCCGAACCGCGTCCTTGGGCGGCAGGACGCCGTTGTTGAGGAAGCGTCGGACATTGGCGTAGCCGGCGGTGTCGACATCGATCGAGAAGGTCGAGACCGGCTCTTCGGCCACCAGCTTCACCCGATTGATGTCCTTGTGCTCGTATCTTTCGCGGTCGACGTCGCCGGGACGGGGCTGGGGATAGGACTGGGCGATCGAACCGCCGTCAAAACCGACCACGGGAGCGGCGCGATAGACAGGCGCAGGATAAGGGGCGGAGGCTGAAGGCGGCGGCGGCGGGGCAGGCGGCGCCTCAGCGTAGAGCTGATCGATGCGTCCTTCGGATGGCTTTCCGGCGGCCCTTTGTCCGGTGACGGTCACCTTGTCCTTGGAGGCGGCGTCCTTGGAGGCGGCGAGTTCTGGTTTCTCGACCGCCTTGGTCGGACCATCCGTTCGCGCCTGGCTTACGCTCTGGTCCTGGCTGGTGCAGGCGGCGATGGTCACGGCCGATGCGGCCGCGAGCAGGACGAAGACACTGTGTTTCATGTGAGTCCCCTGATTGTGTGCGGTCATGCCGCGCGCCGATTGGGGCGGGTTTGGGACCCTGTCGCGTCGCAATTCGAGCATTGGCGCCTGCCGCGAACGGCAGTGAGACTGCCCTCAGCTGGGTCGGGCGGGGGTTGCTGGACCCGCTTTGCGCGAAGCGACCCAGTCACGGACATCCGCTTCGACCACGCCAAGCGGCCGGCCGCCGCCGACCAGTAGCACGTCGTGAAAAGCCTTCAGATCAAACCTGGCGCCGAGCTCGGTTTCAGCCTGCTTGCGCAGTGCGCGGATCTTCTCGCGGCCGACCATGTAGGCGCAGGCCTGGCCTGGCCAAATCGTGTAGCGATCGACTTCATTCTCCATCGCGGCGCGCGGCAGGCCGGTGGTCGCGGTCATATAGTCGACGGCCTGCTCGCGACTCCATTTGTCATGGTGAATGCCGGTGTCGGCGACCAGCCGTGCGGCGCGCAGGAGCAGTGACTGGAGATAGCCGAGCTTGCCCAGCGGGTCGTCCTTATAGGCGCCAACCTCATCGGCGAGATCCTCTGCATAAACGCCCCAGCCTTCGGAAAAGCCGGTGAAGCTGGCGAGCAGGAACAGGGTTGGCGGATTGGCGCGTTCGCGCGCCACCCCGGCCTGCAGGTGATGGCCGGGGATCGTCTCATGATAGGCGAGCGTCGGCAGGCTGAAGATTGGCAGCGCCGCCGTCGATTTGAGATTGATGTTGAAGGTCGCTGGCCGCGAGCCGTCCAGGGCGCCTGCCTTGTAATACCCGGTCGGCGCGGTGTCCTGCGACAACTCCGGCGCCCGGCGGATCTCCACCGGCTTTTGCGGTCCGACGCCCACCAGTTTCGAGAGGTTGGTCTCGGCCCATTTGATCCGCGCGTTGATCGCCTCGGTCAGCGCCGTCTCGCCCTCCGGCGTGTCGGGATAAAGATTGATCGGGTCGGCCGCCAGCCCCGCCATCCGCTCGCCGACGGTTCCGTCGGCCTTGCCCTGCGCCGCCAGCAGCAAGTCAATCTGCGCCGTGATCAGCTCGACCTGCTTCACGCCGAGGGCATGGATCTGATCGGGTGTCAGGTCGGTTGAGGTGTAAAGATGGAGAAGCTCAAGGTAGTAGGCCTCGCCCTTGGGCAGGCGCCATACGCCAGGCTCAACCACGGCGGTCTTCAGCGCCTTCTCGAGGTCAACGATCAGCCTGGCGTTGGCCGGCTTGATGTCGCTCTTGACCACGCCGGCCGCCTGATCCGCAAAGCGTGTGATGTCGGCTTCCGGCAGATCGGCGATCTGCGACAGCGCCTCGGAGAAATAGGTCACCAGCGGGTGGTTCCGGGGATCGTCGACCTGCAAGGTCTTCGCCTTGTCGAGCGTCCTCTGCAGGATGGCGCGGGACGGGGCGGCGCCGGCTTCGACGTCGACCTCGAAGCGCCGCCGCTCATCGTCGATCGACCGGCCGACATGATGCAGTCTCGCCAGCCAGGCCTCGGCGCTCGCCCGCGAGGTGACACGGGCGTGGGCGGTGAGGAACTTGACCAGATCCTGATAATCGCCGTCCGACTGGCTGATCAGATAGGGGCTCGCCCACCCCAAATTGACATAGCCATAGCCATAGCTGCCGACCCGGCTTGCCGTGTCCATAAGAAAGGTGGCTGCATCGAGCTGCCGGATCGCATCGCGTGACAGGGTGGAGCGGTTGAGCGCCTGCAGGCTTCCAAAGGCTTCAAGCCGGTCGGCTTTGACCCGCTCGCTCGCCGAAAGCGAACGGTCATCCAACAGGCTATCGTAGGGGAGGCCGAACGCTTCTTGCGAAATCCCCACCTGCGCCGCCCGCTCGGGCGACCGGCGCAGTTCGGCCTGGCCAAGATTCCCGACCAGGGCATAGACCATCGCATCGGTGTTGACCGCAGCCGGCGCGCAGGCGCCCAGGCTCAGAACCAGCGCGAAAACCCCAAGCGCGACGGGCCTCGAGGGCATTATCAAGTCCTCTGCTTTTAGAAGAATCGCTTAGTTGAGATCGGATTGTATTTCCGATAAGGACCGCCCAGCATCAAGCAGACAAGTATTCAGGCAGGAGTGAGCAAATGGAAAACGGCGCCACGGGGGCGAACCAACCGGAACTCACCGGACAGGTGCTTTTCTACAAGCGCCCCGAGCCGCTGTCTCTCGAACGTCACCGTAACCTCGGGGTCAAGCAGATTGCGGCGCCCTTTTCGTTTCTCAAGACCGCCCACGCCGTGCCGGTCACGGTGAGCGAGTTTGGCCTGGTCGCCACCTGTTTTCCGATCATTTTCGTCGGCGCCGAGAAGACCCCGGTGGCGGTGATGGGCGTGCGTCAGAACGAGAACGAATATGTCGATGCGGCCGGCAATCCCGACCCGGATGCCTATATCCCGGCCTTCGCTCGCCGTTATCCGTTCGTCTTCGCAGCCGATCCCCAGAGCGATCGCCTGCTGTTGTGCATCGATCGTGACGCGGCGATGATCTCGGACAAGCCCGACGTGCCGCTGTTCGAGGGCGATGAACCGTCGAAATTCACCCAGGACGCAGTTGAGTTCTGCAAGGAATTCGAACGCCAGCGCCGGGCGACGGTGGAATTCGTCGAAATGTTCGACAAGGCGGGCCTGTTTGAGCCCAAAACCGTTTCCTTCACCCCCCGCGACGCCTCCGGCAACCCCGGCGAGGCCCAGAAGATCGCCGACTATTATGCGATCTCGGAAGAGGGCCTCAACAACCTGGCGGCAGCCCAGTTCGAGGACATCCGGGCGACCGGCGCCCTTGCTGCCGTTTACGCCCACATGGTTTCGTTGATGAACTGGCAAAAGGTGATCCAGCGGGCCATGCGCCGCCTGGGCGGCCCGCTCCCGACCAGTTGAGGGGTTCGCCTCCCCGAACCGGGCTCATCGGGCTCGCCGGACAAGGGGGCAGCACGGGTCTCTCACGTTAAGGCGAGGGGGGGTGGACCTCCCCCGGCCACCCCCGATATTCGCTGCAAGCCCCGAAAAACGGGCCTATCTAGACCGTCGTGGGCCTCATCGCCCCCGAGGGCAGGTTACGGGAGATCGGTTTGATCAAGTCGTTAGCGACCCTTCTGGCCCAGACGCTCGTCCGGCCGCTCGTCCGGCCGCTCGTCCGGCCGCTCGTCCGGCCGCTCGGCCGGCCGCGCGTCCTGGTGCTGGTGCGGGTGGGGGTGCTGGTCCCCGGGGTGGCCCTGCTGCCGGCGCCGGGGGTTG
>JANMWT010000031.1:0-4557 GCA_031394145.1 Alphaproteobacteria bacterium | reverse complement strand
AGAAGATCGCCGAAGGCGAAAAAGTCATCATGTATTATGGCGCCGCCAACCGCGATGCTTCGGTGTTTGACGATGCCGACAGGCTGGATGTTGCGAGGCCGAACGCCAACAAGCACATTGCCTTCGGTTATGGTCCACACGTCTGCCTTGGCAAGCGGGTGGCGCAAATCCAGCTGGAGGAAGCCTATCGTCAGCTTTTGGTTCGACTGCCGGATATCGAATGGTCCGGTGAGATTGACATCGCCCCGAACAATTTTGTCCACGCCATCCGCAAGCTGGGTGTGCGCTACACTGCGAAGACCTGAGCACGACGAGACAGTATCCGGATGAACCGGATCGGACTTCAAGGGAGGATCGCGTTGGGCGAGATCGTAAGCGGCGCCCGTCGCCTGACGACGGCTGGCATGAGCGAGCGGGCGGCTCGCGCGGCTTCGGGGCTTGCAAGCCTCGGCGTTGTAGCCGGAGACATTGTCGCCCTGTTTTTGCGCAACGATCTGGCGTTCTTCGAAGCCAGCACAGCAGTTGGCCTGCTCGGCGCCTACCCGACACCGGTGAATTGGCACGGCACGGCGGAAGAAGCGCGCTATATCTTCGAGAATTCCGGGGCGAAGGTTGTTCTGGTCCACGCTGATCTTCTCGGGTCCATTCGCGCCGCGATACCTCCTGGCGTGATCATCCTTGTGGTTCCGACGCCTCCTGAAATCGGCGACGCCTACGGTATCGCCCCCGAGGCGCGCGCCGTGCCGGGGGATTTGACCAACTGGTCCGACTGGCTGGAAGGGTTTGCGCCCTTCCAGGCCCCGCCCAAGCCGCCGCCGGGCACGATCATCTACACATCGGGAACGACCGGTCATCCCAAGGGTGTTCGCCGCTCGCAGCCAACCCCCGAGCAATATGAATTCGGCCTGCGCAACCTCGCCCTCATCTTCGGCTTCGCCACCCGAGCCCCGGACAAGATCATCAGCGTCATGACCGGTCCGATGTATCATTCGGCGCCCAATGCCTACGGGCTCGTCGCCGCGCGCATCGGGGCAACTCTTCATCTCGAGGCCCGCTTCGATCCTGAAGAACTTCTTGGGATGATCCAGGACCTGCGGATTACGCACATCCACATGGTTCCGATCATGTTCAACCGGTTGCTCAAGCTGCCGGACGAGGTCAAGCGGAAATACGATCTCTCCTCGCTTGAATTCGTGGTTCACGCCGCCGCGCCATGTCCTGCGCCAACCAAGCGGGCGATGATCGAATGGTGGGGACCGGTGATCTACGAATACTATGGGGCGACCGAAACCGGCGGCGTCGTGTTCTGCAACTCCGAACAATGGCTCTCGCACCCGGGCACAGTCGGCAAGCCGCTGGCCGGCGCCGACGTCCGGGTCATCGATACGCAGGGCAACACGCTGCCAGCCGGCGAGATCGGCGAAGTCGTCGCCAAATTCCCCGGCGTCGCCGACTTCACCTACCATAAGGATCATGCCAAGCGGGTCGCCTCAGAGAAGGCCGGACTGATCGCGCCGGGCGACATCGGCTATTTCGACGCCGACGGCTACCTCTATCTCTGCGACCGCGCCAAGGACATGATCATCTCCGGCGGCGTCAACATCTATCCGGCGGAAATCGAAGCTGTCCTCCACCGCATGCCAGGGGTCGCCGACTGCGCCGTTTTTGGCGTTCCGGACGATGAGTATGGCGAGGCCGTCCATGCGGTCGTTCAACCGCAGGCAAATGCGGGTCTCTCGGAGGCTGACGTAAAGGCATTTCTCAAGCCGCATCTCTCTGGGTTCAAGATCCCGAGGACCATCGACTTCAGCGCCGATCTGCCGCGCGAGGATTCGGGCAAGATCTTCAAGCGGAAGTTGCGCGACCCCTTCTGGGCCAATCGTGCGACGCGCATCTAGTCAGACCTGACGTTCGCGCTAAGGTGACGGGAAATCGCCTCGGGAGGGCGCGTTCATGAACTTCGACTTTTCCGACGACCAGAAGATGCTCCGTGATCAGGCGCGGAAATTTCTCGATGAGAAATCGAGCCGCAAGGCGGTTCGCGACGTCCTCAACACCGCCGATAAATCCTACGACGCTGCGCTCTGGAAGGGGGTCGCCGAGCAGGGCTGGCTTGGCGTCGCCATTCCCGAGGAACACGGTGGTCTGGGTCTTGGCGGTCTCGAACTCTGCGTTCTGGCCGAAGAGCTTGGCCGCGCGGTTGCGCCCATTCCCTTTTCCTCGACCATCTACTTTTTCGCGGAAGCCATCCTTGCCTCCGGCTCGGATGCGCAGAAGAAATCCTTGCTCCCTCGGCTCGTCAGCGGCGAACTGATCGGAGCGTTCGCAATCTCTGAAGGTCCGGGAGCTCCCTCGCCGTCCTCGATCGAGGCAAACTTCGACGGCTCGAAGCTCTCCGGGGTGAAAATTCCCGTCACCGACGGCGACATCGCAAGTCACGCGGTGGTCCTCGCTCGCGAAGGGCAGAGCCTCTCGCTGGTCATCGTTGATCTGCGCCAGACCGGCGTCAAACGCGAAACACTCGCCACACTCGACCCCACTCGCGGTCACGCCAGACTCACCTTCGACAAGGTAAGCGCCGAACGTCTCGGCAAGGCCGGAGAGGGTTGGCGGCTTGCCGAAGCGGTGCTCGATCGCGCCGCTGTTCTCATCGCTTTTGAGCAACTGGGCGGCGCCCAGGCGTGCCTCGACATGGCGGTTGATTACGCCAAGAACCGTTACGCCTTCTCGCGCCAGATCGGCTCATTCCAAGCGATCAAGCACAAGCTGGCCGACGTCTACATCGCCATCGAACTTGGTCGCTCGAACGCCTATTATGGCGCATGGGCGCTTTCGACGGATTCCGCACAGCTCCCGCTCGCCGCCGCGGCCGCCCGCATCGCCGCCAGTGACGCCTACTACTTCGCCGCCAAGGAAAACATCCAGGCGCATGGCGGGATGGGCTTCACCTGGGAGGTCGACTGCCACCTGTTTTATCGGCGCGCCAAGCTGCTTGCCGTCCAGGCTGGCGGTCCCGGTGTGTGGAAGGAAAAGCTCGTGCGCCGCCTTGAACTCAAGAATGCAGCCTGAGGGGATCAATCATGGATTTCAACGACGCCCCTGAAGAAGCCGATTTCCGCGCCGAAGTTCGCACCTGGCTGGAAAAGACGCTTGGCGCGCCCAACGCCAAGACCCTGGTTCGCATCGATGGGCCCGACGGGCTCAACGCGGCAAAGGCCTATCAGGCGAAGAAGGCCGCGGCGGGCTATGCCGGCCTCACCTGGAAGAAGGACGTCGGCGGCCGCGAGCTTCCGCCGATTTTCTCGGTCATCTTTGGGCAAGAGGAACAGAAATTTCAGGCGCCGGTCGGCCCGTTCGCCATTGGCCTTGGCATGTGCATCCCGACGGTGATCGCGTTTCATGCGCCGGCCCAGGTGAAGCGCTATGTCGGCCCGGCGCTGCGCGGTGAAGAAATCTGGTGCCAGCTGTTCTCAGAACCGAGCGCAGGTTCAGACGTCGCCGGCCTCAAGACCCGCGCCATGAGGGATGGCGAGGACTGGGTGATCAACGGTCAAAAAGTATGGACGTCCGGCGCCCACTATTCCGATTATGGCATCCTGCTCGCCCGCACCAATCCGGAGAAGGAAAAACACAAGGGGCTGACGATGTTCGTCTTGAACATGAAGGCGCCTGGTGTTGAAGTCCGCCCCATCCACCAGATGTCAGGGGGCTCCAACTTCAACGAGGTCTACTTCAACGATGTCCGTATCTCGGACGCCGAGCGGCTCGGTGAGGTCGGCGCTGGCTGGAATGTCGCTCTCGTGACCCTGATGAATGAACGCCTTGCCGTCGGCGGGTCGGCCGGCCCTGAATACGGCGAGATGCTCGAACTCGCGCGCAACACGCCCTCGCCCTCTGGAAAAGGCGCGCTCATTCAAGATCAGGCATTCCGCGAAAGGCTGGCCAATTGGTATGTCAGCGCCGAGGGCTACACGCTCGGCAAATACCGCACGATGACGGCGCTCTCAAAGGGCCAGACGCCAGGCCCCGAATCCTCGATCGGCAAGATCCTCAACGCCAATCGCATGCAGGATATCGGAAACGCCGCGATCGAAGCGGAGGACCATTTCGGCATCATCAGCGATCCCGCCCTGGCGCCGATGCAGGGCGCCTTCCACAACGCCTACATGTGGGCGCCTGGCCTGCGCATCGCCGGCGGCACGGACGAAATCTTGCGCAACATCATCGCCGAGCGCGTGCTCGGCCTGCCGCAGGATGTCCGCGTCGACAAGGGCGTCGCCTACAAGGACCTGCCGGGCGGCAGGTGAGGGCGCAGACGGCCTTCGCGTTTAGGCAGGTTTATGACGAATGGCGGAGTGAACCGCCTTGCGCAAGCCGAGCTTGACGTCATGACCTGGGCAGAGGGGGCAAAGCCCCTTAGGGCTTGTCCATAAATAACTCAGTCAATTAGGTTTTCGTTTTTCGAGACGCACCCTGTGTGGCGTGATGGTGTAGTTCCACTCGCCGTGGAAGTCGTGCGGCGATAGCTTCACGCTGGCGAGTTCCGCATCTGAGACT